>NZ_JBVAYX010000008.1:0-165388 GCF_055412825.1 Pseudarthrobacter linnaei
AACCGCCCCACAGCATTCTTCGACTTCGACACCACCCACACCCCACCATCGTTCAACTCCACCTCAGTGGTCTTAAACCCCGGATAGATGACGGCAGCCGTGACCAGCACCGCGGCAGCGGAGATGGAGGCGGTGACGGCGATGAGCTTGTTGCGCCGTTTGTGTGACCCCGGATGACCAGAGCCCGGCTTCCTGGACCCCAGCGTGGCGAAAAGACGTGTCACAGCTTCAGACTTCCTTCAATAAGGGGTAGTGATTCCCGTGGCGGACCCGAGACCAGGCCCCCACTTCCCGCGACAGCCTACCGAACGTGCCCGGGGCCTGCGATGGGGAGGACTTCCCTGCCGCGCTCAGCATCGGGGGATCCCGAGGCTGTACGGCGCACCAAGCTGGGTGTGCCCCGCGATTATGTACCGGCCAACGTTCCGGTTGGAACCAGATTCCACCCGGTACCACTCGGTGTCCGGGGAGTTGGTCCAGTTGTCGTTCTGCACGACGTAGCACTTGACCACGATGGTCTCCCCGCTGTTCTTGTAGAACCACGGGGGCGAGTCCCCGTTGTTGACGCCGTCGCAGTCGAAGTACGGCGTGGGACGGTAGTTCGAGCCGCCCAGCGTGTACGTGCAGGTGCGCACGAAGTTCGGATCGGAAGTCTTGACCCGGGTGGACCAGACGCGTTGCGGCGGACCGGACTTCGCGGTCGCCGTGGCAGTCGCACCGAAGGTTCCTACCGAGTTGGCCGTCCGGACCTGGATGGAGTGCGGCTCGTCGTAGCCTCCGGTATTGACCGTCCTGCTGCCGGAGGGGCTCACATCCTGCCAGCCTCCGCCGTCGATGTTGATCTGGGTCTTGGCGACGTCGTTGGTGGAGGTCGATGGCGAGGACCAGCTGAGGGTCAGCGCCTTCTGGTTTTCAGCCCCGTTCTGACCGGAGGCCGAGGGCGTCCCGGGAGCACCGAACGGGGTCGTGGACGCGCCGGCGCTGCCATTGGAGCTGGGGGCCACCGTGGAGTTCGCGGTCACCGTGATGGTCGTGGCGGCCCCGTTCGCGAACCCGCCCACGGTCTGCCCGGGCCGGATGGGGCCGGACTGGCCGGTGCTGGCCCTGTACGCGTAGCTGACCTCATTGGCCGCGGAGCCGTTGCGCTCTGCGCTCGTGAGTTCCCGGAAGTCGATCGTCACCGCCCGGCCCGCACCGCCGGTGTTGGCAGGTACGACGCTGACGCCGGAGACCGTCGAGAGCTTGCCGGTGGCACGGCGCGGCGCCGACGCTGCGCTGACCGCGCCCTTGCCGGCCTTGTTTTCGGCCTGGACAGTGAAGGTGTAGGACGCCTCGGAGTTGTTCGCGGTGAAGTTCGCTGTCCGGACCGTCCCCGCCACCATCTGGGTCTGGGTGGTCCCGCCGCCGCCGCTCATGGTGACGTAGTAGTTCTTGATCGCGTCGCCGTTGGTGTTCGGTTCGGCCCAGTTCACCTTGAGCTGGTTCGAGGTGCCCACGGCGGAGTCAACTGCCGTCGTTGGTGCCGCCGGGGCTGCCGGGACACCGGCGGGGTTGTCCTCCGCCGAGTAGATCCCCCACTCAGACGGGCCAAGCTCGTTGACGGCCTGGGCACGCACCTTGTAGCGCACGCCGTTGGTCAGTCCCGGCCAGGTGTAGTTCAGGCCGGTGACGCCGTTCTTCACGCCAATCCCGGTCGCCGGCGGCGGGGAGATCTCCAGGTTGTAGCTCTTGACGGCCGAGCCCTCGGTCTTGGCCGGGGCCCAGTTAATCACCATGTTCTTGTCGCCGGCCTTGACCGTCGGGGCCTCCGGCGGGGACGGCTTCTCATCGGGCCGGATTTCGTTGGACGCCGCCGAGGGCGCTGACTCCCCCACCTCGTTTGTGGCGGTGACGGTAAAGACGTACTTGACGTCGTTGGTCAGGCCGCTAAGCGTGCACGTGGTGGTGGGGCAGTCCTGGCTGAAGCCGCTGGAGCTGACGGTGTACTTGCTGATGGCAGCGCCGTTGTCCGACGGCGGCGCCCACTTGAGCACGGCGGTGCGGCTGCGGACGTCCGTCGCGGACGGCGCCGAGGGGGCATCCGGTTTATCCCGGACCGTGATGCGCACCCGGCCGCTCGCCTGACGCGTGGGGTCCTCGGTTTTGTCCTGCACGGTGTAGCGGATCACCATCACGCCCTTGGAGCCCTCGGCGGGAGTGACCGTGATCGAGTCCCCGTTCACGGCCGGGGCGCCGGCGGCGGAGCCGGTTTCGACCGTCGCCGAGATGATCTTCAGCGGGGTCTCACCGAAGGGGTTGAAGTCGTTGGCCAGGACATTGATGGTCTCGGTCCTGCCCGCATTGGCCCCCTCGATGACGTCCTCGTTGGCCGTCGGGAGGGGCCGGTTGGAGGCGACGACGGTGGCGGCCACCGTAGCCTTGACCGGTTCGGAGCGGCCATCGGTGACCTTCAGCGGGATGGTCCCCTGGCGTCCCGCGGCGAGCGTGGCTTCCGCGGTGACCTTGAGGGCGTGGCCGTCGATCGTTGCCTTGAACCCGTCCGGCAGGGTGCCGTCGAGCTCGAACTTGAGCTTCTCCTGGTCCCCGGAGTCCACGTCCTTGGCGAGGTTGCCGAGCTCCAGGCTGACGGATTCGGCCTTCGGCACCTCGAGATCGGTGCCGCTGAAGGTGGGCTGGTGGTTGGCGTTCGGGTCCGGAAGGACCTTGGTGATGATGCTCAGGGTCGAGGTGAGGCCCTGCGGATCGTCCGGTCCTGTGCCGTCGGTGACCTCGAACGTCACGGAGCCGGGGCCGACGTAGTCCTCGAGCGCGGCGTAGCGCAGCGCGGAGCCGTTCCCGGCCACGACGTTCTCGGTCGCGGCCCCCTGCACCCGGACCTTGTCCACCTGCGTGATGCGCGGGGTGCGCCCGTCCCGGACCCGGACGTATTCGTTCAGGTCGAGGGTGATTTCCTGGCCGGCCATCACTTCCACGACGTCGGTGCGCGCCAGGCTGGGGTGTTGCTCGCCCTGCCCGGGAACCCAGATGACCGCCGTCGAGCTTTGACCGTCGACGTCGGTGACGGTGTACGGGACCAGCTGGTCCTTCGGGACCAGGGCCACGACGACGTTGCCGTCGCCTCCGACGCGCGCGTTCGGGTTGCCGTCAGGCAGGGAGACCTTGAGTTCGGAGGCGACGCCGTCGGGGTCCGAGTCGTTCTTCAAGACTGGAACGTCGACGGCGGACTTGCCGAGGGTCTCCGCGGGGGTGACCACGTCGTCCTTGGCGAGCGGGAGCTTGAGGGCTGCGTCCGGGCTGATCCGGACGCGGATCACGGCGCTGCCCTGGGCTTTTTTGTCGTCCTGGATTTTGTAGCTGACGCTCTCGTTGCCGGCGGTGCCGGGGGCGGTGAGGAGCACCTTGCCGCCGTCGGCTGCTTCCACCTGCAGTTCGGGGCGGGCTTCGAAGGCGTTGGAGACCAGGCTGATCGGGTCCCCGTCGGGGTCCGAGTCGTTGCTGAGGGCGTCGACGGCGATCTTCCGGCCGGGGCGGACGTCGACGGCGTCGTCCATGGCGATGGGTTTCTGGTTGTTGGCTTCCGGCGGGGCGATGCCGACAATCACGGTTCCGGTGTTTTCGGCGCCGATCCGGTCCCGGACACGGTAGTTGAAGGTGTCGGTCCCGGCAGCGTTGCCGGTGGCGGTGAATTCGAGGTAGCCGTCCTTGACCACGGCCGTTCCCATGGCGGGGGCCTTGTCGATACCGATCAGCTGGACGGAGTCGCCGTCGGAGTCGATGCCGTCCAGCGGCACGGGGATACGGACCACCATCCCGGCCACGACGCGGGCGGTCAGGTTTTTCGGCACCGGGCGGGTGTTCCGCTCGTCGTCGCGGGCCTGGATCCGGATGGTGAGCTGCTGGGAGTCCGACTGTCCGGAGTCGTTGGTGACCTTGTAGATCGCGTACACGGTTTTGGGCGCTTCGCCGGCGATGAAGCGCAGGGTGTTGCCGGAGGGGAAGATGCGGCCGTCCGCGGCGTCGGGCTGCTGCGCGAGGACCGGTTCGAGGGTCAGCTTCCCGCCGTTGGGGTCGGTGTCGTTCTCAAGGACGGGGATGGTGACGACGTCGCCGGCCCGCACGGTCGCTTCGTCCGGTTTGGCCTGCGGTGCCTGGAGTTTGGCGGGGGCCGGGACCACGAGGACGGCGATCTCGCCGCTGGCTGAGGACTTGCCGTTGGAGATAGTATAGGTGACGTTGAGCTGGCCCTGCGCGCGGATGTCGGTGATCCGGACCACCGAGTGGTCCAGCACGGAGACGCTCACGGGCTGCCCGTCTTCGGCCGTGACGGACTGGACCACCAGCACACCGCCGGAGGGGTCGGAATCGTTGCCCAGGACATCCACCAGCACGCTGCCGCCGCTGGGGAGCAGGGCGGTGTCCCGCACGGCCACCGGGGCGCCGTCGCCGTTGCCGGGCACGACGTCGACCCGGACCAGCTGCTGGGCGCTGGCCGGGCCGTTGGTTACGAGGTAGGTGACGTAGTGGGCGCCCTGGGCGGTGGAGTTGAACGTGAAGGTCTGCTGGTCCGCGCCCATCGTTGCGGTGGAGTTGCCGTCCGGGGTGACCTGGGCAAGGCGCAGCGCTCCGCCCTGGGGATCCGAGTCGTTCTTGAGCGGGGCGACGACGGTGTCCATCCCTGCGACGGCGACGAGGTGGTCCGCGTTGGCGATCGGCGGCAGGGCGCCGGGTGCCCGGACGTCGACGGTGATCTTGCCTTCGGTGCTGGACTGGCCGTCGGAGACCGTGACGGTGACGATCTTGCGGCCGGGCTCGGCGCCGGCATCCTGGAAGCTGAGCAGGCCGTCGGGACGGACCTTGACCTGGTCCCGGGGGTCGCTGCTGGTGGCGCTGACGACGTAGAGGTCGTCGCCGTCGGGGTCGATCCAGTCCGGGAGAATGTTCTGGGTGACAAGCTTGCCGGACTGCACCATGAGGGAGGTGTTCCGGTTGGGTTTCTGCCGCGGCGCGGAGTTCTCCCCCGCGGGGATGACGGTGAGCGTGACATCGGCGGTGGCGGAGAGTCCGCGGCCGTCGTCTGCCGAATATTTGAAGGTCTCCGAGCCGGTCTGCTCCGCCGGGACGCTGACCTGGAAGCCGGTGGAGCCGTAGATCGGCGCCAGGAGTCCGGATTTGACCGGGTCGGGGGCCTGGACCGTGAGGATGTCGCCGTCGGGGTCGGTGTCGTTGTCGAGTACGGGGAGGATGGTGGTCTTGCCGGCGCGGACACCGAAGCTGTCCGGATTGGCCACGGGGGCGCTGTTGGGTTTGGTGCGGTCCGGCAGGACGGTCTGCTGGACCTCGTCGGCGGAATCTTTGTCCGCGTCGTCGGAGGTCTGCTTGGGCGGGACGACGTCGTCCCAGTTGTTGACGAGCTGCATGTTCTGGTTGACCAGCCAGACATTGCCGGAATTCACATCATTGAGGACCACCAGGTCCCGGTTCACCCGGAACGCATACGACGGCGACGCACTGGCCTTGGGCACATCCACGGTCTTGTCATCGGCATCATTGACACACTCACGGACATACTTGTTCGCCCCCGACCACGCCGCATGCACACACCCGGCCAGCTGCACCGGCGCCGCCGGAACACCCTGCCCGCCGAACGTGACCGTCTTCGCCGTCGAACCATCCAGCGGCTGGCGCAGCAGCGCCTTCGGCGTCGCGACCGCCACCGCATCCGCCGCCGGACCCGAAAGCTGCAGCTTCGCATCCCGCGCCTCCGCCAACGCCAGCTCACGTCCGCCCGGCAGGAACAACTTCCCCCGCCCCGCATCCAGCACCACCGGCTGGTCCCCCACGACCGCCAACTGCAGATCCCCGGCACCCTTGAGCCCGTCCCACGAACTCACCGCTGAATCCGTCACCGCACCCCCGGCATCCACACTCGTCACCGTGACCTGCCCGGACTTCGGATCCGCACTGTAAATCCGGTCATCGGCCCCGACCGCCGACACCGTCCCGGCCGAGCCCGTCAAAACCGGCTCCGAACTCTCCTCATCAAAACCATTCACCGTCGACGGCGAGAGCGCCCACACCGTCCCCTTGGCCGCATCCGTCACCGACATGACCTTCGACCCATAACTCACCGCCGCGGACCCCGGCAGCTTCTTATCCCCACCCAAACGCATGTTCGCCGCCGACACCTGGTTCAACGTCGAACCGGCACTGTCATCAACAAACACCGTCCCAGCATCCTGCAACACATCAAACGTCGTACTCGCCGGCGTCACCGCCCCATCCAGCACCCGCGACGGATAATTCAACCGCCCCACAGCATTCTTCGACTTCGACACCACCCACACCCCACCATCGTTCAACTCCACCTCAGTGGTCTTAAACCCCGGATAGATGATGGCGCCCGTGATGAGGACGGCGGAGGCGGCAGCAAGGCCGGTTCCGGCCATAAAACGCCGGCGGCGGGCGGTGAGAGGGCGTGCCGCACCCGGTCGGCGGGTTTTTGGCCGCAGTGCCGACAGAAAGGTCTTCATATGTGCGGTGTCCCCCCGGGTCACGGCATCCAAGCATGGGGCATCGGCCCTGGCTGGTGTCGGATAGCTTCGACTATCGCATATTAGCTATCGATTTGAAAAACCCGGGCGCGTCGCGTCCGCACGGAACAGCATCGGCGCAGCCCGGGGGTTTTTTAGTCCAGGACGAGGCCGCGGCCGCTGCCGCGCTGGAGCTGCACCGGGTGGATCTCACCGAAGCCCCGGACGTCTTCGGCAGGTCGCGGATACAGGACGAACCGGTCGTCCTGTTCCAGCGCGGCCGCGGTCATGGAATCCACCAGCACCGTCCCCGGATCCGCCAGCGCGGTGAGCCGCGCCGCCAGGTTGACCGTCGGACCGTAGATGTCCCCCAGCCGGGACAGGATGCGGCCCCACACCATGGCCACCCGGGCCTGCGGCAGGATTTCGTCGTCGGTGAAGGCCTGGCAGAGGGCGAGGGAGATCTCGGCGCCGGCGGCGGGAGTCTCGGCGATGTACAGGACCTCGTCGCCGACGGTCTTCACCAGGCGCCCGCCGCCCACCGAGATGATCTCGGCACACTTGTTCTCGAAGCGCTGCACCAGCTGCGCGAGGGTCTTTTCGTTCATGCGGCGGGACAGGCTCGTGTAGGAGACCAGGTCCGCGAAGCCGACGGCCCGTGCCAGCGGCAGCGGGGCGTCATCCTCGTCGCCTTCACGGCCTTCCTCGCTGGACGCCAGCCCGGCCTCCGCGCGCACGGCAAGGCGCTGGACGCCGGCGTTGAGCTGGCGGCGCCAGGAGTAGAGCAGCATTTCCTCGAGCGCGTCCACGAGGGACGGCAGTTCGCCGACCAGGCGCTTGCGGGCCACGGCGTCGGTGACGCCCTGGTTCTGGACCATGTCCTCGACGAGGGCCTCGACCTGCCAGACCACCATGCGGTCCGTCATCTGGCCGATGGCGCGGGTCACGGAGATGGCGGCTTCCTCGGTGAGTTTGCCGGCGCGGACCAGGTCCACGATGGTGTTCAGCGCGGCCTGGTCGCGTTCGGTGAAGGCGACGTCCTCGTCCCCGATGTTGGGAAAGCCCAGGGCCCGCCAGAGTTTCCGGGCGGAGAGCAGGGACAGTCCGGCGCCGGATGCGACTTCGCGGCGGCGGAGCTTGCGTTCCCCGCCGAGCAGCCGCTGCTCGAGGGCCTTCAGGGCAACGCGTTCGGCGGACATGGTTCCGGTCGGCGGCGCGGCGGCAGCCGTCTCTGCTTTACTGTCGGCGTCGGCGTCGGCGTCGAAATTGGTGTCCGCCGCGAACTCGGCATCGGACGGGTCCGAGTCGGTGTCCACGGAATCGGCGTCGTCGGGTTCAGCCGGTGCAGCGCCGGTCTGCTCGCCGGCGGCGGAGTCCGCGGCGTCATCCGAGCCTTCGGCGAGGGAATCGAGGACGGCTGCTTCGAGGCTGGCGGTCTCGACGAAGGCATCCGAGACGTGTGACGGCTCCTCGGCCAGCAGTCCCGTGTCGTGGCGTACGTTCTCAGCGCTCATCTCTTCCACCTTCTCTCGTCTCCTCAGGCCAGGCCCCGTCGGCACTGTACGGCCCTCCCCCGGCACCCAGGACCCCGCCCTGCGGCAGGTCGTCAATGGCGTCGAGGATGAAGTTGCGGAACGTCGCGGCTTCCGGAACGTCGGGGACCACCGTGCTGGAGGGGTACCCGGTATCCAAGGATATATTCCCGGAGCGCAATACGCGTTGGAACAACGACTGATGGATGACCACATTACGGATGGTGGCCAGGGAGACCTGCAGGTCGCGCCGCCGCAGCATGCCGTACCGGACCACCAGCCGCTGGCTCGTCAGGATGTATTTGGTGGCGTGCCAGCTCATGACTCTCGGCAGGCAGTAGCCCAGCAGCACCCAGGCCGCCAGCGTAACGCACGCCCCGATCAGCCACGGCGTCCACTCCCTGGTGGACGCCTTCATCAGCGGGGCCAGCCGGGCGGGCCCGCCCTTCACAATCCAGGCGCTGGCGTAGGCGGCCAGCGCCGGAACCAGGATGAACAGCAGCGCCGGGGCAATCAGGGTCCTGGGCTGCGGCCGGGTCACCACAATTACCTGCTCGCCCGGGAGGAGCCCTTTACGCATAACCGCTTTCGTGACCTGCATTCTGGTCCGGACGTGTCCAGGGCCGCAGGTGCACCACATCGCCGGCCGTCACCACGTGCTCGTGTCCCCCGGAATCGACCACCATAAGCGAGCCGTAGTCATCCAGGCGGGTGGCGTGGCCGATGAGTTCGTGGTCGCCGGGCAGCTGGGCGCGGACCTGCTTGCCAAGCGTCGTCAGCAGGTGCTCGACCCGCTTGTGCAGCGAGGGGCCGCCGGCCATCCCGGCGGCGGGATCGCCGTCGGCGTTGCAGAAGCTGCGGTAGAGCGTGGCGAACCGGGATAAGTAGCTCTTAAGCAACTCGGTCCGGTCCACCGTCGTCGGGTGTTCCAGCAGGACGGACGTGGCGGTGGGTACCGGGAGGTCGGCTTCCGTAAGGGTGACGTTCAGCCCGGTCCCCAGCACGACGGGCGGCACAGCGCCGCCGGCCATCGGGCCCAGCTGGGCCAGGATGCCGGCGATCTTGCGGCCGCGCACCAGGACGTCGTTGGGCCACTTGAGTTCCGCCGGAATGCCGGCCGTCTCCAGCAGCGCCTCGCGCAGGGCCAGGGCCGCCAGCAGCGAGAGCCAGGAGTAGCTCTGGGTCGGCAGCGGGCGTCCCTCTGCGTTGACCGGGCGCAGCACCAGCGAGACGGAGACCGAGCTGTTGGCCGGCGCTTCCCAGCGGCGCTCCAGGCGGCCGCGGGCGGCGCTCTGGTATTCGGCGGTGAGCACGGTGAGATCCGGGTATGCGGCGGGATCCTCGGTGACGCCGCGCAGCAGGTCCGCGTTCGTGGAGCCGGTGGAGCCCAGCACCGTGAGCCGCGGAATGCCGTTGGCGGAGAGGAACGCCTCATCACTGAGGGCGATCACATCAAGGGGCGGACGGTCCGGGACTTCCTGCGCGGCTTCCATGCATTGAATCCTACCGAGTTACGCTGCCGTCGGCTCCGGCACTCGCCCGAAGGAACGTCCCCACCTCTCAACGCCACCAACGGCGGGTTGGGCCGAAACACCGCGGATTTCCGGCGTCGAACCCGCAATAGTGGGTAATTTCGGCGGTGCTGGCTGTTCACTGGACCATCGGAAGCCGCAGGAAACTCAGAGGAAGATGTCAGGAATCAGCTTCTCTTCCGGGGCGCCCAGGCTGTAAGGGGTGAAGTCCGTGACGCCGGCGGCCGCGAGGACCTGTTCGTCGGTGTAGAAGTTCCCGCTCCAGCTGCCCGATTCCGGGATGGCGTTGCTGCTGGTCAGGACGGCGTGGGCCGCATCCGCCATGATTTCGGGGCCGCGGGCGCCCTGGACGATCCGGTCGCCGCCCGGCAGGTTACGGATGGCGGCCGTGTTGATCAGGGTGCAGGGCCACAGCGAGTTCACGCTGATGCCGTCGACCTTCAGTTCCTCGGCGAGGCCCAGGGTGGTCAGACTCATGCCGTACTTCGCCATGGTGTACGCCAGGTGCATGCCGGCCCACTTCGGGTCCAGGTTCAGCGGCGGGGAGAGCGTCAGGATCTGGCCGGCATGGGATTCGCGCAGCGCGGGCAGGGCGAGCTTGGAGAGCAGGAAGGTGCCCCGGACGTTGATGTCCTGCATGAGGTCGTAGCGCTTCATGTCGACGTTGTCGGTTTTGGACAGGTCGATCGCGGAGGCGTTGTTGATGACGATGTCGATCCCGCCGAAGCGTTCGACGGCGGCGGCCACCGCACCGGCGACGTCGGCGTCGTTGCGCACATCCCCGACCAGCGGCAGGGCCTGGCCGCCAGCTTCCTCGATCTGTTCGGCGGCGGAGTAGACCGTGCCCTCCAGCTTGGCGTGCGGCTGGCCGGTCTTGGCCATCAGAACGATGTTGGCGCCGTCGCGCGCGGCGCGCGTGGCGATGGCCAGGCCGATCCCGCGGCTTCCGCCGGAGATGAGGAGGGTGCGGCCCTGGAGGGAACCGGCGGCCTGGTAGGGCCCTGGCTGCTGGGACTGCGGGGCGGTGCCCGAAGCGTCGTTGCTCAAAGTCATGAGCACACTCTAGCCGACACAAGTTACTGGTGAGTAACATTGACGCGCCGCGCCCGTCCGGACAATCGGCGCCCGCGCCCACGTGGTGGTTCCGGTGGGAGTGGGGGTGAATCTTGTAGGTTTTCTACAGCGGCATGGGCCAATAGCGTCACTAGACTTGCCATCAAGGCCCGGCTTTTGTGGATACCAGCTAAAGCGCCACGCGGCACAGGGCCGGCGCACCACAGCACCGCCAGCACCACACGATTCAGCAGACTATCAGCGACAGAGCCGGAGACACTTGATGAGCCACGATCTGACCACGACCGCGGGAAAGATTGCCGATTTCCGCGACCGCCAGGCCCGTGCTGAGCAGCCCTCCGGCCCGGAAGCGATCGAGAAGCAGCACGCCCGCGGCAAGAACACTGCCCGCGAGCGCATCGATCTGCTGCTGGACGCCGGCTCCTTCGTCGAGTTCGACGCACTCGCCGTGCACCGCTCCACCGCCTTCGGCATGGAGAAGAAGAAGCCCCTGGGCGATGGCCTGGTCTCCGGCTACGGCACCGTGGACGGCCGCCCCGTGGCCGTCTACAGCCAGGACTTTTCGGTCTACGGCGGCTCGCTGAGCCAGGTCAACGGCGAGAAGATCGTCAAGGTCCAGGAATTCGCGCTGCGCAACGGCTGCCCCGTGGTCGGCATCCTCGACGGCGGCGGCGCCCGAATCCAGGAAGGCGTTGCGTCGCTCGCGATGTTCGCGGACATCTTCCGCAACAACGTCCATGCCTCCGGCGTGGTCCCGCAGATCTCCCTTATTATGGGTCCCTCCGCCGGCGGCGCGGCCTACTCCCCTGCCCTGACCGACTATGTGGTCATGGTGGACAAGACCTCCCACATGTTCATCACCGGCCCGGACGTAATCAAGACCGTCACGGGCGAAGACGTGGACATGGAGACCCTCGGCGGCGCCCGGCAGCACAACGCCAACACCGGCACCTCCACCTACCTCGCCTCAGACGAGGCCGACGCCATCGAGTTCGTCCGCGAACTCCTGGACTTTTTGCCCTCCAACAACCTCGCCGAAGCCCCCGTGCTGGAGCACACCCAGGAGCTGGAGCTCGAGGACGATGACCTCGCCCTGGACGCACTAATCCCGGATTCGGCCAACCAGCCGTACGACATGCGCAAGGTCATCGAACAGATCGTGGACGACGCGCACTTTTTGGAGATGCAGTCCCTCTACGCCCCGAACGTGATGATCGGCTACGGCCGGGTCGAGGGCCACACCGTGGGCATCGTCGCCAACCAGCCGATGCAGTTCGCCGGCACCCTGGACATCGCCGCCTCGGAGAAGGCCGCCCGCTTCGTCCGGCACTGTGACGCCTTCAATGTCCCCATCATCACGCTCGTGGACGTGCCGGGCTTCCTGCCGGGCAAGGACCAGGAGTTCCAGGGCATTATCCGCCGCGGCGCGAAGCTGCTCTACGCCTACGCCGAGGCCACCGTGCCGAAGCTGACGGTCATCACGCGCAAGGCCTACGGCGGGGCGTACATCGTGATGGGCTCCAAGAAGCTCGGCGCGGACCTTAACCTGGCCTGGCCCACCGCGCAGATCGGCGTGATGGGTGCCCAGGGCGCCGTCAACATCCTGTACCGCCGCGAGCTCGCAGCGGTCGCGGCGGAGGGCGGCGACGTCGAGGGCAAGCGCGCCGAGGTCATCCGGCAGTACGAGGAAGAGCTGCTCAACCCGTACCAGGCCGCCCAGCTCGGCTACGTGGACGCGGTCATTGCCCCGTCCGAGACCCGGGTGCAGGTCATCAAGGGCCTGCGTGCCCTGCGGGACAAGCGCGCCAGCCTGCCCGCCAAGAAGCACGGGAACATCCCGCTGTGACGTCCACCCACCCCGCGGTTGAGCCCGGGGAGACGCCGGCGGCCGGGCCGCCGCTGTTCGCCGTCGTCAAGGGCGAGCCGACGCCGGAGGAACTTGCGGCGCTGGCCGCCGTCGTGCTGTCCGTGGGCGGCGGCGAACCGGCCGAGCCGCAGAAGCCAAGCGCCCGGCACTGGATCCGCCGGCAGCAGCTGCAGCTGGCACCGAAGCCAGGACCCGGTTCCTGGAAGCGCAGCCGCGGCTAAAGCCTCCGGGCCACCGGGGCCGGCCGGGCCCGGGAAAAGTGCAGCAACCCTTTCATAACGGCGCCGGCCCGGCTAATGTCTTTCGGGTGACTACCGAACCCACTGACAACACTGCCGCCAACAACACCGTTCCAGTGCGCCCGCACACCGCCATCGATGCCGTCGCCGATGCCTTCACGGACACCCTGATCCGGCTGAACCCAAGCTTCGCCACCGAGCTCGGGATCCCCGGGCACGAGACCGAATACCAGGACTTCTCCCCCGCCGGGCACGAGGAGTTCGCCGCCGCCGCGCGCGAGACGCTGGCGGCGCTGGAGGGCCTGGGGCCGGCGGACGACGTCGACGCCGTCACCCTGGATGCCATGCGCGAGCGCCTGGGCCTGCAACTGGAACTCCACGCATCCGGCTGGGACCTGGCCGAGCTGAACAACATCGAGTCGCCCGCCCAGCAGATCCGCGCCATCTTCGATCTCATGCCCACGGCCACCGCCGAGGACTGGGAGCACATCGCGGGCCGGGCACACAGCGTCACGGGCGCCATCGACGGCTATATCAAGTCCCTGCGCGCCGCCAAGGACGACGGCAAGGTCTCCGCAGCCCGACAGGTCGCAATCGTCATCGAGCAGACCACCAAGTACGCCGCACCGGACGGCTTCTTCGCGAAGCTCGCGGCCGGCGCCAAGATAGCCGAAGGGCCGCTTTCGCCGGAGCTTCAGGCCAGGCTCGACGCCGGCGCCGCTGATGCCCGGGTGGCCTACTCCCGGCTGGCCGGCTTCCTGGAGTCCGAACTGCTGCCCGCAGCGCCGGAGAAGGACGCTGTGGGCAGCGAACGCTACGCACTGGCCTCCCGCGTCTTCCTCGGCGCCGCCGTGGACTTAGCGGAAACCTACGCCTGGGGCGTGCAGGAACTCGACCGCCTGATCGCCGAACAGGAGCGGGTGGCCGGGGAAATCCGCCCCGGCGCCACGATCGAGGAAGCCAAGGAAGTCCTCAACAACGATCCCGCCCGGCAGCTCAAGGGCACCGAGGCGCTCCGGGTGTGGATGCAGGAACTCTCCGACAAGGCCGTGGCCGACCTCTCCGGCGTGCACTTCGACATCCCCGACGTCATGAAGACCCTGGAGTGCAGGATCGCCCCGACCGACGAGGGCGGCATCTATTACACCGGCCCCTCGGACGACTTCAGCCGCCCGGGCCGCATGTGGTGGTCCGTGCCGCCGGGCGAGGACACTTTCACCACCTGGGCCGAGACCACCACGGTCTACCACGAGGGCGTCCCGGGCCACCACCTGCAGATAGCGACCGCCACCTACCGCCGCGAACTGCTCAACAAGTGGCGCCGGAACGTCTGCTGGACCTCCGGGCACGGCGAAGGCTGGGCACTCTACGCCGAGAAGCTGATGCAGGAGCTGGGCTACCTCAAGGATCCCGGTGACCACATGGGCATGCTGGATATGCAGCGCATGCGGGCCGCCCGCGTGGTGTTCGACATCGGCGTCCACCTGGAGCTGGAGGTGCCCGAGCGTTGGGGGTCGGGCACCTGGACTCCGGACAAGGGCTACGGGTTCCTCCAGCAGAACCTCGCGATCAGCGAAGGCCAGCTGAACTTCGAGTTCACCCGCTACCTCGGCTGGCCGGGCCAGGCGCCGTCCTACAAGGTGGGCCAGCGGCTCTGGGAGCAGATCCGCGCCGAGCTTGAATCCCGCCCCGGCTTCGAGCTGAAGGCCTTCCACACCAAGGCCCTCAACATCGGCTCGGTCGGCCTCGACACCCTCAAGCGCGCCCTGCTCCGGTAGCGCCGCCGGCAAGCGCCCTGCTCGGGTAGCACCGCCGGCAAGCGCACTGCCGAGTCAGCGCCGCCGGCAAGCGCACTGCCGAGTCAGCACCGTTGAGGTGACAGTTCGCGCCCATGATCGTCCACCCCACGGGCGCGAACTGTCACCTCGGCTCAAATCCCGGGCAACGTGGGAGACAATCGCCACAACCGGCCCGGGAATAACTTCACACACGGGGTGTCCTCCGGCGCCGTTGCAGGGTTCCGGCCTCATTGGCCGAAAAGGTGCCGCGTCATATTTCTCAACATCCGTTCGACGTGCTAGTGGCGCCGGACCTAGCGTGATCCGGTGAGCACTCAGACAAGCACCCCCGCACCCGCCGGAAAGACCGGCTTCCAGCTGCCCAAATGGGCCGGCTCGTTCGGCTTCCAGATCATCGCCGCCCTGATCGTGGGCCTGGGACTGGGCCTGCTGGCCAAGTACACGGGCAGCACCAAGGCGAGCCCCAACGCCCTCGGCGCCACACTGCAGACCATCGGCTCGAGCTATGTCTCGCTGCTGCAGACTGCCGTCGTGCCCCTCATCTTCACCGCCGTGGTCAGCTCCATCTCCAACCTGCGGGCCGTGTCCAACGCCGCCCGGCTGGCCTGGAACACGCTGCTCTGGTTCGCCATCACCGCACTGATCTCCGTGCTGATCGGCATCGGCCTGGGCGTGTTCCTGCAGCCCGGCGCCAACACCGGAATCACGCAGGAAGCCAAATACGCCGGCAAGTCCGGTGACTGGTGGGCGTTCCTGACCGGGCTGTTCCCGAAGAACTTCCTGGGCCTCGGCGCCAGCACCACCGTGACCGAGGGCGTCGCCACCACCGCGGTGAGCTTCAACGTCCTGCAGATCCTGGTGATCGCGGTCGCCGTCGGCATCGCGGCGCTCAAGGTGGGCAAGGCGGCCGAACCCTTCCTGACGCTCAACGCCTCCGCCCTGGCCGTGATCCAGAAGGTCCTCTGGTGGATCATCCGGATCGCCCCGATCGGCACCGTCGGCCTGATCGGCAACGCTGTGGCAATTTACGGCTGGGACACCATCGGCTCCCTGGGCAAGTTCACCTTCGCCATCTACGTGGGCCTGGCCCTCGTGCTGTTCGTTGTCTACCCGGTCCTGGTCCGCGCCCATGGCCTGTCCATCAAGCAGTACTTCTCCGGCGTCTGGCCAGCCGTGCAGCTGGCCTTCGTCTCGCGCTCCTCGGTGGGCACCCTGCCGCTGACCCAGCGTGTGACCGAACGCAGCCTGGGTGTCCCCCGCGCCTACGCCTCCTTCGCCGTCCCGCTGGGGGCCACCACCAAGATGGACGGCTGCGCTGCGATCTACCCCGCCATCTCGGCGATCTTTGTGGCCCAGTTTTTCGGCATCCAGCTCGACGTCACCCAGTATCTGCTGATCGCCCTCGTCTCCGTGCTCGGCTCCGCCGCGACCGCCGGCACCACCGGCGCCGTCGTGATGCTGACCCTGACGCTCTCCACGCTGGGACTGCCGCTGGCCGGCGTCGGGCTGCTGCTGGCGATCGACCCGATCCTGGACATGGGCCGCACCGCGGTCAACGTGGCCGGGCAGGCCCTGATCCCCACGATCGTGGCCAAGCGCCAGGGCATCCTTGACGAAGCGCTGTACAACGCACCGCGCACCGGTGACCCGTTCCGTGACGAAGTCGACAACACAGCCGACGACGCCGCGGCAGTCAACACCGCCGCCGTCGACCCCTCCGCTGCCGCCGCTCCCGCGGCATCGCCGGAAGACCGCGAGCTGGCCGGCACCAGGGCGTAGCCGACTGCACCAGCCCTGAACGGCGCCGGCCCTAACAGGGGAAGTCCCCGGGAAACTCCCGGGGACTTCCCCTGTTAAACCGCGTCAAGACGGGTCGGCGGTGGCGCCTAGTGTCCGCCCCTGCCTCCGCCAATCACGCCCTTCTCGACGGCCTTGGCGACGGCGTCCGCCTCGGCCTGGGTCAGTGTGCCGTCGGCGACCGCCGTATCCAGCTTGGTCTTCAATGCCGCGGCGCGGTCCGCCTGGGCCGCGGTCCGCAGCTCCTCCAGGGCCGCGGTGACCTTGGATTCCTCAAGGCCCAACGACTCCGCCAGCGATTTCGCCAGTGCCGCGTCCCTGGTGGTGCGGTCCGGCTTGGCGCCCTCGGCCGGCGGGGTGGTCGGCTTGTTGGCGTCCCGGAAGGCCTGCAGGGCCTCGGTCACTTTGGCCTCGTCAACGCCGAGCCTGGCGGCCAGTTCGGCCGCCCGTGCGCCGCCGCGCTCTCCGCCCCGGCCGGGTCCATGGCCGCCGCGCATGCCCTGACCGTCGGAGGGGCCGGGCACCGCTTCTGCCGAAGCACTGGACGTGGGGGCCTGGGTGGTGGCTGCTGAGGCCATCCCGGTGACTCCCAGGCCGGCGCCCAGGGCCAGGGCCCCGGCCGAAATGGCGAGCGTTATTCTCTTGGTACGTGACATGTGCGATCTCCTGGACTGCAGCAAGGTGACGGCTGCGATTGGTTGTTGTCTCTTCCAAGACGTAGTTCCAGTCTCCGGCGGCCGCTTCTGCAGGAGCTGTCCAGAACCTTTCATCTACCTGTGAAAGTTGGGAAGGGCCACCGCGCCGACATGGCGCCGGGTCTCCGTGGCTGATTCGGGCAGTGCGTCCCGGAATGGGTAGGCTCAGGGCATGCTGATCGTAACTTCCAATGACATCCCCGGCCACCGGATAGACGCTGTTTTTGGCGAGGTGATGGGGCTCACCGTCCGTGCCCGGGATATCGGCAACCAAATGTTGGCCGGTTTCCGTTCAATCGGCGGCGGGGAATTGCCCGAGATGACGCGCATGCTCGCCGAGAGCAGGCAGCAGGTCATGGCCCGGATGGTTACCGAGGCAGAGCAGCGCGGAGCCAACGCCATTGTTGCCATGCGCTTTGACAATTCGCAGCTGGGGACGACCTGGACCGAGGTCTGCGCCTACGGCACGGCCGTGTTCGCGATTCCCATTCCGGAGGGCGAACCCGGCGCCACCGGCCAGTCCGTTTACCTGACGAAGCCCAACGCAGAAGAAACCTTGCCCTGAGTGCAAACATGCACGTAGTGTAATTACGTGCCCACTTCCGTTTCCCCGCACCCAGCCACGCCTCCGGCGTCGGATCCCCCGTCCGGAGTGCCCTCGCGCCGCGAGTTGAACAAAGCCGCCACGCGACAGGCGATCACCGACGCCGCCCTGGGGCTCCTCCGCTCCAACGGGCCCGGCAACTTCACGGTCGAGGACATTGCCGACGCCGCCGGCATCTCCCGCCGTACCTTCTTCAACTACTTCGGCAGCACCGAAGCCGCCATTGCCGCCGTCACCTTCGGCTTCCTCGACACGGCGCTTCAGCAGTTCCGGCTGCGGCCGGTCGGGGAACCCTTCATGGAATCGGCCCGTGCCGCCCTCGTGGAACTCGCAGATCCGATGACCGTGGCGCCGCTGGCCGAGCTGTACAGCCTTGGCCAGGCCAATCCGCAACTCAGCAGGTCCGAGCTGGAAGCCTGGGACCACTGCACGGCCCAGATCATTTCCGCGGCCCGCGAGCGCTTCAGTGCCGGCGGCGGCGTCGAACTCGACGAACTGTACCTCCGCGCCCTGGCCGGCTCAGTCATCTCCTGCGGCAAAGCCGCGATGGACGTGTGGTTCGCCCAATGCGGCGGATCCCTCACCCCGGAATCCCTCTCCACCCTCCGGCACCTCCTGATCGATTCCATGAGCCTGCTGGGCTCCGGATTCGCCCGCGCCGACACTGCCCCTTCAGCTACCCAGGCCACCACCCCGGCCGGCAACTCCACCGCCACCCCTTCCCCAGATCGGCACTGACATGGCCCTGATGCTCTACCGCCTCGGCAAGTTCTCCTACCGCCACCGCTGGCTGGTTATCTCCGTCTGGCTCGCCGTCATGGTGGCCGTCGGTGGTGCGGCAGCCGCCTTCCACGGCACCTTGTCCAATAACTTCCAGATCCCCGGCACCGAAACCCAACAGATGGCGGACAAGCTCAAGACCGAGCTGCCCTCGTCCTCCGGCGGCTCCGCCAGCGTGGTGTTCGAAGCCAACGACGCCATGTTCAGCCAGGCGGGCAAGGACGCCGTCACGGCCGCGCTCACCAAGCTCGAAACCCTCCCGGACGTCCAGGGCACGGTTGACCCCTTCGCTACCCAGGCGCAGCTGGAGGCGGCCGTCACCGATCTGGCCGCCGGCAAGGAGCAGTCCGCTGCCGGGAAGGCCAAGCTGGAAACGGCCGCTGCCGAGCTCGCCGCCGGAAAGGTCCAGCTGGACGCTGCCGCACAGCAGATGGCGGCCGCCGGCATGCCGGCCGCTGCGATCGAGGCACGGCTCGGCCAGCAGAAAGCGGCCCTCGCCGAAGGCCAGGCAAAGCTCGACGCCGGCACCCAGGAACTGGAAACCGGCGCGGCCAAGCTCGCCCTTGGCGCCCGCCAGCTGGAGGCCTCGCAGGGCCTGCGCTTCGTCTCCGAGGACGGCAAGGCCGCCATCGCCCAGGTCCAGTTCAAGACCTCCATCAACGGACTCAACCCGGAGGTCCGCCAGGAAGTCCAGGACATCGTCAAGGAGGTGTCGGCCGCCAACGTCACCGCACTGCCCAGCAAGGAAATCAGCGAGGACATCTCCGAGCTCTTCGGCGCTGCCGAGATAATCGGCATCGCGGTTGCAGCCCTGGTCCTGATCATCATGCTCGGCACCCTGATCGCCGCCGGACTTCCGCTCCTGATGGCCCTCGTGGGAGTGGCCGTCGGCGTGGGCGGCACGTTCGCCCTCAGCGGCGCCACGGACATGAGCTCCATCTCACCGATGCTGGCGCTGATGCTCGGCCTCGCCGTCGGGATCGACTATTCGCTGTTCATCGTCAACCGGCACCGCGGCCAGCTCCTCAACGGCATGGACGCCGAGGAGTCCGTGGCGCTGGCGACCGGCACGTCCGGCAACGCCGTGCTCTTCGCCGGCCTGACCGTCATCATCGCCCTCGCGGCCCTGGTTGTTCCGGGCCTTCCGTTCCTGGCCGTCATGGGCCTCTCGGCCGCCGCCACGGTGGCCGTCGCCGTCGTCGTGGCCCTGACCCTGACGCCGGCCATGCTCTCCCTCATTGGCCGGAAACTGATCTCCAGGCGGTCCTGGGCCAAGGCGGACCGGCATAATGCGGCGCCTGGCCACGAAACCGAGGACCGTGCCAAGGACGAATACCGCAGCAGCCACGGCTGGGGCGGCATCGTCACCAACCATCCGTGGCTGGCCCTGCTGGCCGGAGTGGTCCTGCTCGGCGTGGTGGCCCTGCCCGCCGCCCAGCTGCGGCTCGCACTTCCGGACGCCAGCTCCGAGCCGGTCGCGTCGCAGGCCTTCCAGGCCTACGACGTCACCAAGCGGAGCTTCGGCGAGGGCATGACCGGCCCGATCATCGTGGTGGGTGACCTCCCCGAGGGACTCAGCGAGGCCGAGGCCCAGGCCAGTCAGTTCGACGTCGCGGACATCCTGCGCGGGACGGGGAATGTCAGCGCCGCCGTGCCGCTGGCCCTGAGCGAGGACCGCCGCACCGCGGTGTTCCAGGTCATCCCGAACGAGGGTCCGGCCAGCGCCAGCACCGTCCAGGTGGTCTCCGAACTCCGCGCCGAAAAGGGCCAGATCAAGGACACCACCGGCGTCAGCATCGGGCTCACCGGCCAGACCGCCGGGAACGTCGACGTGTCCACCAAGCTCGGCGACGCACTGCCGCCGTATCTGGCGATCGTGGTCGGTCTCTCGCTGGTCCTGCTGCTGCTGGTCTTCCGCTCCATCTGGGTGCCGCTGCTGGCGACCGGCGGATTCCTGCTCTCGCTCGCCGCCGCCTTCGGTGCCGTTGTCGCCGTCTACCAGTGGGGCTGGCTCGGGCCCATCTTCGGCGTCGAGAATCCGGGCGCCGTGCTGAGCTTCCTGCCGATCATCCTCATCGGTGTGCTGTTCGGCCTGGCCATGGACTACCAGGTGTTCATAGCCTCCGGCATGCGGGAGTCGTACATGCACGGCGAATCGGCCAAGCACGCGGTCCGCTCGGGCTTCAGCCACGCCGCCGCCGTGGTCACCGCGGCCGCGATCATCATGGTCAGCGTGTTCTCGGGTTTCATCTTCTCCCACCTGAACATGGTCCGGCCGCTCGGGTTCGCCATGGCCTTCGGTGTGCTGATTGACGCCTTCGTGGTCCGGATGACTATCGTCCCGGCCGTGATGTACCTGCTCGGCGAAAAGGCCTGGTGGCTGCCGCGCTGGCTGGACCGCATCCTGCCGGACGTGGACGTCGAAGGCGCCAAGCTGCGCAAGCCTGCGGCTGACGTCCCGGGTCCTGTGCCGGAAGCAGCCGAGGCCACCGCCCGGTAGCCGTCACCGGCTGCCATCCGGCCGCCATATATTGGGTGTCGACAAGCCGCCCGCCGATCATTCCGATCGGCGGGCGGTTTTGTTGTGGGCAGGTTCGGCGAAACCGGCGTCCAGCGGCGGCGGCACCGCCGCGGACCAGGCGGAGGCCGACGGCGGCACCATCCAGGCAGACCGGCGGCGCTCCACCGTTCTTTAGTCGGGCTGCAAGTCGTTCGTTCAAGCTGTCAGTTGTTCGTTCAGGCTGCGAGTTGGCTCTGCCTGCGTGTGCGGTGGAGGTCTTTGGCCCTGGAGCGGCGTTGGCGGCGGTGGTCCTGGCTCTTTGCCACGACCAGGTCCGGCTCCGCGTGGCGGACCGGGGACCCCGGGAGTGGCGGGGCGGTGGATTGGTAGCTGTGGCCGGTGGGGGTGGTGACGTCGAGGGTGTGCCGGGGTCCGGGGCGTGGTCTGGAACTCCAGCCGGGGGTTTCTTTGGTGTGGTTGCAGGCTTCGCAGAGCCCGGCGCCGTTGTTCCGGGTGGTTGGGCCGTTGTGGTGCCAGGGGATGATGTGGTCGAAGTGGCGGATGGGGGCGTCGCAGAAGGGGGTGCGGCAGGTGTCGTCGCGGGCGGTGAGGAAGCGGCGGAGCCCGGCCGGGAAGAGCCGTGCCCGGGAGTCCATCGCGGTGAGCTCGCCCGCTCCGGGGGCGGTGTAGAGCCGGCGGAGCCAGACGTTCATTTCGTTGTCCCCGGACTTCTCTCCGGTGCTGTCCCCCGCGTGGGGACCTGTTCCCGCCGCCCCCGTTCGCTCCCTGCCTGTGCCCTTTCCCGCCGAGCACTTTGCCTCAGTGCCCGTCCCAGCGTCTTTTCCGGCGTTGGTGAGCATTTCCCGGGCCCAGCCGGCGGGGACTATGCCGTAGCCGGGGAGGCGGGCGGGTTCGCTGTCGCCTTGAAAGAGGGTGCGGTCGGTAATGACGAGCTGGATTTCGATCCCGCTGATCCCGCCGGCCTTTCCGGTGGTGCGTTCGACCAGGGTGTCGGCCATGAGCTGGCCGCGGGTCCGGGGGTCCCCGGAGGCCCGCAGGGTGTCCGCGTGCCGGGTCAGGGCCGGCGTAGACGGCGACACCCTGGGTGACGGGGAGCAGGGCGGTGAGGTAGCACATGGTGTCCGGGGCCGGGCGGAGGCTGACGTGCCGTTCGGCCGCCGCGTGGCTGGCGCGCTGGGTGACCGAGCGCGGGTCCCGCCGGCAGGCAGCGGTGCGGGCCGCGGCGATGATTCCCCGGTCCCCGGCGCCGTCGAAGGTTCCGGTGTCGGGTGCGAGTTCGGCGTCGACGGCGGCCCGGTCCTCCGCGGTCAGGCACGCGGTTTCCTTCACCAGCAGGGTGGCGCGCCATTCGTTGAGCTGCCCGGTGTCCAGGGCCGCGAGCGTGTGGGGCATTTCGGTGACGAGGGCCTTCGCCAGGCCCAGGAGCCGGCCGCCGCGGGCCGGGGATTCCCGCCGGGCCAGGGCGATCTGCGCACCGACCCCGGAGCCCAGCTCCGCGGCTGGCATCCCGGCGTCGGCCTGGTCACGGCGCTGGAGCAGGTCGAAAGCGACGGACAGACGGGCCTGACGGGCAGCCAGGGCAGACTTTTGGTCTTCCAGGGACCGGATTTCAGCAATCACGCGCGCACCGTCCTCCTCAGGCACGCCGCCGCGCAGCACCAGGCCTGCATCTTCCGCTGCCGGCCCCTTCCCGCAACTACAGGCGCAGTCGCACCCCACTGCTGCCAGAGCCGCCGCGGTTGACTGAGTCCCGTCCATGGCTCAAGTTTCCCGGAAGGCTATGACATTATTGACGGCCAATAGAAGCCGGTCAACCGCTTCGGAGGCCATTGGGGAGGTTCCCACCTCGGACGGAGACGTCGGCACACGGCTTAGGACCAGCGCCACTTCAAGGCGCGTCCTGACAGTGGCCAATGCGGAGTTCAGCTCCTCCAACCGCCGCCACAATTCAATCCGTCCTGCGTTGCTCTTGGGCAAAGTAACCTCTTCAAACGCGCGGCCGCACATCGCTATCGCGCTGAGGAGTTCGTCTTGCGGTCCGTGGTTCCCGTCCATGAACTAACGCTCTCATCGACCTCTGACAAAAAGAGCACGGCGACGACGAGCCCTAGGAACTAGGCTGGAGCGGTGACCCGCCTCATTCTTGCCTCCCAGTCCCCCGCCCGCACCAAGTTGCTCACCGACGCCGGCATCCGGCACGAGATCCTCGTATCGGATGTCGACGAGGACGCGGTCCAGGCCCGCTACGGCGTCACCGACCCGCACGACACCGCCCTGCTGCTCGCCCGGGCCAAGGCCGAGTCCGTCGCCTCCCTGCCCGACGCCGACGGCGCCCTGGTGATCGGCTGCGATTCCGTCTTCGAATTCGACGGCGAGGCGCACGGCAAACCGTACACGGCCGAGGTCGCCAGGGAGCGGATGCTCCGGATGAGCGGCAGCAAGGGGGTGCTGCACACCGGCCACTGGCTCGTCGACTGCCGGGACACCGGGGACTCCAATGAATCCGGGGCTGCCGGCTCCGGCGCAACCCTCGGGCACGTCACCTCCGCCGAGGTCCACTTCATGGAGATGAGCGCTGAGGAAATCGACGCGTACATCGCCACCGGCGAGCCGCTGCAGTGCGCCGGCTCCTTCACGATCGACGGCTACGGCGGCGCCTTCATCCGCAAGGTCGACGGCGACCCGCACGCCGTCGTCGGGCTGTCCATCTCCACCCTCCGCGGGCTGCTGGGCCAGGCGCAGGTGCCCATCACGGAATTGTGGACAACCGGCGCGGCGGATCCCGCACTGCTCCGGGCTGAGTGAGCCAATTCGCAGAGCTTTGTAGCAACCCTACAAAGGCTGGGTGCTTTACCCGCGGAATCCGCAAGTAATATCGGCGGAACCCACAAAACCGCGCTAGGCTCCCTGAAGGAAAGAAGGAGACGCCTTGTCAGCAAATTCGGAGCAGTCCGCAAATCCCGTGCAGCGACCAGCCCCAGAAGGCACCGCCGCAGTCACCCATCCGCTGAGCAAGGTGCTGATCGCCAACCGCGGTGAAATCGCCGTGCGCATCATCCGCGCCGCGCGCGATGAGGGCATCGCGTCAGTGGCGGTCTACGCGGACCCGGACCGCGACGCGCTGCACGTCAGGCTTGCTGACGAGGCCTACGCCCTGGGCGGCAACACCGCCGCCGAGTCCTACCTCGTGATGGACAAGCTGATCGAGGTGGCCCACCGCTCCGGTGCCGACGCCATCCACCCGGGCTACGGCTTCCTGGCCGAGAACGCCGAGTTCGCCGCCAGGGTGATCGACGCCGGCATCACCTGGATCGGGCCCTCCCCCGCCGCGATCTCCGCCCTGGGCGACAAGGTCCAGGCGCGCCACATCGCCGAAAAGGTCGGCGCCCCGCAGGTTCCCGGCACCGCCGACCCGGTCGAGTCCGCCGAGGAAATCCTTGAATTTGTGGACACGTTCGGCCTGCCGGTCGCCATCAAGGCAGCCTTCGGCGGCGGCGGACGCGGCATCAAGGTGGCCCGCACCCGCGAGGAAATCCCCGAACTGTTCGAATCCGCCGTCCGTGAAGCCGTTGCCGCCTTCGGCCGCGGCGAGTGCTTTATCGAGCGTTTCCTGGACGCCCCGCGCCACGTCGAGACCCAGTGCCTCGCCGACGCCTACGGCAACGTCGTGGTGGTCTCCACCCGCGACTGCTCGTTGCAGCGCCGCAACCAGAAGCTCGTCGAAGAAGCACCGGCCCCGTTCCTCACCGAGGAGCAGAACCGCCGGCTCTACGAATCCTCCAAGGCCATCCTCAAGGAAGCCGGCTACCTCGGCGCCGGCACCTGCGAGTTCCTCGTGGGCCAGGACGGTACCATTTCCTTCCTCGAGGTCAACACCCGTCTCCAGGTGGAGCACTGCGTCTCCGAGGAAGTCACCGGAATCGACCTCGTCCGCGAGCAGTTCCGGCTGGCCCGCGGCGAGGAACTCGGCTACGGGGACCCGGAAGTCCGTGGCCACTCGATCGAATTCCGTATCACCGGCGAGGACCCGGGCCGGAACTTCATGCCCGCACCGGGCACCATCACGCTGCTCAAGAACCCGACCGGCCCCGGCGTCCGGATCGACTCCGGCGTGGAGCAGGGCGACGTCATCAGCGGCAACTTCGACTCGATGCTCTCCAAGCTGATCGTCACCGGCGCCACCCGCCCGCAGGCCCTGCAGCGCGCCCGCCGCGCCCTCGAGGAGATGGTGGTGGAGGGCATCCCCACCGTCATTCCGTTCGACCTCGCGGTGGTCACCAACCCCGATTTCGCCCCCGCCGAGGGCCCCTTCAAGATCCACACCCGGTGGATCGAGACGGCTTTCGTCAACGACATTCCCGCCTGGACGCCGTCCGGTACCGAGGCTGAAACCCCCGACGCCGGCGAACGCCAGCGCGTCGTCGTCGAGGTCGGCGGCAAGCGCCTTGAGGTCGTCCTCCCGGCGTCGCTGGGGACCGGAGGCGGCTCGGGGGCCGTCAAGCCGGCCAAGGCCAAGAAGCGTTCCCGCAGCGGCGGCGCCGTGGCGGCAGCCAGCGGCAACGCCCTGACCTCACCGATGCAGGGCACCATCGTGAAGGTGGCCGTCCTTGAGGGTGACCTTGTTGCCGAGGGCGACCTGGTGGTGGTACTGGAGGCGATGAAGATGGAGCAGCCGCTCACCGCGCACCGCGCCGGAATCGTCATCGGACTCTCCGCCACGGCGGGCGAGACCGTTTCCGCCGGCGCCATCATCGCGCTGATCGAGGACGACGCCGCCGAGTAGCAGCTAGACGGGCCGGACGCAGGCGCGCCTCTGGCGCCCCCGCGTCCCGCCCGTGCAGACTTGGTCTGTGAAACCTTTTCTGCTCCTCGCCTCCCGGGCCGAGGACGCCGCCGCCGAGGATGAATACGAAGCCTACCTGCGCTACGGCGGGCTCGAACCCTCGCAGCTGAGGCGGATCCGGATGGAAGCCGCTCCGCTGCCCCGGCTTGACCTCTCCGACTACTCCGGTGTGATTGTGGGCGGAAGCCCGTTCACTTCCAGCGACCCCGCCGAGCAGAAAAGCGACGTCCAGCACCGGGTGGAGCATGAGCTCGCGGCCCTGCTCGACCGGATCGTACCCCGGGACTTTCCCTTCCTCGGCGCCTGCTACGGGGTCGGCACACTGGGCCGGCACCAGGGCGCGGTCATCGACCGGACCTACGGCGAAGGGCTCGGCGGCGTGACCATCACGCTCACGGAAGAGGGGCTGGTGGACCCCCTGCTCCGGGGGCTACCGGAGAGCTTCACGGCCTTCACCGGCCACAAGGAAGCCTGCACACTGCTCCCCTCCCACGCCGTGCTGCTGGCCAGCTCCGCGGCCTGCCCGGTGCACATGTTCCGCATCAAAACCAACCTGTACGCCACCCAATTCCACCCTGAACTCGATGCGCAGGGGTTGGCCACCAGGATCGACATCTACCGCCATGCCGGTTACTTCCCGCCGGAATCCGCCGAAAGGCTGATGGAGGACGCGCGGCGGTTCACGGCCACGGAGTCGATGAAGATCCTGCGGAACTTCGTGGAGCGGTACGCGCGCTAGGCCCGGTCTGCCGCCAGGCGGCCCGACGGCGCTCCTGCCCGGTCCGCCGGTGCACGGCCCGACGGCGCTCCTGCCCGGTCTGCCGGTGCACGGCCCGGCGGCGCTCCTGCCCGGTTACTTTCTCGGTTCCTCCCGCAGACACGGAAATGCCCGGCGTGTTCGGTGAACACGCCGGGCATTTCTGTCGGTAACCGGGCTGGAGCGTCAGTCCCAGCCGGGAACGTACGTCAGGCGACGTTGTTGGTGTACTCCAGGTCGCGGGTTTCCTTGCTGACGAACAGGGCGATCAGCGTCAGCACCGCCATCGAGGCGAGGTAGACGCCGACCAGCGCGGGGCTGCCCTTGCCCATCTCCCAGAGCCAGACGGCGATGAACGGGGCCACAGCCGCTCCGAGGATGCTTGAGACGTTGTAGCTGATGGCGGAGCCGGTGTACCGGACGTTGGTCGGGAACAGCTCCGGCAGCAGCGCACCCATGGGCCCGAAGGTCAGCCCCATCAGGGAGAATCCGATGATCAGCAGGGCCATCGTGCCGACGAAACCGGCGCTGAACAGCGGAACGAAGAGCATTCCGAAGCCGATGATACCGAGGGTCACGGCGATCAGCATCTTGCGGCGGCCGTACTTTTCAGCCAGCGGGCCGGAGACCAGGGTGAAGATGCCGAAGAACACGACGCCGGCAATCAGCATCCAGAGGAAGTCGTTGCGGGTGTAGCCCAGGCCGGGGACGAACGCGGCGGCCGCGGCCTCGGTCATCGGCTTGCCGGCCTTCTCCGCGGCGGCCTTTGCGGCGTCCAGGCTGGAGGCCCGGGTGCCGTAGGTCAGCGTGAACGTGGTCATCAGGTAGAACAGCACGTAGGTAGCGAGCATGATGAACGTGCCCAGGATCAGCTGGCGCCAGCTGGTGTTGAAGACCCGGGCCAGCGGCAGCTTGGCGACCTCGTTGGACTCCAGGACCTTGGTGAAGGCCGGGGTCTCGATCAGCTTGAGCCGGACGTAGAGGCCGATGATGACCATCACGGCACTGAGCAGGAACGGCACACGCCAGCCCCATTCCATGAAGGCCACCGGCGTCAGGGCGTAGCTGAAGACCAGGAAGATCACGTTGGCGATGATGAAGCCGATGGGCGCACCCAGTTGCGGGAAGGTGCCGTAGATGGCTCGCTTGTTCGCCGGCGCGTTCTCGGTGGCCAGCAGGGCGGCCCCGCTCCATTCACCGCCGAGGGCAAGGCCCTGGGCGAAGCGCATAACGACGAGCAGTGCCGGCGCCCAGAACTCCCAGCCCGGGACGAGCGCCGTCGGGAGGCAGCCGATGAGGAAGGTGGCAATACCCATGGTCAGCAGCGACGCCACGAGGGTGCCCTTGCGGCCGAACTTGTCACCGAAGTGGCCGAAAACGATGGACCCGAGCGGACGGGCGATGAACGCGACGCCGAACACGGCGAAGGAGCTCAGCAGCTGGGTGGTCTCGTTCTGGCCGGGGAAGAACAGCCGCGGAAAAACCAGGACAGCGGCGGTGGCGTACACGTAGAAGTCATAGAACTCAACGGTGGTGCCAACCAGGCTGGCGACGATGACGCGGCCGCGCGAGTTCACCGGTTGGGCGGACCCATGCTCCGTGGAGGTGGCAGTGGATGACATGTATTGGCGCTTTCATGAAGACCGGGGGCCTGCTCGAGACCGTCCGGAAGAGGATACGTATGCTTACATAATAGTTTCCGGCGTCCATTCAATGGACAAGTGTTCCACTATTTGGATACCGGGATTTGTCTCACGTGGTGGTCATCACACTACGCCTCACCGGGCACCTCACCCCGCCACCAACGCGCCGATAGGCAAACGTCACAGCACGTTAACAAACGGCGAGGGTCCCGGAAACGCGGCTTCCCTAGTTTTAAGGGACAACATCCCCCAAGGAGGTCCCCGTGACTGCTGAACGCACAGCAGATGCCCCAACCGGCATTTCCGCCACTCTCAACACCGGCACCACCCTCGGCGGTCCCGCCCTTGAGTACCGTCCCGGCCGCTGGATTGCCAACTGGGATGCAGAGAATAAGGAACAGTGGGAGTCCCAGGGACGCACCATCGCCCGCCGCAATTTGAACTGGTCCATCTTCGCCGAGTTCCTCGGCTTCGTCGTCTGGCAGCTCTGGTCGATTGTGGTGGTCCAGCTGCCCGCGGCCGGCTTCACCTTCACCACTTCGGAAATCTTCTGGCTCATCTCGATGCCCAGCCTGGTCGGCGCCACCCTCCGGATCCCCTACACCTTTATGGTCCCCCGCTTCGGCGGCCGCAACTGGACCATCGTCTCGGCCCTGCTGCTGCTGATCCCCTCGACGGGCCTGGCCCTGTGCGTCGCCAACCCGGAGACCCCGTTCGGCACCATGCTGTTCGTGGCCGCCCTCGCCGGCTTCGGCGGAGGCAACTTCGCCAGCTCGATGGCGAACATCACCTTCTTCTACCCGGCCCGCGAGAAGGGCTGGGCGTTGGGCCTGAACGCCGCCGGCGGAAACCTCGGCGCCGCCGTCGCACAGCTTGCCGTCCCGATTGCCATCACCCTGCTGGCCGCCGGCACCGTGAACCTGCCCATGGCCGGCTGGATGTGGGTCCCCTTCATCCTGATCGCCGCGTTCGGCGCCTGGAAGTTCATGGACAACCTCACCAGCGCCAAGGGCGACGTGGCGGGCTCGCTCGCCGCGCTCAAGGAACCGCACCTGTGGATCATGGCGCTGCTGTACATCGGCACCTTCGGCTCCTTCATCGGCTTCGCCGGTGTGTTCCCCAAGCTCATCAAGGACTACTTCCCGGCGTTCTCCTCCATCGGCGTCGGCACCGTGGCCCTGTCCTTCGCCTTCCTGGGCCCGCTGGTCGGCTCGCTGGCCCGCCCCTACGGCGGACGCATGGCGGACCGCATGGGCGGCGCCCGGATGACCGTCGCAGCCTTCGCCGCGATGGCCGTCATCACCCTGACCATGGTCTGGACCCTGCCGCTGAAGAACTTCTGGCTCTTCCTGGGCCTGTTCCTGCTGCTCTTCACCGCCAGCGGCTTCGGCAACGGTGCAACGTACCGGATGATCCCGATCATCTTCGCCACCTCCAGCCGGGCAGCCAAGGCCGGTGCCAGCACGCGCACCACCCAGCGCCTCGCCTCCTCCGCCCTCGGCCTGATCTCGGCCATCGGCGCGTACGGCGGCTTCGTCATCCCGCAGGTGCTCAACGCCTCCAACAGCGCCAGCGGCTCCTACACCCCCGCGTTTTACGGCTTCGTCGGCGCCTATGTCCTTATGCTGGCCGTGTGCTGGTTCTGCTACATCCGCAACGCCAACCGCAACGGAAAAGGACACGTCTAACATGACCAACGGCGCCGACACGCACTGCCCCTACTGCGCTCTGCAGTGCGCCATGACGCTCACCACCCCGGCGGGACTGACCCCGGCTTCCCAGCCGGGGTCAGTCCCCGTGCCGGAGCAACCCGCCACCGCCCTGCTGGACGTGGCCGGACGGGATTTCCCCACCAACCGCGGCGGGCTGTGCCGCAAGGGCTGGACCTCGGCGTCGCTGCTGGACCACCCCGGGCGTGTCACCGAACCGCTGCTCATGGGCGACGACGGCGTCCGCCGCCCGATCGGCTGGGACGAGGCGCTGGAGCGGATCGCCGCCGCGGTGAAGTCCACCCGCGCCCGCCACGGGGCGGACGCCGTCGGAGTCTTCGGCGGCGGTGGGCTCACCAACGAGAAGGCCTACCAGCTGGGCAAGTTCGCCCGGCTGGCCCTGGGCACCTCACGGATCGACTACAACGGCCGGTTCTGCATGTCCTCCGCCGCCGCGGCCGGGATGCGCGCCTTCGGCCTGGACCGCGGCCTGCCCTTCCCGTTGGGAGACCTCGATGCCGCCAGCACCGTCCTGATGCTCGGCTCCAACGTCGCCGAGACCATGCCGCCGTTCGTGCAGCACCTGCAGGGGGCCCGCGACGCCGGCGGCCTGATCGTGGTGGACCCCCGCCGCTCCGCCACCGCGGCCTTCACCTCCGACGGCGGCGGCTTGCACCTGCAGCCGCTGCCCGGCACCGACCTCGCCCTGCTGCTGGGCCTCTCCCATGTCGTGATCCACGAGGGCCTGGCCGATGCTGGCTACGTCGCGGCCCGCACCACAGGGTACGAGGGCCTGGTCCGCAGCGTCGGCCCCTACTGGCCCGAGCGGGTGCAGTCCCTCACGGGCGTCCCGGCCCGGCTGATCCGCGACACCGCCCGCCGGCTCGCTGACGGGTCCCGGCGGGGCGGCAGCTACATCCTCACCGGCCGCGGCGTGGAACAGCACGTCGACGGCACGGACACCGCCACCGCGGCCATCAACCTCGCCCTGCTGCTGGGCCTGCCCGGTTCCGCGCGCAGCGGCTACGGCACGCTTACCGGCCAGGGCAACGGCCAAGGCGGCCGCGAACACGGCCAGAAGGCGGACCAGCTCCCCGGCTACCGGAAAATCACCGACCCCGCCGCCCGCGCCCACATGGCCGCCGTCTGGGGCGTGCCGGAATCGCTCATTCCCGGCCCCGGCCTGCCCGCCGTCCAGCTCCTCAAATCCCTGGGACAGCCCGACGGCGTCCGGTGCCTCTTCGTGCACGGCGCCAACGTGGCGGTGTCCGCGCCGGACGCCAACGCCGTGATCGCCGGACTGCGGAGCCTGGATTTCCTGGTGGTCTGCGATTTCTTCCTCTCCGAGACCGCCGCCGAGGCGGACCTGATCCTTCCGGTCACCCAGTGGGCCGAGGAGGAAGGCACCCTGACCAACCTCGAGGGCCGGGTGATCCGCCGCCGCCGCGCCCTCGCTCCCCCGCCCGGGGTGCGCAGCGAGCTGTGGATCATGGCCCAGCTGGCCGAGGCCCTGGGCGCCCCCTCGACGTTCAGCGAGGACCCGGAGACTGTCTTCGAGGAGCTCCGGCTCGCCTCCTCCGGCGGCCTGGCCGACTACTCCGGGATCGACTACGCCATGCTGGACCGCGGCGAGGCCGCCTACTGGCCCTACGCTGCCGGCAGCACGGGCACCCCCCGACTGTTCCTGGACTCCTTCGCCCACGCGGACGGGCGGGCGGTGTTCACTCCGGTGACGCCCCGCCGTCGTGCTGGTTCTTCGGCTTCCGCGGACGCCCCGGCCCGGTCCGGCAGGCCGATGACCCTGATCACCGGCCGGCTGATGGAGCATTACCAGTCCGGTGCGCAGACCCGCCGGGTGGCCGTGCTGGCCACAGCCCAGCCGGAAGCGCGGCTGCAGATCCATCCGGCGGCCGCAGCAGCGCAGGGCATCGCCGAGGGCGACCTTGTCTCGATTTCCAACGGACGCGGCGAGGTGTCCTGCCGCGCCGAGCTGAGCACGGAGATCCGCCCCGAAACGGTGTTCCTGCCGTTCCACTTCCCGGAGCTGGAGAGCGCCAACCGCCTCACGGAGGCGGCCACGGATCCGATCTCCGGGATGCCGGAGTTCAAGAACAGCGACGTCTGGGTCAAGCCCGGTGCTGCTGATCCCCGCGCCATTGAACTGCCGGCCAATGAACTGCAGACGGAAGGTGCGTCATGACTGAGCGCATTGTTGTTGTGGGCTTCGGGCCGGTGGCCGCGCGGCTGGTCGACGAGCTGCTGCCGGCGGTCCGCAACGGACTCGCGCACCTGACGGTGATCGGCGAGGAGGCCGAGGCCGCGTACAACCGCGTGCTCGTGGCGGATCTCGGGGTCGGCCGGACCACGGCGTCGGCCCTGGCGCTCTCTGATTCCGCCGCACTGATTGCCGACGGCGTCGACGTCCGGCTGGGCGTCCGGGTCCGCCGCGTGGACCGCGCCCGGCAGCAGCTGGTCCTCAGCGACGGCACCTCCCCCGGTTACGACCGGCTGGTCTTCGCCACCGGATCCCGACCGGTGATCCCCAACCTCACCGGACTCAACCCGGACCCGACCACCCCCGTGCTGCCTGCCGGCGTCACCGCGCTCCGGGACCTTCGCGACGCGGCGGTCCTGCAGGCGGCTGTGGCCGGCGGCAAGCGTGTGGTGGTGCTGGGCGGCGGCGTGCTGGGCCTGGAGACGGCCCTCGCCGCAGCCGAGGAAGGCGCCACGGTGACAGTGGTGCACAACGGCCCGCATCCGCTGGGCCGCAACATAGACCGCGGCGGCGGCGCCGTGCTCGCGGCGTCGCTGCGGACCTGCGGCGTGCGGGTGGCCGGCAACGCCCGGTCCACCGGTGTGGAACACGCCGCGCCCGACGGCGGCTTCTCGGCGCTGCTGCTCGATGACGGGTCTGCGATCGACGGCGACCTGCTGGTGCTCTCCTGCGGCGTGCGGCCGCGGACCGAGCTCGCCGAGGGCTGCGGGCTCTCCACCGGTGCCGGGATCCTGGTGGACCACCGGCTCCGGGCGCACCACGAGCCGCACATTTTCGCGATCGGCGACTGCGCCGAGGTCCGCTGCCCCGAGCCGGACTGCACGCAATGCCGGTCCGCGCACGGTCCGTCCGGTCTGGTCGGCCCGGGCTGGCGGCAGGCCGAATGGCTCGCTGAATACCTGACGCTGCTCGCGTCCGGCTCGCCCGGGGCCGAGGCCCTGCCGGCCCTTCCGGCGGAGCTGCCGGGCGTGGTGGTGCTGAAGGCGCGCGGCATGAACATGGCCGTGGCCGGGGACGTTTCCGCCGAACCGTGGGACGAGGAGATTTTGAGTGCCGGTGCCGTGAATGGCAGGGCCAGGCTGCAGATCGCCCAGTGGGCCGATCCCGAGCACGGCCGCTACGTGAAGATGACCACCCGCGCCGGCGTGCTCGAAGGCCTGGTGGCGGTGGGAATGCCCCGCACCGGGGCCGAGCTGGTGCAGCTCTTCGAGCGCGGCGCGGAGCTCCCAGCGGACCGGTCCCTGCTGCTGCGCCTCGACGGGCCGGACCAGGCGGCCGCTGCCGGTGCCGCCGACCCGGAGCGCACGCTGTGCCGCTGCGCGGGGGTCAGCGGGACCAGGATCGCCGCTGCGGTGGCCGGCGGCTGCGGGACGGTGGCCGAAGTCTCCGGCACGACCCGCGCCGGGACAGGATGCGGCGGCTGCCATGACGACATTATGGGGATCATTGAAAAGCACTTTCAGGGGGCCGTTGCCTGACCCCGGCCGGGCGGGGTCTTACTGTGCTGCGCTGTCGAAGGCCCGGCGGGGTCTTACTGTGCTGCGCTGTCGAAGGCCCGGCGGGGTCTTACTGTGCTGCGCTGTCGAAGGCCCGGCGGGGTCTTACTGTGCTGCGCTGTCGAACTTTTCCTGCCACTGGGCATGCTCGCGGCCGGCGTCCAGCCGGCGGCTGGCAGTCCACCTGGGCAGGTAGTCGGGCGCGGGCAGCTCGCGAACGGGCCCGGGCCTCCCGGGCCTGGACACAGGCCGGGTCTGGACAGGCCTTCGGGGGTAGCTCGGCCTCGCTACAGCGAAGGCCGCGATCCACCACCTGATGCAGGCCACAAGCGCCCAAAGGACGAGCCCGGCCAGGATGATGTGCCAAAGAGCGACCACTACCCCAATGACGAGCAGCACGACGATCCACATGGCGACAACATTGCATACTCGACCCGCCCGGAGATAGGGTCTATTTCCCCTACCGCCCGCCCTCAGGACCCAGGCCAGCATTACGACGCTGCCCGCAGCACATTTCGGTATCCTCGCGGTCGGAGCCTGGTTCTGGCCGGCCCGACCGCGCCCCTGTTGCTCGCTCTCGCGTCCGCCTTCATCGCGGCGTGTGTGGCTTGCCTTCGACCCCGCCGCCCTGCGTGAATTCATCAGCGAGAACGGACCGGTGATCGCCGTCAGCGTCGTGGAACTGTCGTTCCCGGCCGCCGTGCTCGGCCTGAAGCGGACCGCGCTGGCCGGCTGGATGCTCGTCGCCCTGGGCGTGCTGCCGCTGCCGATCACGATCATCGGCAGGTCGGGCCCGGTCGCGTCGCTCACGGCGGCAAGCGTGGTTCCGCTGGAACTCGCCGCGGGTCTCAATGAACTGGGCGATGAAACTCCTTGGACCTCCAGCGCCGATCATGGCGATTCGTTTGAACGCATCCGGTATTTTGACGAAGGCCGCCTCCATGGCATTGCCCGCTGTGTCCCGGGAATGAAGTTCGGCGGCTGGAACGGCGCGCTCGTTTATAGGAGCGGGATTGAAGTTTCCGTTAGCCCACTGGGATACGAAAACGTTGAAGGGCCGTTGCCCTCCACCGCAACGCCAACCCCGGCCGGGACGAAGGCCCCGGGGCCCGGCAGCACGGTCCGCGTGGCTGCGGTCTTCGAGATCACGGTGAAGAACGGCAGCGCGGCGGCATTCGATGCCACCGGAATGGGCAGCCTGATCGTCCGCTACGGCGAACGCGGCCTGCTCGCCGAGACCGTGCCGGCCGCCGCGACAAGTACCCCGGATGCAGGGCTGGGGATCCTGCAACCGGGTCAGACCAAGAAGATCAAAGTCAGCGCCGTCATTCCCGCCGGCCAATTGACGGTCCGGGTGGCGGTCCCCGGACCCAACCCGGAGGTGGATTGGGCGGCTTCTTTCGAAGGGGAACTGCCGCCCCGGTGACACTGCGGCCCGGCACCTCCGCGTAACGCGAATCCGGCGCGGAACGGATGGCGGGTAGCATCGGGGCCATGAGCGCCGACGACGACGACATCACCGAAGAACTCCTGACCGATGCCGACAAGCTGACCGGGCTGAGCCTCGAGCTGCTGGGCCTCGACCCGCATCCGGATGACATGACGCCGGAGCAGCGGCTCCTGTTCGACCCGGAGGACCTGGAGGAAATGGCCGCCGTCCCGGCGGAGGACCGTCAGAACGCCGTGCGCCAGACGCGCCTGCTGGCAGGCCTGCTGTGGAACTCCTCGAGCATCCTCATCGGCCAGCTTTTCCGGGATCTGGACATTCTCAGCAAACTCGACACCCTCACCCCGTCCGACGTCGCCGGAACCTCGGTGCTGTCCTCGCTGCCGCCGCAGTTCACCGCCAGCTATGACGCGAAATTCACCCAAAAGTTCATCGTGGTCGCCGCCGACGTCACGGCGTCCCTGGTCCGCGGCTGGGCGGCCCCCGGATGCCTCGCTGCCGAACTCGCCGTCCGGTGCCTGCTCGACCAAGCGGAGATCACCGAGGACATCTACGAACTCGACCTCCCGGAGGACTGGCGGGCGCAGGTGGAGGAAGTCCTGCTGGAGGACGCAGACAGCGAAGTGCTGTTCTCGGGCAGCCTGGACGTCCTTGAGGACGACGCCGAAAGGCTGGGCTTCGAGCACTGGTTCCAGCCCTACAACGTCTGGGACAGGATCCCGCCCTACGCCTGCTCTTAAGCCCGGGTCTGACCGATAAGCCCTGCACCGGCTGCTAACCCGCCGGGGCAGACAAACCGGCCAGGAAGTCCTCGGTGAACCGCTGCACGCCGTCCCATTCGGTGTAAACGTAGTCCCGGGACGTATCCAGGTCCGGGGACCCTTTGTCCTTGGTGATTCTCTTCATGAGCTGGCGTTTGAGGAAGTTGTAGTGCGTGTAGAGCAGGGCGCCAGCGAACAGCCCGACATGCGCGGGCCGCCACCCCGTTTCCTCCTCGAACTTCTCCACGTAGCCTTCCGCGCTCTGCCCGTCCCCGTGGGCGGCCAGGCTCACCGAAACCAGGGCTGAGGGCAGGCGATCGAGCTCTCCACGGTTCTTCTTCACAAAGTCGGTCACGAACCCCTCGTGCTTGCCCATGTGCACCGACGCTGCCACGATAACGGCGTCGTAGCCCGCCGGAAGGGTCTCCCCGGCGTGCTTGAGATCCGCCGGCTCTGCCTGGTGCCCCTGGGCCCGGATCAGCTCTGCAATGTACTCGGCGATCTGGGCTGTCTGTCCTTCAACGCTCCCATATGGGACATAGATGTTGGCCATCCTCCACTATGTCCGCGCCCGTAGCTGCAGACGTAGGGCCGAACGACACGGGAGTCCGGAACACGTGGGATAGACGAGTGCTTGGCCGTGTGATACCCGAACCGTGCGGATGTCAAGGGCATTTACGCGCCCACGGATAGTCGCCCCAAAGAACGGGTAGCACGGCCCATCTGCAGCACGTAGTCGCATCAAAAGGCCAAGTGCAACCCCTTGGCCTGCGCCTGTGAAATCTGGGTAGCCCCTACTCGGGCGGACCCGGAGAATCGCAAATATGTTTTGAGGGTCGGAGCGAAAGCTACTCAGGGGGACCCAAAAAATGCGCAAATTCTGTCGTTCACTTCTGCCCAAATACAGGGCCAAACCCGATGCCGATCCCGGTGTCAATCCCATCCGCAATCACCTGTCGGGCAAATCTTCCCGGGAGCTGACGTGGTAGCGGCCGTGCAGGGCTTCAGCGCCCCCGCGGCGCTGCCCCTGATCCCGGACCTGTCCCAGTTCCAGGTCTACATGCCGGTCGCGCTGGCCGGCCTCGTGGTCTGGGCGCTCTGGCTGTACCGGGTGATTTTGTCCAGGAGGGCCCGTCCCACCGTCAACGACTTCTCCACGACCACCTCGGTCGTTGTCCCGTCCTTCCACGAGGACCCGGACATCCTGATGCAGTGCCTTGAGACCTGGCTGGTCCAGGCGCCGTCGGAGATCATCATCGTCCTCGATGTCAAGGACACGGAGGCCTACGAGCGGCTCATCGTCCGCGACGAACCCACGGTCCGCCCGATCCTGTTCCGCCATGCGGGAAAGAGATCTGCATTGAGCAGGGGCATTCGGGAGGCCACGGGCGAAGTCCTCGTGCTGGTCGACTCTGACACGTCCTGGGAGCCCGGGCTCCTCGCTGCCGTGCAGATGCCATTCGCTGACCCGCTGGTCGGCGGCGTGGGAACCCAGCAGAACGTCTATCAGCGGTCCAGCAGCGTCTGGCGGCGGATTGCCGACTGGCTGGTCAACCTGCGCTACTACGACTACGTTCCCGCAATGGGTGCTGCCGGCGCAGTTGCATGCCTGTCCGGACGGACGGCAGCCTACCGGCGTTCCGTCGTGCTGCCCCTGCTCCCGAACCTTGAAGACGAATTCTTCCTTGGCCGTCGCTGCATCGCCGGCGACGACGGCCGGCTGACCTGGCTCGTGCTCGCCGCAGGGTTCAAGACTGTGCACCAATCCACTGCCCGCGCCATATCCATGTTTCCGAACACGTTCAGCGCCTTCGTCAAGCAGCGCGTGCGCTGGAGCCGGAACTCCTATCGCTGCTATATCACGGCGATCCAGAAGGGTTGGCTTTGGCGGGTGCCGTTCGTCACCAAGGTAACGGTGCTCCAGATCCTGCTGACGCCTGTGACCATGGGCGTCACCATCGGCTACCTTCTCTTCAGCCGCCTGGAGGTTACCGGCCTCGGAATCACCCTGGCGATCGGGTGGCTGCTCCTGGGCCGCGGGATCCGCGGGTGGTCCCACTTGTCCCGCCACCCGTGGGAGATCTTCCTCCTGCCGCTGCTGGCGGTCATGGTCGTGCTGATCGCATTACCGATCAAGACCTACGCCCTCTTCACCATGAACAAGCAGGGCTGGCTCACCCGGACCGACAACCAGACGGGCGGCGCCGGCCAGACATCATCGACGCTCACTACGGCGGAGGCAAAATGAAACACCTGAGCAGAGCCGCCGTCCTTGCCCTCGGGGTGCTGCTCGCCACCGCACCGGCCGCAGGGGCCACGGGCACGGATCGGCCGGCCGCCGCACCGGCCGCCGTCTCCCAGGCCGTCTCCCAGAGCACCAACGACTCCTCCGATCTCACCCCCGGGGTTACGGACGGCAGCAACTACACCGGCAACCCGACCAACGAAGCAGCCCTGGTGGCAAGCGAGGACCAGCGCCTCATCCAGGTCCGCACCCAGGCATCGATTGCCCGCTGGACGGGCTCCAGTCTCAACGTTCCCTACCGGGTCGCCTCAGGAACGGGATACACGCTGGTCCTGACCGCCCGCACCAAGGACTACACGATGGATGACCTGTTGTCCCTCGCGCCCAAGACGTTCGTCAGGCAGCCTGACGGCAGTTACCTGCTGAGCGAGAACATCGTCATTGAGTCCGGCGCCACGCTCTCCTTGAGCAGTTCCAGGCTGCTCACCATCAAGATGGTCAGCTCGGCGCAGAAGTTCGTCTCGATCGTCAACTACGGCGGCAGGCTGAACGTTGCGGGCAGCGCCACGGCACCGGTCAAGATCACCAGCTGGGACGTGGACCACAGCACATCACGCCAGATCACCGACAACGGGCGCGCCTACATCAGGTCCATTGGCGGCACGGTGTCAATCGAGCATGCGTCATTCGAGTCGCTGGGATTCTGGAGCGGCAGGACCGGCGGCCTCTCCATGACAGGATCCGACCGCCCCATCACGGGGGCGATCGGCGCTGCGGGGGCCGCGCTGGCCAAGCACCACTCCAAGAACAGCAAATTCCCGGAGGTTGAAAAGGACGCCGCCGGCGAGCCGGTGCCGGGGGCTGTTCTTCCCAGCGACATCATCCCCGCGCTGGAGGGCGAGGCCACGAACTCGGACTTCAGCTACGTGACCGCCTCCGTCGTAAACACCGAGATCACGGACAACGTCTATGGGGTTTTCCTGGCCAATGCTGTGGGGGTAAGCATCCACAATGTCACCGCTGAGCGGAGCCGGATGGACGGCTTCGTGCTGCACCGAAACGTTTCGAACGCGACCATCGTCGACTCCACCGCACGTCACAGCGCGGTCGACGGGTTCCGGCTCTCCCGCTCAATCCGGTCAGTCCGGCTCGACACGGACAAGGCCGAAAACAACGGCCGCGACGGAATCTATATCGACGGTCGTGCGCTGGCCACGGGTCCGTCCGCAACAGGCACCTCCATCAGTTCGCACGGCAACGATGTGGTGGTCATCAACAGCACCATGACGGGCAACGCCCACTACGGGCTGGAGATCCGGGGCGGGCGAAGCACCACGGTCCGTTCAAACACCATCTCGGACAGCCTGATGGGCATCGTCGTCCAGGATGCAGCCTCCGGAGTGACGGTCGACGACAACCACTTGAGCAACCTCGCTACGCAGGCCATCGCCCTCCGGGACGGCGTCACGGGAGGCAAGATCACGAACAACACCGTCGCGAACAGCATCGTCGGCGTGTACCTCCGCGATGCCGCCGCCGATGTGGAAAGCAACCGCTTCACCAACATGAGCAACCACGGCATCTCGGCCCTGGGGGCGGCGGAGATCAGCGTGAGGTCGAACATCATCTCCGGCAGCGGGCCGAGCGCCGTCGATCTCAAACGGGCCACCAACGCAACGACTTCCCACAACACCACTAACGAGTGGACGGTGACCAAGCCGTTCTGGCAGAGGGTGGCCTCCTTCTTTCAGCCCCTCACCATCCTCTGGACGGTCCTCGGTCTGATCCTCGTGTTCACCGCCCTGCGGGGACGGCGGCTCAAGCGGACCATCCGGCACCCGTACGCGGACCAGGCGCCCATGAGCACCTTCACCGACCTGGACCCCCTGCAGGTCCGTCCGGATTCGCTGGGACCGGCAGACGCTGAGACCTCCCCCGATTTGTCAGAAAAGCCCCGCGGGCGCAGGACCGCGGATGACGATCGGGGACAGGCAGGCACGTTCCGGCCGGCTGAAGGCGGCCATGTGGAAGCAGCGTTTTCATGATTCCGCGCACAGCCGTGCCGTGGATCATCGCCACCGTCATGACCGTCATCGCCCTGGTCGCCGTCATCGGAGGCATCGCCGTCGCCGCGCGCACGGCGGCACCGCCAACGGCGGCTCAATCGCCCAGCGGCTCAATCGCCGTCACGGCGGAACCCACCGCAGCGGCCGCGGCCTCGGCCATCCCGGACGACAGCCCCGAGGATACCGAGGACGCCGGCGCCTCCGGCGCGACCTCGTCCCGGTCGGCGTCTTCAAAAGACAAGGTCGACCGGGACGCCGAAATGAGCCAGAGCGCACGGGACGCCCGTCCCGGCGCCGGACCGCTCCCCTCCGACCAGGCCCTCCCGTGCCCGGCGGACACCACGAAGGTTACGACGGCGGCAGAACTGACCGAGGCCCTGGCCGACGCCAAACCAGGAGACGCAATCCACCTGGCCGACGGTATCTATTCCGGAAGATTCACCGCCACGAACTCGGGGACGGCCGCGCAGAGGATCTACCTGTGCGGAGGCCGCGGGGCAGTGCTCGATGCCGGCAGCACGGACAAGGGATACGCCTTCCACCTCGACGGCAGCAGCTACTGGGTGCTGTCCGGATTCACCATCCGCAATGGACAGAAGGGGATCGTCGCGGACTCCAGCACGGGCTCCGTCATCCAGAACCTCGCCGTCACCGCCATCGGCGACGAGGCAATCCACCTGCGGACGAACTCCAGCAGCAACCTCATCACCGGCAACACCATCCGCGGCACCGGGAATCGTAACAAGAAATTTGGCGAAGGGATCTACATCGGCACCGCCGTCAGCAACTGGTGCACCTACACCGCCTGCCTTCCGGACCAAAGCAACTACAACATCATCGCCGGCAATGTCATCGCCGGCACCACCTCCGAGAGTATCGACATCAAGGAGGGAACCGTGGGCGGCATCGTCAAAGGGAACCGCTTTGACGGCGCGGGAATGACGGCGGCATCCGCCTGGATGAACGTCAAGGGCAACGCCTGGACGATCGATTCAAACCGCGGCGAGAACTCTCCCGAGAACGGGTACGAGACCCACAACATCCTCCAGGAATGGGGGGACTACAACCTCTTCACCAACAACTCGGGCGCCGTCAACGGGTCCGGTTTCGGCATCGCCAGCTGGCCCGCCATGAACAACACCGTCGCCTGCTCCAACACCCTCACTGGCGCAGCGAGGGGCGTCAGCAACATCGAATGCACGAATCCATGATCCACGGCATAAGCCCAGCACCAACTCCTTCCAACGAAAGGTCGGCCATGTCTCAGCCCACCGGCACCACTGCCGCCGTATCCGCCGTCAACAACCACCCCAACATCACCGTCATCGGCACGGGCTATCTGGGTGCAACCCACGCCGTCTGCATGGCCCTGCTGGGCTATGACGTGGTCGCCCTCGACGTGGACGTGGCCAAGATCGAACAGCTCTCCAACGGACACCTCCCGATCTACGAGCCCGGCCTGGAAGAGAAGCTGCAGGAAGTCCTGGCGACGGGGAAGCTCCGGTTCACGACCGACGTGAGCACGGCAGCGGAACACGGCGACGTCCATTTCATTTGTGTGGGAACGCCGCAGTCCAAGGGCTCCGACGCCGCCGACCTGAGCTACGTCGATGCGGCCGTCACCAGCCTGGCCCGCGAACTGCGCCGCAAGTGCCTGATTGTCGGGAAGTCGACCGTGCCGATGGGCACGGCAGCCCGGCTGACGGCCCTCGTCCACCAGGTCGCCCCCGCCGGGACCCTCGTGGAACTGGCCTGGAACCCGGAATTCCTGCGCGAGGGGTACGCGATCAAAGACACGCTCGAACCGGACCGGCTGGTCTTCGGAACGCAGTCGGAGTGGGCGCGTGAACAGCTTGCCGCCTGCTACACCTCCATCATCGCTGCGGGAACCCCGGTCGTCGTCACGGACCAGGCCACGGCGGAACTCGTGAAGGTCGCCGCGAACTCCTTCCTTGCCACGAAGATCTCCTACATCAACGCCATGGCGGAAATCTGCGAAACCACGGGGGCCGACGTCAGCGACCTGGCCAAGGCACTGTCCTACGACTCACGTATCGGCGGCCGGTTCCTCAAGCCGGGCCTTGGCTTCGGCGGCGGTTGCCTGCCCAAGGACATCCGGGCGTTCGCCCACCGGGCCGAGACGCTCGGCGTCGGGCAGGCTGTTTCCTTCCTCCGCCAGGTCGATGCGATCAACCAGAGGCGGCGCCAGCGCACCGTGGACCTCGTCCGTGAGCTTAATGGCGGCGTGCTGGCCGGGGTCAAGGTCGCCGCCCTGGGCGCCGCGTTCAAGCCGAATTCGGACGACATCCGGGACGCACCCGCACTGGATGTGGCCCGCATGCTCCACGACTCCGGCGCCATCGTGTCCGTCTACGATCCGGCCGCGATGGCCAACGCCCGCCGCAGCTACCCGGACCTCAGCTATTCGGATTCGCTCGAAGAAGCCGTAGCGGGCGCCAACGTCGTGGTGCTGCTCACGGAGTGGGACGAGTTCCGGGACGCCGACCCCGTCCGGCTCGCAGAGCTCGTGGAAACCAGGTTCATCGTGGACGGCCGGCACGCCCTCGACTCGGACGCCTATCAGGCAGCCGGCTGGGACTACCGGGCCCTCGGCCGCCCCGTCCGCGCCGGGCTCGTCACTGTCCTGGACTTCGAGACCGCCGCGTCCGGGGTGGAGGTGGGCGTCGGCTAGCGAGACCATTTCTCCCCTACTGATACCTCGGCCGCCACCCCACAAGGGCTGGCGGCCGAGGCATCCCGAACAGTCAGGAGTTACACATTGACTTCACCAGAAATCCCGGATATTGGGCTGATTGCCTACCGGGAAGCAATGAGCATGGACGCCGCAGACGTCGTCCAGGCGCTGAGCGACTTGCTCGGCGTCAGACTCGTCGCCTACATCGGATCGGTCAAGGAAGCCCGCGCCGTACGCCAGTGGTCAGCCAAGGAACGGACTCCCGCTCAGTCCGTCATCAACCGTCTCCGGGACACCTACCAGATCGCCCGGTTGCTCAGCGAAACGCATTCGCCCGAAGTCGTGCAGGCCTGGTTCCAGGGCATGAACCCGCTGCTGGGGGACCTGGCACCCGCCCGCCTGCTGCGCGACAGTGAGAGCGGTGAAACCGCCCACCGGGTCCTCGCGTCGGCGCGTGACTTCGCTGCCGCCACCCAGACACTCCCGAGAACCCCCGACCATCCCCGCACCGCCCCCGACCCAAGCACCGCAAGGAGACTTCATGCGTAAGGCAGTCATACCCGCCGCCGGGCTGGGAACCCGGTTCCTTCCCGCCACCAAGGCCATGCCCAAAGAGATGCTCCCGCTTGTTGACAAACCGGCCATCCAGTATGTGGTGGAGGAGGCCGTCCGTGCCGGGCTGACGGACATCGTCATGATCACCGGGCGGAACAAGCGTCCGCTGGAAGACCACTTCGACCGCGAGCCCTCCCTCGAACAAGCCTTGGAGCGCAAAGGCGACCATACAAAGCTGGCCGCCGTCCGTGCGTCCTCTTCCCTGGCAGACATTCACTACGTCCGCCAGGGAGACGCGCTGGGACTTGGCCATGCAGTGCTCCGCGCCCGGCGGCATATCGGCCATGAGCCGTTTGCCGTGCTCCTCGGGGACGACCTCATTGATGAGCAGGATGACATCCTCGGCGCCATGGCCATGGTGCAGGCTGCCACAGGAGGCTCCGTGGTGGCTCTTATGGAAGTGGAGCCTTCCGAGATCAGCGCCTACGGGTGCGCCGACGTAGTCCCGGCACCCGGAGGTGAGGGTTTCCTCCGCATCGCGGGTCTGGTCGAGAAGCCCGAGCCGGCCGACGCACCGTCCAACCTCGCCGTGATCGGCCGCTACGTGCTGCATCCCCGCGTGTTCGATGTCCTCGCCGAAACGCCCCCGGGCCGCGGAGGGGAGATCCAGCTGACGGATGCCTTGCAGACTCTGGCCCTCGCGGAAGGGCCGGGCGCGGGAGTCTACGGCGTCGTCTTCCGCGGACGGAGGTTCGATACCGGGGACAAACTCAGCTACCTCAAGGCGGCGTTCACCCTCGCCGTCGAACGCGATGACGTCGGCCCGGGACTGCGTGAATGGCTCGCCGGGATGATGGCGCCGGTGCCGTAAGGAGCGGGCTGAGGCGGCAGTGTCCCGGCGGCCGCCGGGTCCTCCCTTTCGTGCACGGGTTGCTACATGTGGACGTGCAGGCGCCGGGCCGCTTCGGAGATCGAACCGCTCAGCGAGGGGTACACGGTGAAGGTGCTCGCGACGTCGTCGACGTGCAGTTTCTGGGTGACGGCGAGGGAGATCGCGAAGATCAGCTCGGAGGCGTTCGGGCCCACCACCACACCGCCGATCACGGTGCCGGAGCCCTTGCGGGCGAAGATCTTGATGAAGCCGTCCTTGTGGTTTCGCATCTTGGCGCGGGCGTTGCTGCGCAGCGAGAGCTTTACGACGTCGGCCTGGTACTTGCCGGATTCGATCTCCGCCTCGGAAACGCCCACGTTCGCGATCTCGGGCGAGGTGAAGATGTTGGACGCGACCTGGTGCAGCTTGAGCGGGGTCACGCTGTCACCCAGGAAGTGCGCGATCGCGATCCGGCCCTGCATGGCGGCCACGGACGCAAGAGCCAGCACGCCGGTGCAGTCGCCCGCGGCGTAGATGTTCGGCGCGGTGGTGCGGGAGACGCCGTCGACCTTGATGTGGCCGCTCTCAGTGAGCGCCACGCCGGCTTCCTCAAGGCCGATCCCGGCAGTGTTCGGGATGGAGCCGACCGCGACCAGGCAGTGGCTTCCGGTAATTTTGGAGCCGTCGCCGAGGGTGACGATGACGCCGTCCTCGGTGCGTTCCACGGTCTCGGCACGGGCGCGGGACAGCACCTTGACGCCGCGGCGTTCGAAGACGCCCTCGAGGACCTCGGCGGCGTCGGCGTCCGAGCCGGGCAGCACGCGGTCGCGGCTGGAAATCAGGGTGACCTTGGAACCGAGGCCGTTGTAGGCGGAGGCGAACTCGGCGCCGGTCACACCGGAGCCGACCACGATCAGGTCCTCGGGGAGCTCGTCCATGGTGTAGATCTGCGCCCAGTTCAGGATCCGGACGCCGTCCGGGCGGGCGGTGGGCAGCTCGCGCGGGTGGGCGCCGACGGCCAGCAGGATCGCGTCCGCCTCGATGATTTCCGTGCCGTCGGCGGTGAGGACCTCAATGGTGTGGCTGTCCAGCATTTTGCCGGAGCCGAGCAGGATCCGGACATCCTGGTTTTCGAGGCCCTTCTGGATGTCCGAGGACTGCTGCCGGGCCAGCCGCAGCAGGCGGTCGTTGATGTGCTTGAGGTCAGCGCGCATTGTGGGGGTGCAGTCACCGCCGTCGAGGTCGAACTTGACGCCGAGCTCGCCGGCCTCGCCGACGCGGGTCATCAGGTCCGCTGTGGCAATCAGGGTCTTGGAGGGCACGACGTCGGTCAGCACCGCGGAGCCGCCGAGCCCCGCCCGTTCGATGATGGTGACCTTCGCGCCCAGGGAGGCGGCGACCATGGCAGCTTCGTAGCCGCCGGGCCCTCCGCCCAGGATTGCGATGCGGGGTGAGCTGAAATCAGGGTGCGTAGTCACAATCAGCTATTGTCCACCATCCGGACCGGCACCACCAAGAATCCGGACCCGCGTCACACCAGGCAGAATGCAGAACCAGCTGCCGGACCAGGTGCAGGACCGGTTGCTGGGCAGCACGCCGCCGGCAGGATAACTTGTACCGGTGAGTACAACAGAATTCCTGAACACGGACCCCTTCGACGCCGCCCGCGCCGCCGCCGACTACATCGCCGAAGAGACGGGGATCGACGCGCACGACGTCGCCCTGGTGCTCGGCTCGGGCTGGGGCGACGCCGCCGAACTGATCGGCGAGACCACCGCCACGCTCTCCGCGGACGAGGTCCCCGGGTTCTCCTCCCCCTTGGTGGTGGGCCACGTCGGCACCATCCGCTCCGTCCTGACCAAGGAGGGCAAGCGCGCCCTGGTGCTGGGCGCGCGGACCCATTACTACGAGGGCAAGGGCGTCCGTGCCGTCGTCCACGGGGTCCGCACCGCGGCCGCGGCCGGCTGCAAGACACTCGTCCTGACCAACGGGTGCGGCGGCCTGAACGAGGACTGGACGCCCGGGACGCCCGTGCTGATCAGCGACCACATCAACCTCACCGCGACGTCGCCGCTGGAAGGCGCCACGTTCGTGGACCTCACCGATCTGTACTCCGCACGGATCCGCGGCCTGGCCCGCGACGTCGACCCCAGCCTGGACGAAGGTATCTACGCCCAGTTCACCGGCCCGCACTACGAAACCCCGGCCGAGGTGCAGTACGCCAAGCGGATCGGTGCCAACCTGGTGGGCATGTCCACCGCGCTGGAGGCCATCGCCGGCCGCCATGCGGGCATGGAAGTCTTCGGCATTTCGCTGGTGACCAACCTCGCCGCCGGCATCAGTCCGGTGCCGCTGAGCCACGAGGAAGTCCTCGAAGCCGGCCACGCCGCGGGCCCGCGCATCTCCAAACTGCTGGCGGAGATCATCGCGAAGCTCTGAGTCCCTAGCCCCGCGGGGCCAGGTAGCGCAGCGCTTTTGCCTTGTCCTGCGGGAAGCGCCGCTCCATCGAGTCCGCGATCCCGGCGATCGTCTGGCGTGCCAGCGCCTGCCGCCAGGCGAGTTCGGCCTGGCGCATGGTCTGGGAGATCAGGCAGGTCCGGACGTAGTTATGCTCCGAATCGGCGTCCGGGACGTTGGCCAGGATGCCCTCGCAGCGGAACACCGGATCGGGGCCCTCCAGGGCCAGGACGATATCCAGGATGGTGACGTTCTCCGGCCGGCGCGCCAGGTGGAAACCGCCGCGCGGGCCGGAGACGGAGGCAAGGACCCCGGCGCGGACCAGCGCCTGGAGTTGTTTGTTCAGGTAGGCGCCGGGGAGCTTGTAGTACTCCGCCAGCCGGGCACTGTTGACCGCCTCGCCGGCCGGTGTCCACGCCATATTGACGCAACTGTGCACGGCCCATTCCACGCCACGGCCCATCTTCATATTCCAGACGCTACGTGTCCGGAAAATTGGCTGTCAAGGGCTGAGGACCGGGACGGCTGTGATCGATCAGTCGAGCGGACTCTCGCTTGTCGGGGAGGTATCCGCGGCGAATGGCGCTAGTTTGGTTCCTATGACGTCTTCTGATGCCGAACTCACCCGCCTGCTCGGCGACGCCCGGATCTGGGCCGCCCAGGACCCGGATCCCGCCACCGCCGCCACCCTGACCGAGCTGGTCCGGCTGGCCGACGATGGATCCGCGTCGGCCCGCCAGGAGCTCGCCGACAGTTTCAGCGGCACCCTGCAGTTCGGCACCGCAGGCCTGCGGGCAGCCCTCGGCCCCGGCCCGAACCGGATGAACCGCGTTGTGGTGCGCCGCGCCGCCGCGGGTTTCACTGCCTTCCTGACCGGCGCCGTCGCCCGGGCCTCCCCCGGCACCCGGCCGCGCGCCGTTGTCGGCTACGACGCCCGGCACAACTCGGATATCTTCGCGGAGGAGACCGCGGCGGTCCTCACCGCCGCCGGCGTCGAGACTTTCCTGATGCCGGCCCCGCTGCCCACCCCGCTGCTCGCCTATGCGGTGCGCGCCCTGGAGTGCGACGGCGGCGTGATGGTCACCGCCAGCCACAACCCGCCCCAGGACAACGGCTACAAGGTGTACCTGGGACGCCACGCCGTCGAGGAGAGCGGACGCGGCGCGCAGATCGTGGCGCCCTACGATGCCCTGATCGCGGCGGATATCGACGCCGTTGGCGGGCTTTCCGGCGTCGCCCTGGCCACGGAGGGCTGGACCGTGCTGGATCCGTCCGTCGCCGCCGGCTACGAGGCCGCCGTCGCCGCCCTGGCCCGACCGGAGCACTTCCCTGCCCGCGACCTCAAGATCGTCCTGACCCCGTTGCACGGCGTGGGCGGCGGGACCGCCGTGGCCGTGCTGCACGCGGCCGGGTTTACCGACGTCACCCTGGTGGGCGAGCAGGCCGAGCCGGATCCCGAATTCCCCACGGTGAACTTCCCCAACCCCGAAGAGCCCGGCGCCCTGGACCTGGCCCTCGAGACCGCCGCCCGGGTGGATGCGGACATCGTGATCGCCAACGACCCGGACGCGGACCGCGCCGCGGTGGCCGCCAAGGATCCGGACACCGGCGCCTGGCGGATGCTGCGCGGCGACGAAGTCGGCGCCCTGCTGGGGGCGCACATCGTGGCGCGACTGGCCGCCGGCAGGGGCAGTGGCAGCGGCGGCGGTGAAACCCCCGCGGGAGTCTTCGCGAATTCGATTGTGTCCTCGCGGCTGCTCGCGCGGATCGCCTCCGCGGCGGGCTACGCGCATGAGGAAACCCTCACCGGTTTCAAGTGGATTGCCCGTGTTCCCGGACTGCTGTACGGCTACGAGGAGGCGCTGGGTTACTGCGTCGCGCCATCGCTGGTGCGGGACAAGGACGGGATATCCGCCGCGGTGCTGATCGCGGAATTCGCGGCGGCGGCGAAGGCCGACGGCAAGTCCATCTTCGCTACGCTCGACGAGCTGTACCTGGTGCACGGGCTGCATGCGAGCGACCAGCTCAGCATCCGGGTCGCGGATCTGGGCCTGCTGGACGCCATGATGAACCGGCTGCGCGTCCGCCCGCCGGCGTCCTTCGGCGGCTCCGCCGTCGAAACCGTCACGGACCTCGCCGAGGGCAGCGCACAGCTGCCGCCGACCGACGGCCTGCTGTACCTGACGAGGGACCTCAGCCGCATCATCATCCGCCCCAGCGGGACCGAGCCCAAGCTCAAGTGCTACCTGGAGGTCATCCGCAGCGTCGGCTCGGCCGCCGAACTGCCGGCGGCGCGGCACGAGGCCCGCGCGGCGCTCGACGCCGTTCTGGCGGACGTCCGCGAGGCGCTGGGGCTGTAACTGGGCCTGTAGCTTCCGGCACGTCAGCCGTTAGAGCTCGACCTCAATGTACCCGCCCACAATCCGGGTACCGAAGGTCGGGAGCCGAAGTTCCGGCGTGCCCAGGCACTCCCCCGTGCGGAGGTCATAGACCTCCTTGTGCAGCGGCGAGGCGACGGTCGGGCGTGCGCCTCGGGAACCGGTGATGCCCCGGGCCATCACGCACGCCCCGGTGGCCGGATCCTCCTGGCCGACGGCGTAAACCCCACCGGAGACCGTGCGGAACAGCGCCACCTGGCGCCCCGCGATCAGGGCGGCCTCGCCCCAGGCCGGCTCCAGGTCCTCCACGGCGCACACGCGGTGCCAGCCGGTCCCGCAGCTGGGGTGTTGGACAAAGCTTTGTGCTGCGCTCTCAAGTACGGCGGTCATTTTCGGCCCCTCTCTGCTGCATCTCTCCCGGGCTCCGCCGCTCCTGCGGCCACATACCCAAGCTAGGCCCCGGGTGTTTCGGCTGAAGGCAGTAAATGTGTCCGGCGGGTAAAAGAGACCTCACCCCGCCGGAAACGCGTCCGTGATGCAGAAGTTAAGATCACGAAACATAAGGGAAACTGAAGCGAAACTGCGCTTGCCTAGTCTGGCTGGACACCTCGATTGAGAAGGCCGCAATGCACCGACTGCGGCCCCTGCGAAAGGCCCACCGTGACCGGACAGACTTCAAGCCCCCAGAACCAGGGCGCAGAGCGCACCACAGCACCGCGCCGCGTCGTGGTGGCCGGCGGCGGCCCTGCCGCCCACCGTTTCGCCGACGCCATGCACGCCCGGGGCCTTGACGGCTGGAACATCACCGTCCTCACCGAGGAGGCCCACCTCCCCTATGACCGCGTCGCGCTGAGCAAGGCCCTCACCGACGCCGACGTCGACCTCACCCTGGGCAGCGCCGCCATGTGGGACCACGAGGCGATGACCCTGCAGACCGGCGAGCGCGTGACCGGCATCGACACCGCGGGCAAAACCGTGACCACCGCGGCCGGCGCCGTGTACCCGTATGACGAACTGGTCGTCGCGACCGGCTCCGACGCCGCCCGCCTGCCCATCCCGGGATCTGAACTCGCCCACGTCTACCGCACGCTGGAAGATGTCTGGGCCATCAACAAGGCCATCGCGGAACTGACGGAGAAGCTGGGCCGGAAGGTCACCGCCGTCACCATCGGCGGCGGCCTGCTGGGCCTGGAATCCGCGGCCGGCACCGAGCAGCTCGGCGCCACCCCGATCGTCATCAACGGCTCCCCCTGGCTGATGAACACCCAGCTGGACCAGGGTGCCGGGCAGGCCCTGGGCCGCCTGATCGAAGCCAAGGGTTTCACCGTCCACGGCGGCGTGTTTCCCTCCGAGGTCCTGGCCGACGACGACGGCCAGGTCACCGGCGTGCTGATGGCCGACGGCCGCGTCATCGACGCCGACCTGGTGATCGTCGCGATCGGCGTCAAACCCCGCGACGAGCTGTTCCGTGCCGCCAACGGCCCGGCGGCCGACGGCACAGCACCCGCAGGCACAGCACCGGCTGGCGCAGGCGGAACGGCTGCGGCGGGCACCACCGCGGCGGAGGATCCAGCTCCGCTGTTTGATCTCGGCCCGCGCGGCGGCGTCGTCATCTCCGACGGCTGCGAAACGCAGGTCCCCGGGATCTGGGCGATCGGCGAGGTCGCCAACTTCGGCGGCATGTGCCTGGGCCTCGTAGCCCCGGCCAACACCATGGCGGAGGTCGTCGCGGACCGGCTGCACGGCGGCGACGCGACGTTCCCGGGCTTCGACACCGCCACCAAGCTCAAGCTCTCCGGCGTCGATGTCGCCAGCTTCGGCGATGCCTTCGCCCGGACCGAGCACGCGCTGGAGATCGTCTACGCCGACCCGGCCCGCGGTGTCTACCAGAAGATCGTCACCACGGACGATGCCAAGACCCTGCTCGGCGGCATCTTCGTCGGGGACGCCACCCCGTACACGTCGCTGCGGCCCATGCTGGGCCGGGAACTGCCCACCGAACCCGGTGCCTACCTCACCGCGGCCGGCGGCGGCGACGCCGGGGACGAAGTCTGGGAGACCCAACTCCCGGACGACGCCATCCTGTGTTCCTGCAACAACGTGGCCGCCGGAACCATCCGCGATACCGTCAACGGCTGCGGTGCCTGCGAGGGCAACGCCCCGGTCCAGGAGCTCGGCGAGCTCAAGGGCTGCACCCGCGCCGGGACCAGCTGCGGTTCCTGTGTGCCGATGCTCAAGAAGCTGCTCGAGACGGAACTGGCCAAGTCCGGCGTCGAGGTCTCCAAGGCCCTCTGCGAGCACATCGAGCTGTCCCGGCAGGAACTCTTCGAAACCATCCGGGTCCTGGAGCTGACCTCCTTCGAGGAGATCATGGCCAAGTACGGCACCGGTTCCGGCTGCGACATCTGCAAGCCGACCATCGCCAACATCCTGGCCAGCCAGAACAGCGCCTACGTCCTGGACGCGGGCCGCGGCACCCTGCAGGACACCAACGACCGCGCCCTGGCCAACATGCAGAAGGACGGCACCTACTCCGTGGTGCCGCGGATCGCCGGGGGCGAGATCACCCCGACGAAGCTCGGCGTCATCGCCGCCGTGGCCGGGAAATACAACCTCTATACCAAGATCACCGGCGGCCAGCGGATCGACATGTTCGGCGCCCGGCTGGAGCAGCTCCCGGAAATCTGGAAGGAACTGGTCGACGCCGGGTTCGAGTCCGGCCAGGCCTACGGCAAGTCCCTGCGCACGGTGAAGTCCTGCGTCGGTTCCACCTGGTGCCGCTTCGGGGTCCAGGACGCGGTGGCCATGGCCATCGCGCTGGAATTGCGGTACCGCGGCCTCCGCAGCCCGCACAAGCTCAAGATGGGGGTCTCCGGCTGCGCCCGGGAATGCGCCGAAGCCCGCGGCAAGGACGTCGGCGTCATCGCCACCGCGGACGGCTGGAACCTCTACGTCGGCGGCAACGGCGGTGCCACCCCGGCGCACGCCCAGCTGCTGGCCAAGGACCTCGACGACGAGACGCTGGTGAAGTACATCGACCGCTACTTCATGTACTACATCCGCACCGCCGACCGCCTGCAGCGCACGGCGCGGTGGCAGGAGGAGCTCGCCGGCGGCATCAGGCACGTCGAGGACGTGGTGGTCCATGACACCCTGGGCATCGCCGCGGATCTCGAGGCCGCCATGGCCAGGCACGTCGACACCTACGTGGACGAGTGGGCCGACACGCTGCATGATCCCGAGCGCCTGCGCCGCTTTCGCTCCTTCGTCAACGCCCCGGACCAGAAAGACGATTCCATCACCTTCGTCCCCGACGAGCGCGGCCAGATGCGCCCCGCCACGGCGGAGGAGAAGGCGCTGGCCGCCCAGCAGCCGGTTGTGATCGCCGCCAGCATCCCGGTCCGGCCCTCCGGGACCGGTGTCCCCGCCCAGGAACGCCCCGCCCAGGAAAGTAAGGTCTAGCCATGCAGCTCAGCATCGATCTCAGCGATCGCGTGGTCCTTGTCACCGGCTCGGACGCCGCCGCGCACCAGGCCGTCCGCCGCTACCGGGCGGCCGGCGCCGTCGTGTCCCGGCTGAGCAGACCGGGTGGTGCCCGCCACGACGGCCCGCTGCCGGAGCGGCCCTTCCTGGTCGCCGCGGTCGACGACGGCCAGCCCGGCTGGGAGGCGCTGCTGGACCGCTGCCGCGAAACCGGCATCCCGGTCGCGGTGGAGCCGGCCGCCGGCCCCGCCGGCCACGTCACCCTGGTCGGCGGCGGCCCCGGAACCACCGAGCTGCTGACCGTCGCCGCGGTCAAGGCCTTGCGGGACGCCGACGTCGTCTTCTACGACCGGCTGGCCCCCTACCAGGAACTGCCCGCGCTGAGCACGGCCGAGCTGGTGGACGTGGGCAAGCGCCCCGGCCACCACCCGGTCAGCCAGTCCGGCATCGAGGAGCTCATGGTGGAGGCGGCGCTGGCCGGAAAGAATGTGGTGCGGCTCAAGGGCGGCGACCCGTACGTGTTCGGCCGCGGCGGCGAGGAAGTGGCCTCCTGCGTGAAGGCCGGTGTGCCCGTCCGGGTGCTCTCCGGTGTCACGAGTGCCATTTCCGTGCCGGCCGCGGCCGGGATCCCGGTCACGCACCGCAATGTCAGCCACATGTTCACCGTGGTCTCAGGCCACGCACCGCTGACCGAGAAGGAGCACCTGCACCTCGCCGGGCTCGGCGGGACCATCGTGGTGCTGATGGGCATCGGGACACTGCACCAGCTCGCCGCCGGGCTGCGCCGGGCGGGGATGCGCGCGGACATGCCGACGGCCGTCGTCGAGCGCGGCTACCGCCCCGGACAGCGGACCACCATCGCCGAGCTGGGCACCCTGACCACCGCGGCTGCGGAGTGCAGCAACCCCGCCGTGCTGGTGATCGGCGACGTCGTCCGGGTGGCCGAGGCCAACCGGGGCTGCGCGGAAGCCGAAGCCGAACTGGACCGCCTCGCCGCGTCCCTGATGGGAGCGTGAGGGCTGTGAGCGCTCTCAACGCCATCGCCCCGGCCGGGCCGCCCGGCCCCAGCCCCGAGCCGGCGACGACAACGGTGGCGGAGACAGCACCGGGAACTGCCGCGCAGGCTGTGGAGCTGCCGCTGGAGGGCTTCCGGATCGGCGTGACCTCACACCGCCGGTCCCAGGACCTGATCGAGGCCCTGGAGCGGCGCGGCGCCGAGGTGCTGCATGCGCCGGCACTGAAGATCGCCCCGGTGCAGGAGGACGCACACCTGATCGAGGACACGCGGGCAGTCATCGCCGCACGCCCCGAGCTGTGCATCGCGACCACTGCCTACGGCATGCGGCGCTGGTGCGAGGCCGCGGACACCTTCGGGATCGGCGAGCAGCTGCTGGAGACCCTCGGTGCCACCCGGATGTTCGTCCGCGGACCCAAGGCCCGCGGCGCCGTCCGGGCGGCCGGACTGGCCGACGTCGGGATCAGCAGCGACGAAACCACCGCCACGCTGGTGGACATGCTCCTTGCCGAGGGGGTCCGCGGCAAAACCGTCGCGGTGCAGCTGCACGGCTACACCGATGTCCGCCAGCTCGAACGCCTCCGGATGTCCGGCGCCACGGTCCTCACCGTCACCCCGAACCGCTGGGTCAAGCCCGACGGCGCCGACCGGCTGCCGCGGCTGATCGAGGCCGCGTGCAGCGGCAACCTGGACGTGCTGACCTTCACCAGCGCCCCTGCAGTGGATGCCATGTGGTCCACCGCGCACGAGATGGGCCTGTACAAGCAGCTCGTGGAGAGCCTGAAGACCACCGTGGCGACCGCCGTCGTCGGCCCGATCACGGCGCAGCCGCTCATCGATGCCGGACTGCAGCCGCTGGTCCCGGACCGGTTCCGGATGGGCGCCCTGATCCGGCTCGTCGTGGAGCACCTTGCCCTCAACCACGTCCGCCGCCTGGACACCGTCTCGGGCCGCGTGGAGCTCCGCGGCCGCTCGCTGCGGGTCGACGGCGAGGCCGTGGAGCTGGCCCCCGCCCCGCTCCTGCTGCTGCGGGCCCTTTTGGGCGCCGGCGGCGCGGTGCTGTCCCGCGAGTCGCTGTCCGAACTGCTGCAACTCCGCGGTTCGGTCCATGCCCTGGACATGACGGTGAGCCGGCTGCGCTCCGCCCTGCCGGACGGCCGGCTCGTGGAAACCGTGGTGAAGCGCGGCTACCGGATCCGGGTGTGACCCACGGCATTACTGGCGGGTAAACATTGGCGAACGGGCGGCGAAAATCCTGCAACACCGGGGAAACACGCCGGAAAAATCATCCGCCTACGCTGGGTTCATCAAGCAGTCAGGCCACACCACGGGCCACCAGCGAAAGGGCCTCACCATGTCCGCCACCCCCACCGTTTCCGCCGATTCCCAGACCCGTCCCCGGATCGTCATCGCCGGGGCCGGCCCGGCCGCGCAGGCCCTCGTCCGCCAGCTCACCCGGGCCCCGTTCGCCGGCGGGATCACGGTGCTCAGCAACCGGGACGACGCCCCCGAGGAGCTGCTGGAGCTCGCCGCCCTTGCGCAGGTTTCGGTCCGCTTCGGCCAGCCGGCGAGCTACATCGACCCGGACAGCCGCTACGTCACGACGGCGGACGGCCTGGAATTCAGCTACGACCAGCTGGTCATCGCGACCGGGTCCTCCCCTGCCGGAGCGCCGCTGGCGGGGGTAGGCCGGTGCCTGAACTACTCCACCATCGACGACGCCGCCCGGCTGGGCGAGGCCGTCAAGGATGTCACCCGGGTCCTGGGCCGGCGGCCGCTGGGCATCCTGGTCGGCACCGGAACGGCCGCGGGCCAGGCCGAGGCCGTACTGCGCGCCCGCGGCGTCCGCCCGATCCGCACCACGCAGCGTCCGGCCGCCGTCGTTCCCACCCCCGCCGGTTCGACGCTCGCTGCCGCGGGCATTGTGTTCGAGGACGGTTCCAGCATGGCCGGGGACCTGGTGGTCCTGGCCGAGGAGCCGGTTGCCCGCGACGCCCTCGCGGTCAGCGCCGGCCTGAGGACGGGGCGCCAGGGCGGGATTGTGATCGGCCGTGACTTCCGTACGTCCGTCCCGGGGATCTGGGCCATCGGGGATGCCGCCGTGTTCGACGGCGTCCGGCTGGGACTGCTCGTGGCCGCCTCCTCCGCCGCCTCGGTCTGCGCCTCCCAACTGCTCCGGGCCGGCCTGGCTGAACCCTTCGCCGACGCTGCCTGAAAGGCTGCCGGACCCGCTGCCGAACGCCCGCGCGGACGCCCCTTCGGCGGGCGGCCCGTTGTGGCAAGATGGACACCTGAGAAGCCACGAAGGGACCCCATGAGCAACGAAGCCGCCGCGACTGCCGGAAGCACCATCCCCGCTAACATCGCCTCCTACATTGACCACACCCTGCTCAAGCCGGAGGCAAGCGAGGCCGAGATCCTCAAGGTCTGTGCCGAGGCCGCCGAGTACCGGTTCAAGTCCGTGTGCGTCAACCCGGTGTGGGTCAAGACGGTCAAGAAGGCGCTGAAGGGCTCCGGCGTGCTGACGTGTTCCGTCGTCGGTTTCCCGCTGGGCGCCACGCCCAGCGACGTCAAGGCCTTTGAGGCCCGCGGCGCGGTGCTGGACGGTGCCGAAGAAGTCGACATGGTGATCAACATTGCTGCGGCCCGGGCCAACGACAAGGGCGCCCTGGTCGATGACATCACGGCCGTCGCCGAGGCCGTGCACGACGGCGGCGCCATCTTGAAGGTCATCATCGAAACGGCGCTGCTGGACGACGCCCAGAAGGTGCTGGCCTGCGAGGCGGCCGTCGCGGCGGGCGCGGACTTCGTGAAGACGTCCACCGGATTTAACGGCGGCGGGGCCACCGCCGAGGACGTCGCGCTGATGCGCAGCACCGTGGGCCCGGACCTGGGCGTCAAGGCCTCCGGCGGGGTGCGTTCGCTCGCCGACGCACAGGCTATGATTGCTGCAGGTGCAACACGTATTGGCGCCAGCTCCGGCATCGCGATCGTCAAGGGTGAACAGGGTTCCTCCGCGTACTGATCCGTTCCGGCAGCCGCCACAGTTTTGAGCCCCACGGGGCCGAGGAGGAACGAATGTCCAGCAAGACCACTACTGCCACGACGCCGCAAAACGAGAACAGCCTCGGCTCCAGCATCATCCTGTTCGTCCTGATGATGGTCCTCTTCGCCGGTTCCCTGTACTCCCTGAGCTTCCTGACGCTGGGCAACCCGTGGCCGATGGCCGCGTGCCTCGTCCTGTTCGCCCTGGCATTCTGGATTCCGCAGACCGTCACCGGCCGCTCGGATTCCGCGGGCGAGTTCTAAACACCACGTACTTAAACAACTGAAGCTCCGGATTTCCGGGGCTTCAGTTGTTTAAGCGGCGACGCTGGCCGACTGTAGCGCGGGCCGGACATGACGCTCGGCGGGCGCGCTGCGGGCTACGCTGCGGCGAGCACCCCGATGAGGCTTTGGATCAGCCCGGTTCCCAGGGCGACGGCGTCCGGCCAGTGCAACCGGGCCAGGGCAAGGACCGCGCCGAACATGCCGATCATGGCGTAGGCGCTGACCGGAATCAGCACGAACCATTCCCGCCGCGAGCCGGCACGGCCCAGCAGGGGGATGGAGAACGCCCCGTTGGACCGCCAGACGTTCCTGAGCAGCGGCAGTTTCCGCAGGATTTTCGGCGGCCTGACCACGATGGGCCAGAGCAGCGGCACTCCCCCGGTGGTGATCATGTCCCCGACAATGTGGACGAGCACCCCGGTCAGCATCGAGACCGGCAGCCAGGTCCACTGGTGCGGCGCGAACCAGGTCACCAGCCCGGCCATGGTGAGGGCGAAGACCCAGTTGCTGATCCAGCCGTACTTCGGGAACAGTTTGAGCGCCTTGGCGGCGATGTTGATCAGAAACATGCACAGCAGCCCGGCGCCCACCGACAGCAGCCCCCAGTCCGTCTGCAGCTGGAACTGCCCGGCCAGCGCCGCGAGCAGCACAAAGAACGCCGCCCCGAGCAGGGAATGCGTGCCCTGCCGGTGGCCGCCGGAGACGTTTTCGATGCCGACGGCGATCACGTTCGACAGCGGCGGCAGCGAATGCGCCACTGTGCTGGAGCGGTGGTCCCAGTCGCAGACCAGGGCCGTGCCCGCCGTCGCCATCCCGCCGATCACAATCCCGGTCGCGTCCAGCGGATACCAGCCCAGCGCGTAAGGCCCCGTCGAGGCAATCGCCACCCACGCCGCGGCGCCCGACGCGGCGTGGTGTCCCCCCATCACTCTTTACTTCCCCGTCGGTGAGACAGATACAGCGGCGTCGGAGAAGATGTTGCGGATGACACCGTTGGCCCACTCGAGGATCTCGGCGTCCTGCAGGTCCCGGCCGCCGATCCGGGCGGTCTTGGGCTTGGGGATGAGCACCGCGTCCAGGGCCGGCTTGGACTGCGCACCGGGGTACATCCGGGTGAGCCGCATGAGCTTGGACTCCGGCAGCTGCGCCGGGGAAAACTTAATGAAGTTCCCCTGCAGGGCAACGTCGGACAGCCCGGCTTCGCGGGCACCCACGCGGAAGCGGGCGACGTCGATCAGGTTCTTCGCGGGCAGCGGCAGCTCCCCGTAGCGGTCCATGAGCTCCGCGAGCACCTCGTCGATCGCCTCGTGGGTGACGGCCGAGGCGAGCTTGCGGTACGCCTCGAGGCGCAGTCGTTCGCCCGGCACGTAGTCGTGCGGCAGGTGCGCATTGACCGGCAGCTCGATCTTCATCTCCGCGGCCTTCTCCTCGGCCTCGCCCCGGTAATCGGCCACGGCCTCGCCGACCAGGCGGATGTAGAGGTCGAATCCCACTCCCTGGATGTGGCCGGACTGCTCCCCGCCGAGCAGGTTGCCGGCGCCGCGGATCTCGAGGTCCTTCATGGCCAGCTGCATCCCGGCGCCGAGCTCGTTGTGGGTGGCGACAGCCTTGAGCCGTTCCAGCGCCACCTCGCCCAGCGGCTTCTCCGAAGGGTAGAGGAAGTACGCGTAGGCGCGTTCGCGGCCGCGGCCCACCCTCCCTCGCAGCTGGTGCAGCTGGGAGAGCCCGTACTTCTCCGCCCCGTCCACGATCAGGGTGTTCGCGTTGGAGATGTCCAGGCCTGTCTCGATGATGGTGGTGCAGACCAGCACGTCGAAGCGCTTCTCCCAGAAATCCACGATGATCTGCTCGAGCCGGCTCTCGGACATCTGTCCGTGTGCCACCTCGACCCGGGCCTCCGGGACCAGTTCGCGGATCTTCGCCGCGGTGCGGTCGATCGTGGACACCCGGTTGTGCACGAAGAACACCTGGCCCTCGCGCATGAGTTCGCGGCGGATCGCGGCCGAGGTCTGCTTGTCCGTGTACGGGCCCACATACGTCAGCACCGGGTGGCGTTCCTCCGGCGGGGTGGCCAGGGTGGAGGTCTCGCGGATGCCGGTCAGCGACATTTCCAGGGTCCGGGGAATCGGGGTGGCGCTCATCGCCAGGACGTCCACGTTGGTGCGCATCTTCTTGAGCGCCTCCTTGTGTTCGACGCCGAAGCGCTGCTCCTCGTCCACGATCACGAGGCCGAGATCCTTGAACGCGAAGTCCTTGGACAGCAGCCGGTGGGTGCCGATCACGACGTCCACAGAACCCGCTTTGACCCCTTCGGCGGTCTCCTTGGCCTCTTTGCCCCCCTGGAAACGGGACAGCGGCTTGACCACCAGCGGGAAGCCGGAGAAGCGTTCGGTGAAAGTCTCGTAGTGCTGCTGGGCGAGCAGCGTAGTGGGCACCAGCACGGCGACCTGTTTGCCGTCCTGGACCGCTTTGAACGCCGCCCGGACCGCGATCTCGGTCTTGCCGTAGCCCACGTCTCCGGAGATGAGCCGGTCCATCGGGATCTCCCGCTCCATGTCCGCTTTGACCTCGTTGATGGTGGTCAGCTGGTCCGGGGTCTCCACGTACGGGAAGGCTTCCTCAAGCTCGCGCTGCCACGGGGTGTCGGGGCCGAAGGCGTAGCCGCGGGAAGCCATCCGGGCCGAGTAGAGCCGGATCAGCTCGCCGGCGATTTCCTTGACCGCCTTGCGGGCCCTGGACTTGGTGCTGGCCCAGTCAGCGCCGCCCATCTTGCTCAGCGCCGGGGTGTCCCCGCCGACATAGCGGGTGACCTGGTCCAGCTGGTCGGTGGGCACAAAGAGCCGGTCACCGGGGGCGCCGCGCTTGGACGGGGCATATTCCAGCACGAGGTATTCCCGCACGCCATCGCCTCCCCCTGCCACCTTGCGCTGGATCAGTTCCACGAACCGGCCGATGCCGTGCTGTTCGTGCACCACGGAGTCGCCGGCCACGAGCTGCAGCGGGTCCACGGCGTTCCGCCGCTTCGAGGGCATCCGGCGCATGTCCTTCGTGGAACCGGCCGAGGTCCGTCCCAGCAGGTCCGCCTCGGTCAGCAGGGCGAGCTTAAGCGGCTCCAGGACAAATCCGCGTCCGAGGGCGGCCGTGGTCACCTCGATCAGCCCGGCCTGCGGGTTTTCATCGAGGGAGTCGACGCGGGCGCAGGGAATGTCGTTGTCGTGAAAGAGCTCAGCGAGGCGCTGGGCTGGGCCGGGACCTCCGGTGACGACGACGATCCGCCACTGTTCGCGCACGTGCGAGCCGATGAAGTCCATCATTTCGGCGACGTCGCCCTGGTAGCCGCGGGGTTCCCGGGCGCGCAGGTTCAGGACGTCGACGTCGGGCAGCAGTTCCTCGTCGGTGGCCAGTGAGGTGATGGACCACCAGGACACCTCGTGCTCGAGGGCTGCGGAGCGGGTTTCGGTGAGGGAACGGAAGCTGGCCGAATGCAGGGCCGCCGACGCCGCCGAGCTCAAAACAGTATCCAATGCCAGAGGCACGGTGCCGCCGTCGGACGCCGTCGACCAGGCCGCCTCGAGGAATTCCTCGTTGGTGGCGGCGAGGTCGTGGGCGCGGGCCCGGACCTTCTCGGGTTCGATCACCACGGCCATCGAGCCGGCCGGGAACTGGTCCAGGAACGGCACCATGGCGTCCACCAGTACCGGGGCCAGGGACTCCATGCCTTCCACGGCGATGCCGCCGGCGATCTTCTCCAGCATGTCCGCGGCGGCCGGCAGCTGCGCTTTCAGGGTCGCGGCGCGGGACATCACGGAGGGCGTGATCAGGATTTCGCGGCACGGCGGGGCGTGCAGTTCGGTGGGGTGGTGCACCCCGGGCGCGGACAGCGAGCGCTGGTCGGCGACGGCGAACCAGCGCATCTGGTCCACCTCATCGCCGAAGAACTCCACCCGGATGGGGTGGTCCTCGGTGGGCGGGAAGACATCCAGCATGCCGCCGCGGACGGCGAACTCGCCGCGCCGGGTCACCATGTCCACCCGGGCATATGCGGCGTCGGCGAGGCTCCGGACCACACCGCTGAACGGGGCGTCCTGGCCCACCTTCAGGGTGACCGGGACCAGTTCGCCCAGTCCCGCCACAATCGGCTGCACGACGGCGCGCACCGGGGCCACGACAATGCGCAGCGCGCCGCTTGCGGAGGTTTCGGGGTGCGCGAGCCGGCGGAGCACCGACAGGCGCCGGCCCACGGTGTCCGAGCGCGGGGAGAGCCGTTCGTGCGGGAGCGTTTCCCAGCTGGGGAACTCGGCGACGGCATCGGCCGGCAGGAACGCGCGCAGCGCCTCGGTGAGGTCCTCGGCCTCACGGCCGGTCGCGGTGATGGCGAGCACGACCGGGGCGAGGCTGCGGCCACCCGCCGTCGCGGTGGCGTCCGCTGTGTTTTCTGCTAGCACAGTCAGCCCATCGGCCATTTCCGCGAGCAGCGCGGAGCGCAGCCCGGCGGGGGCGCTGATCTGGTAATCCTCGCTGCGGGCGGCGAACCCGCGGGCGGCCTCGGCCCGGACGCGGGCGTAGTTCCGGTCTTCGGCGAGGACGCGGCGCAAACCGGTGAGAGTGGGGCCGTTGAGGCTCATAGCTGTTGCTCCTGGAGGGATTACGGGGTGCAGGCAACACAAATAGCCGAAATTCGTGAGAATCCCGGTTCCCCCAAGCCTACCGCTCAGCCAGCAGGCCGGTCCGCACGGGAGTCCTCTGGCCTGCGGGGCCGCGGCCCTGCCGGCTCAGACGGCCGCCGGGCTAGGCTGGCAGGATACACGGCCGTCCGAACGGCCTGGCGCTCCGAATGCTTCATAGACGACAAGGAGTCACCATGACCGACACCCCCGAATCTGCACAGACCTCCCCCGCACCGAGCGGCATTCCACGAACGGTGCTTGTCACCGGCGCGACCGGCTACATCGGTGGCCGGCTGGTCCCCCGGCTGCTGGAAGCCGGGCACACCGTGAAGGTCCTGGTCCGCACGCCGGCCAAGATCGCCGGGGTTCCGTGGCTGGCCGACGTCGAGGTCGTCCAGAGCAGCCTCGATGACGGCGATGCCCTGCGCGCGGCCCTGGACGGCGTCGACGTGCTCTACTACCTGGTCCATTCCATGGCGGCCGGGTCGGGCTTCGAGTCCAAGGAAAAGGCGATGGCCAAGACCGCGGCGCGGGCCGCAGCCGACGCCGGAGTGGGCCGGATCGTCTACCTGGGCGGCCTGCACCCCGCCGACACTGAACTCTCCACCCACATGAGGTCCCGCGAAGCGGTGGGCAACGTATTCCTCGACAGTCCGGTCGACGCCATCGTTTTCCAGGCCGGCGTCGTGATTGGCTCCGGATCTGCGTCGTTCGAGATGATCCGGCACCTGTCCGAGACGCTGCCCCTGATGCCTGCGCCCAGCTGGGTGCGTAACAAGATTGAGGCGATCGCCGTGCGCGATGTGTTGCACTACCTCGTCGGGGCCGCGGAGCTTGAGGGCCCGATCAACCGCACCTTCGACATCGGCTGCCGCCAGGTCCTCAGCTACGCGGGCATGATGCAGGAATACGCCGCGGAGGCGGGGCTCCCGCACCGCGTGGTGCTGGCGCTCCCCATTCCCGCGCCCAAGCTCGCGGGCATGTGGGTCGCGCTGACCACGCCGATTCCGCTGTCGATGTCCCTGCCGCTCGTGGAGTCCCTCCAGCACGACGCCGTCACCCGGGAACACGACATCGACGCGTATATCCCCCCGCCGAAAGAAGGACTCACGACTTACCGACGGGCGGTGGGGCTGGCCCTGGGCAAGGAGCGCGACGGCCAGGTGCAGACCACCTGGGCCAGCGCGGGCGCCGACGCCGATCCGCTGCCTTCCGATCCCGAGTGGGCCGGTTACCTCGTGTACCTGGATGAGCGCAGCTACTCCAGCGACGTGGATCCCAAGTACGTCTGGACCATTATTGAAGGGATCGGGGGGCAGAACGGCTGGTACTCCATGCCCCTGGCCTGGCGCATCCGCGGTCTCCTGGACAAGCTCACCGGCGGCGCCGGGCTGCTGCGCGGCCGGCGCCACCCGCACCTGCTGGCCGAGGGCGAGGTGGTGGACTGGTGGCGGGCGGAGCGGATCGAACGCGGCCGGCTGCTGCGTCTGCGCGCCGAAATGCGGGCGCCGGGCCGGGCCTGGCTGGAGCTCTCGGTGGAGCCGGAGGGAACCGGCAGCCGCTACCGCCAGCGGGCGATCTTCTTCCCCAAGGGTCTCAGCGGGCGCCTGTACTGGCTGGCGGTGCTGCCGTTCCACAGCCTGATCTTCCCCGCCATGTCGCGGAACATCACGGCCGCGGCGAAGGCCCTCCAGGACCAGGAATCGGAGCCGGCCGGGCACACCGCGTAGGATGTTTGGAGCCCGAAACGACCAGTTCCACCCCACGGAGGACCCCCATGGCATTGAGTGCATCCACCAGCCTTCCGCACCACGTTGACCGCGTCACCGCCGTATTCGTCAACGAGGACTTTCTGCGCCACACGAGCGAACTCGTCGGCGGCACCCTCGAATCCTTCACCGTCGACGGCGACACGGCCGGCGCGTTCAGCACCACGACCGTGCGGACCATCCCGACCCACCGGATGCCGGACATGGCCCGGAAGTTCGTCGGCGAAAGCCTCAAGGTGACGCAGCTCGAGAGCTGGGACGCCCCCGCTGCCGACGGCTCCCGGCTGAGCAACATCACCCTGAAAGTCTCCGGCGCGCCGCTGGACGTCAATGCCGTCCAGCGCCTTGTCTCCGACGGCGGCAGCACCCGGATCGAGCTCGAGGGCACCGTGACGTCCTCGGTCCCGTTCCTGGGCGGCAAGATTGCCGAGGCGGCCGAGCCGATGGTGGGCAAGGCCCTGAACATCCAGTCCACCCAGGCCCAGGCCTGGCTCGAAAGCCACTAGCTCATGGAGCTGCCGGCAATCCTGGCCGTCGTTCTGATCGTTGCCGGCCTCTGGTCCCTTGTTGTCTGGCCGCAGTTCCTGCGCCGGGTCATGAAGGATCCCAGGTCCCGCGACACGAACGGCAAAGGCACCCGCTTCCTCACCGTCCACGTCGTGCTGGTCAGCATCTCCATGCTGCTCGGGGCTGCGACGGCGGCCATCGGGATCGCCGGCCTGCTCAGCTAAGGGGCGCGGCCCAACATGCCCGGCCCAGGTTGCAGGTCTGGCCAGGATCCGGCGCTACCCGCCAGGGCCTAGGGTGCGGTGCTGGACGTTCGGGCCTGCGCCAGGGCGTCTTCGGCCGCAACCCAGGAGATCATGGCGCATTTTACCCGGGCGGCGTATTTCGAAACGCCTTCAAAGGCAGCAGCGTCGCCGAGGATTTCGGGATCCGCGGCGAGTTTCCCCCGGGACCGCAGGACGTCCCGGAAGCTGTCGATCACCGCAGTGAACCCGGCCACGTCCATTCCTTCGGCGAGCTCGGCGAGCACCGAGGCCGAGGCCATGGAAATCGAACAACCTTCACCGTCCCAGCGCAGCTGGGCGACCTTCCCGTCAGAGACCGCCACGCGGACAGTGATCTCATCCCCGCAGACAGGATTGAGCTGGTGGGACTGCCCGGACGACGCCCCCGCGGGGACCGGCGCCTCCGCCAGCCCGCTGCCGGTACGCAGTTTCGCGTGTTCCAGGATGATCTGCTGGTACAGCTGTTCAAGGCTCATGCGGAAAAGTCCTTAGGCTCCAAAGTAGGCTCGGACCCCGGCGACAGCCGCGAGGAACGTGTCGACGTCGGACGTTGTGTTGTACAGGTAGGTGCTGGCCCTGGTGCTGGCCGTCAGGCCGAGGCGCCGGTGAAGCGGCTGCGCGCAGTGATGGCCCACCCGGACGGCAATTCCCTTGCTGTCCAGGAACTGTCCGACGTCGTGGGCGTGCACACCGGCGACGTCGAAGGACGCGAGGCCGATCCGTTCCTGTCCGGGGGCAGGCCCGAGGACGCGGATGCCGGGAATCGAGGAGAGGCCTTCGACGAGGCGCTGCCCGAGCAGGGATTCCCAGGCGTGGACGCGGTCCATGCCTGTCTCGGTGAGGTAGTTCGCCGCAGCGGCGAGGGCAATGGCCTGGGAAACCTTCTGGGTCCCCGCTTCGAAGCGCTGCGGGGCTGGCAGGAAGGCGGCGCGCTCCATCGTCACCGTGGTGATCATTGATCCCCCGGTGAGGAACGGCGGCAGCGCGTTCAACAGTTCGGACCGGCCGTACAGCACGCCGATGCCAGTGGGGCCCAGCATCTTGTGGCCCGAGAGGACGGCGAAGTCGATGTCCAGGTCCTTTACATCCAGGGGCAGGTGGGGCGCGGACTGGCAGGCGTCCAGCACGGTCAGGGCACCCGCGCGGCGGGCCATCGCCACGAGGGTCTTGACCGGGTTGATGGTGCCCAGGACATTCGAGGCGTGGCTGAAGGCGAGGACCCTGGTGGCCGGGCCGATAATCCCGGCGGCAGCGTCGAGGTCCAGTGCACCGGCATCGTCGACGGGGATGAACCGAAGGGTCGCACCGGTCCGCTCCGCGAGCTGCTGCCACGGGATAAGGTTCGCGTGATGTTCCATCTCGGTGACGACAATCTCGTCGCCGGCTCCCAGGGCGAAGCGTGCCGCCGGCCCGGCGGCCCCCGGCAGGGACGAGTTCAGGAAGGCGTAGCTGAGCAGGTTCAGTCCCTCGGTGGCGTTGGAGGTCCAGATGATCTCGTCGGCGCCCGCGCCGAGGAAGGCAGCCAGGGTATCGCGGGCGTCCTCAAAGGACTCCGTGGCTTCCACGGCCAGCAGGTGCGCCCCGCGGTGAACGGCAGCGTTCCGCTGCTCATAGAACTCCTGCTCGGCTTCGATGACGCTGATCGGGTTCTGCGAGGTGGCCCCGGAATCGAGATAGATCAGGGGGTGACCGCCCATAGGCCGGGAGAGGATGGGGAAGTCGTTGCGGATCCGCAACACCTCATCGTCGGTCAGGGCTGGCGAGAGCAGGGCCCGGGACTCTGACGTCGGCACAAAAGCCACGCTGGCCTCCTCGGATCGGGTGAAATGGACTACTTTCCATCATCCCACGGAACGGCGCACCCGATTCTGCAGGTAATCCTGAGGGTGCTCCGGGGGTCCCCGCGTCGCCCCTATGTTTGTCCCTCTGGGGGGCTCAGGGCCGGTGTGAATCGCCGCCGGTGTCGATGAGGTCAACCCTCCGGCTGACGCCCAGTTTGGCGAACACGCGGTAGAGGTGTCCTTCCACGGTCCGCTGGGACACACAGAGCCGCTTGGCGATCTCGGCGTTGGTGGCTCCGCCGGACACCAGGTCCAGGATTTCGGTTTCCCGGGCGGTGAGTTCGGCATCCGGTTCCGGACGGACCAGGTCAATATGGGCAGCCATGCCGGCAGCAGTCATCCTGTTCTGGATCTTGCGCTGGACAGCCAGCAGTTTCCGCTTGTCCGTGGTTTCGGCGAGGCAGCGTTCCGCTTGTTGCGCCGCTTCGAGCGCCAGCAACACGTAGCCGGCGCGCAGCGCCTTGTCACTGATCCTGACGAGTTCGGCGTCGTCCGCATGAAGCACCGCGAGCGCGTAGTCGTGCAGCATGCCGGCCTCCCGCCCCTCAACCGCAAGGCTGCTGCGGGCAAGACCGTCCGCGGCCGCGGTGTCCCCTCGGCGCACGGCAAGCCGCCTTATGTCCGTCTCAACCCCCCGCAAACCCTGCCGCCGGGCCTCCTCCGCCAGGCCGCCGAGCCTCTTGCTGACGTCTCCAGCGCCGCCGGGCGCTCCGCCGGCCGCGGTCGAGTACGCTTCGGCGAGCAACGGGAGTGCCCCCGGACCGCGGTACCGGGACAGCCGGAACGCGGTCGCGTGCTCCTCGGCCTCCCGTGCGTGACCCACCACGGAGGCGGCGTATGCCGCGACCGAATGGGCGAACGGCAGCAATTCCCAGGGATCGGCAATCGTGAGGTCCTCGACGCCGAGAACGAGCTCGGCAATTCCCTCGGGCATGCGCCCCTGACGGACACGGGCCAGGCCCCTCATCAGGTGCAGGATGCCGCCGCTGAGCAGCAGCCGCGAAGGATAGTCGGCCTCGTACACATCGAGGACTGCGGCGAGCGCTTCCCATTCCCCTGCCCAGCTAAGGCTCAGGCTGTAGCGCACCAGGAGGTCCTCATACACGAGAGGCAACGCCAAGCTGGCGCTCTGCGCCCCCTGCCAGGCCTCGCGGGCCAGCCCCAGTCCGTGCACCACCCGGCCTTTGGCACAGAGCAATTCGGCGAGCAGCGACTCAGCCGGGATCCTGATCTCCTGCCGCTCCCCGGCGGCCACCACCAGCCGGCTCAGCCGGCCCTCACGGTCCTCCTGGCCACCGTTCAACTGGCTCCCGTTCGGCTGGCTGCCAACGGACCCCGCCGGCAGGACCACCGCAGCCAGATCCAGCCATGACGGCCCCGTTCCGGCACCGCTGCGGAACGCCCATTGTCCGTTGGCCGGACGCTCGACGTCGGCCGGCCCGGCGGGTGGTGCGGCGGCGGGAGCTCCGGCAGTGCCACCTCTCGCAGCGCCCGTTCCTGCAGTGCCAGCGCCTGCAGTGCCAGCGCCTGCAGTGCCAGCGCCTGCAGTGCCAGCTCCGGCGGTGTCTGGTCCTGCGGCGGTGTCTGGTCCTGCGGCGGTGTCTGGTCCTGCGGCGGGGGCACGGCTGCGGTCGATTGCTGCGCGGCTCCCCGGCGTCGCTGTTCGTGCCGTCAGCCGGGCGGACAGAAGAGCCGCCAGATAGCGGGCGTTTTCGTTTGGCGTGGGCTCAGCGAGCTGCAGGAATTTTGCGGACTGCTGGCGGTCGCCCAGCAGGTACCGCGCATAGGCTATCTGCAACCGGGCCTCGGGCAGCTTCGCTTCATCAGAAATTGCCTCGGCAGTCCGCAACGCGGACCGGGCGTCGAGGGCGGCGTTGGCGGTGCACGCCGCCTTGAGAAGCTCCTCCGGCGGCACAGCAGCTCCACAGTCCAGCGCCCACCGGACCCGGTTCAGGAATGCGTCCGGGGGCACTGGCCCTCCCGAAGGAAGTGAGACAAAGCTGGCACGCAATCCGGCGCTTTTTCCCGCCGGAACCCAACGGCGCATGATCTCCCCGATGAGGGGACTCGCGGGGCGGACTGTCCGGTCGGCGCCTCGTGAGACGCTGATGATGCCGGCGCGTTCCAAGGCGTCGACAGCCTTCGGGCCGCCAAATCCCAGTAACTGGCCCAGTGGCAACGGCCCTGCCAGGGCAACTATCGCGGCGGCGTTCCTTTCTTCGGGTGACATCGACCGCAGTTCGTGGCCGATCAGGTCAGCGACGGGAATATCGGCCAGGCCGGGAGCTGAGATGAGGAACCAGGTGCCATGGCGCAGTGCCAGGGCACCTGTGGTCCGGGCATGTTCGATCAGGGACAGCAGCATGAACGGGTTTCCGGCGGAAGTATCGGCGAACAGTGCGCTGGCCCACGGCGAGACATCGGCGCGGAGCACTTGCTCGCAGAGCTGATGCACCTCGGTCCGGGTGAGCGGCTCGAGGTCGAACTTGGCCACGATTCCGTCATCCCAGAGGGCCAGGAATTCCTCGGGGATCAGCAATCCTGGCCGGCTGAAGGCGAGAATGCTGGCAGCGCCGGTCGCTACCGCCTGCGCAACGAGCTGCGTCGTCCCGCGGTCCAGGCACTGGGCGTCGTCGATCACGAAGAGCGGCTTGCTGGGCTGGGACTTGATGCTGTCCGTCACGGCCTTGACGACGGCGGAAAAGGAATCCAGATCATGGGCGGGCAGCTCGCCGAGGTAGGGCGAGAGCGCGCCGAACGGCACGGCAGAAAGCGCCGGAGTTGCTGCGAGCCGGATAACGGCCGTGTGGGGACGGAGTTCCCGGATGACGGCCCGGGAGACGGCGGTTTTCCCCGCGCCCGGGTTGCCCACGATGAGGGCACCGGACGTCCCGCCGTCGCGCAGGCATCTGACGATGTCCTTGACGACGCCGGACCTGCCCACCAGGGTTGCGGACTCCGTCAGGCTTTCCACCTGTGGCCCTCCCCGCGGCAGCACGTCGGCGCCCGGACCGCCCGGTGGCGGGGGCGCCGGGTCCGCCCCGACCGACCGGTGGCCCGGGCGCCGGGCCGGTTAGCCCAGGCGGGCGTGTTCCACTGGTCCGGAGATGACATCTTTGAGTTCCGACCTGCTCGCGACGTGGAGTTTCGCATACACCTGGTAGAGATGCCCCTCAACGGTGCGGACAGAAACGTGCATCTCGTCAGCGATCTTCCGGTTGGACGTACCCGCGGCCGCCCTGACCGCCACCTCCGATTCCCGGGCTGTCAACGTCGAGGTCAGCAGCGAGAGCACTCCGTTCCTGGGGTTGCCGAACCGGTCCTCAAGGGACTGCTGCGTGCGCTGGGCCATCCGGAGGGAGATACGGTTCCCGGCGTCGTTCGCGCAGCTGACCGCTTTTCTGGTCACATCCCTGGCGAAGACCGCATGGCCTGCCGCATCGGCGTCCTTGGACGTCGCCAGCAGTTCCTCGCTGTCTGCATCCGCCAGCCCTTCCGCGAGACGGGAGCACAGGGCGGCGAAGTGCCCGGTGACCTGGTCCGCAAGGTCACTGAGTTTCGCGCTGGCCTGACGGTCTCCCAGCCGGGCCACCGCTGAGAGGAACTGCAGGCCGGTAGCAAGGGCCGACGCGTCCGTATCAATGTCAGCTTCCAGCTTCAGGGCGCGGAGAGCCTCGGTTTTCTGGCCGATTTCCGCTTTGGCAGACAGCTCAAAGTACCGGGTGACGCGGTTTACGAGCCACGATGCCCGGGGCTGTTGCTCCTCGCCTTCCACCAGCAGGGCGCATGCTTTGTCCTCATCGCCCTGGAGCGCGAATGCGTACGCACAGGCTGCGGTGGCGAGTCCGGCAACAGCGTCCGGGTCGTGCACGCCAAGCTGCCAGACTCCGGACTGCAGTCGCTTGATTGCCCCCGTGAGATGACCGCGATGGAGGTCCACGATCCCTTGGCCGATCTCGAACATGCCGCCCAGCCTGGCTTGCCGGTCCCAGGATTCCGAGGTGTCGGCGATGAAGTCTGCTGCCTCCCGGAATTTGGCGGACAACAGCAGGAGCAACAGGAACCGCCCGCGGATTTCGCGGATCGACGCATCGGAAAGGTCGAGGGTGCCGGTGGCAAGGATGATTTGCCTGCCGAGCCCTACGGCGCCCAGGACGTCGCCGGTGACAGCCTTCGCCTCGCACAGCAGGCTCGCGGCGATGACCTTTGCTTCGCTGCCGAGGTCGGTGGTGTCCGCGTACTCGAACATGTGCAGGACGTCACCGTACCGGCCTTCGAAGGCGGCCAGTTCGGCATAGGCCAGACGCACCCGCTCTGCGACCGAATCCGGTTCCGCCCCGGCGTTCCCGGCTACCGTGAGCCGCAGTTCAATCTCCTGCAGCCTGGCCAATGCGCTGGCCGATGCTGCGGGGCCGCGCCTGTCCAGTTCGGCCCACAGGAGCTGCAGCGAGGCCCACTCACCCAGTGCAAGTTCGTCACCTGCCCGCTGTTCAACGTCACTCAGGATTCGGCGGGCGGCGTCGTCGTTGTGCAGGGCGATAAGCGCCCGGGCAGATTCGACGGCCACTTCTGTCAGTTTCTCACCGCCCGCGATTTCCCGGGCAAACCTCAGGGCGGACTGCGGGTCGGATGCCTTGTTCGCGAGGCGGGCCGCCGCCAGGGCCAGTCTGGGGCCCACCTCTTCGCCGCAGTCCAGGGCCCACGCGACGGCCGTGGACCCCGTGAATTCGTCGAGGTCCTGGTCCTGGAGCACAGCCCCCAGCCGGCGCCGAAGCTCCGCACTGCGGCCCGGCGGCACCACGCTGGCAACGATGCCGGCCGTGACCGAATTGGCGACACTCACCATGGGCGGGTGGTCATGGCTGACGAGGATCAGTGCCCGTTCCTGCAGCGTGTCTATGTCCTGCGCCCGGGACACGCTCATCAGGGTCTGCAGGGGTAAGGCTCCGGCGAGCGACAAGAGCTCGAACACGTCGCGCTGGCCGGAGCTGAGCCGGTTCAGGCGGGCTTTGAGAACATCCCGTATCTCTCCGGCCAGAGCGATACTTTTGTCCCCCAATACCCAGGAGTCCTCATGGCGGACAATGATTCCGAGCTTGATCTGCTCCCGTGCCAGGGAGTGCAGGAAGAGAGCATTGCCCCCGCTTGCGTTCCAGAGCGCGCGGGCCGCGGTGTGGGAGAAGCGTCCGCCGTACTCCTGGGCAAGGCTGTCGGCCGTTTCGCGGAAATCGAAGGGGCCAAGGTCGATCCGGCGCAACAGATCGTCCTTCCAGAGTCCCATGATGTCGCTGCCCAGATTCGGGAGGTCAACGCACGCCGCGAGCAGCAGGACGTGTCCGCCTGCACAGAGCTGAGCAACCATCATGGTGGAGAGCTCATCAAGGTCATGGGCGTTGTCGACAAAGAGCACGACGCTGCGGCCCTGGGCCCGGGTTTGAAGCAGCTGGGTCAAGCCCCTGAGCACCATGAGCGGGTGCTCAAGGTGGGAAGCATCGAGTTCGTTGAGCAGCACGCTCAATGCACCGTACGGGAGTTTGGACGAGATGGAACTGCCCCGGACCTGGACGACGAGGTAGTCGTCCCCCAAGTGTTCCAGGGCCCGCTGGGCAGTAAAGGATTTTCCAGCCCCGTGTTCCCCCACAAGTACTGCCCCGCAGCCCGATCCCGATGTCAGTGCCGCCACCACGTCTTCAACGGTTTTGTGCCGGGCGTAGTGCTTCTCGGGCCGCCCCTTCCCCGAATATTGGATGGTTGAGACCATATCTGTTCTGCCGCTGCCCGCAGGCAGGCCGGCTTCTTGCTGAAACATGAGAGAGACCTTCGCAATCAAAGTATGACTACCGATGAGTCCAACCTATGGACAGCAGGAAATTTTCGGATGCGTAACCGCTACTCGATTACCAGCGCGGGGGCGGGACCTGGACTACGTGGATGTACTCAGGATCTCCGGGCAGGATCGTGTCCCAAACCAAGTAGTAGGACCCGTTCCGAAAGCCGGGTGGGGCTTTGCACGCGGGTGTCCGTGTTGCCGAGAGCTGTGAGGGCTGCCGCGCCCCTGCGTAGGATGGCTTTGTGCCGTCACAGTTCTGGCACGGCCGCCCGGCCTGCGGGCGGCCGAGCCAGGACTGGGGCCACTGAAAACTTAGGGAGCCGACGGCGGCTGGGGGGAGGAACCTCGGTCTCAGAAGGTTCCGACGCCGTCGGCTCCGTCAAAGGGGTTCACGCACGTGGCGGGAACCATTCGGGAGACCTTTTCGGAGCGGTTTTAGCATCTGTTGCACCGGTGCGGACCATCATCCCCACGCCGGCGGTCCTGGCAACTTCATCGATCTGCCCGGGCCGCTTCCGCGTTGATGGCTCCACGTTCAAAGTCCTTTGTCGGGTGGTTTTGTCCGGTGGTTCCTGGTGCTTGAATACAATCTAGCGAATCGGACGCCAACCGCACACCGGTAGTGCGTACTCGAATTCGCGGCGGGTTCCGATCGAAGCTGTCATCGAGGGTACTTGCCTTGGCGCCCGGCTCGCGATGCTTGCGCGGTCCGGCTACGCGGTCCCCATACCCGGGCCGCCGGGTGCCTACTTGCCGGCCCTCCGGAGCTACGCACGGCGAAAGGGAAAGTCAGTACGCCTGGTGCCCGTGCCGGGCCTCCGCGGGCTACAGGGGTGGGGAAACCGCAAACGCCCGGGCAGAGGAATGCCCGGTACAGTCAGGATGAGGATACGCCCGGCAACTGGTCCCGGCCTTTGACGTTGAGCTTGGCATAGCTGCGGTAGAGGTGGCCTTCGACTGTTCGGATGGACACCTGCAGCTCGGCGGCTATCTGGCGGTCGCTCAGGCCGCGCACCGCCAGGGCCACGATGTCGCGCTCCCGGCGCGTCAGCAGGCCAAGGGGGTCGGACTCGGCGCCCTGTTCCTGGCCGCCGATTCGGTCTGCCCTGTCCAGGCAGCGCTTCCGCTGGGACATCACCATGCGTTCCCGCAGGGTGTCACCGGCTGCCCGGTACCTGGCCGCGGCGGCGTCGTAGGCCAGCGTCGCGAAGCCCCACAGCTCGGCTTCTTCGCAACTCTTCCCCGCTTCCAGATAATCAGCGGCCCGGTCGGTGCTGGCCGCCGCCGCATAGCGGCAGATCGCGGCGGGTCTGGGGCCTTCCAGCTCGGGCTGCAGTTCGAGGAGCCGCGTGGCCGCGCCCCGGTCTCCGAGGGCCAGGCAGAACACCAGCGATTCGAACTCCAGGCCCGCCGTGGAATCGTCGCCGTGGGGCCGGCCCAGCGCCCTCAACTCGTCGACGGCGCCCGGGTAGTTGCCCATGCGGGCCTTTCCGTAGGTGACTGCCATCTGCGAGAGGATGCGCAGGTAGCGTGACACCGCCCGCGGGGCCGCGTCGTAGTCGGCGAGGAATGCCGTTGCTTTGTCTTTGGCGCCGACGTCGGCGGCGGCGGCGAAGGCCATCGCGGCGGTCAGGGCGAAGAGCTGCTGGGGATCCGCGAGCCGCAGTGATTCCAGCGCCGCGCTGAGCGTGTCCACGGCCTCGGCGGCTTTGCCTTGGTACAGCAGGGTGATGCCGTGTGCGGCGTGGACTCCGCCGCCGAACGAGGCGAGGTTGGGGCCGTGTCCGGCGGCGACACTGGCCAGGAGGTTTTCGGCGGCTTCCCAGTCGCCGCCGTGGATCACGGCCGCCGCTGCCCGCGCCACGAGGAATTCGGCCAGGAAATGCAGTTCGCTGTCTCCGGAACCCGCGCTCTCCAGCGCCTGGGACACCGCAGCGAACGCCTGCACCGCTTTGCCCTGCACGAGGAGCCGTTCCGATACCAGCGCCAGCCTGAACGCTGCCTCCAGGGCGTTGGTGGGAGGAGGCTGCGCGCCGGCCTCCGCTTCGGCTTCCGTGCCGGCACTGTCCGGGTACTCCCCCGCCAGCGCAAACACCATGGCATGAACGGTCGCATACCGTTCCCGGGTTGCCGCAAGGATTCCCTCGGCATCGTCCGGGTTGTCCCGGGCCAGCTGCTCCCCTGCCTCCAGGAGGGCTGCGGCGCGGTCCATGATGTCGGCCGGCGCGTGGCCCAGGGCAGCCTGCACCGCGGCCCACATCATCGTTCCCGTGAGGAGGACAGCCACGCTCTGGCCCTTGGCGAAGTCGGCTTCCAGGATGTCCCGGGCGGACGAGTAGTCCGAGGTGTTGAAGTAGGTCCTGGCCATCACGGCCCGTGCAGCCACCTGCAACTCGGGGTCTTTGACCAGCGAGGCGGCTTTGCGTGCCAGTTTGTCCTCATGGAGCCGGCTGGCCAGGACGGCTGCCCGCAGAAGCTGCCGGTCCTCGACCTCCGCTCCGCATTCAATCGACCAGCTGACCTGGCGCAGCAGGCCTTCTGCCGACGTCGGTTCGTTGTCCATGAGCCGCAGGAGGCTCTGCCGGAGCTGGAGGCTGCGGGCCGGCGAAATCAGGTTACGCAGCGTGTCGCCGTAGATGGAGTGCCAGAGCCTCAATTGCGGGTGCGGTGCCGGCGTCACCCGGATCATCTCGTGTTCGATGAGGGCGGCCACCGCGTCTTCGCCCACCGTGGCCTCAATCAGATCCCGGGAGACCGGCTCGGCCAGGGCAATCAGGTTCAGGGCCTGCCGTTCCTGCGGGGAACGCCGGAGCAACTGCCGGCGCACAACGTCAGTGAGGCGGTCCCCGTGGCTGTTAAGCGGACGGGCGAGCAGCCACACCCCGTTGCGTTGCAGCAGCGTGCCGTCGGTCTTCGCGTCGTCGATGAGACCGCTGAGCAGCAGCGGGTTGCCCTCGGAAGCTTCCCAGAGGATTTCGGCTACGCTTGGCAGGATCTGTGAGCCCAGTGCGCCTTCGAGGATGTCATAGGTCTGCAGTTGGGTCAGGGGTCGCAGGTCGAGGCGTTCCGCTATCCCCTCAAACCACAGCTGCAGCAGCGGTTCCGGCAGGCCCGGCCGGGCGGCCGAGGCTACGAGCAGTTTGGCCCAGCCGGCAGCGGCGAGTTCCACCAGGATTCCGGCCGTCGACTCGTCCAGGTCATGTGCGTCGTCCACGACCAGCAGCAGGGGCTTCTGGGAAGCGCGGCGCTCTTCCTCCAGCCGCGCCCAGAAGGTCCTGAGCACTGCCAGTTGCGAGGTGGCCTCCTCGACGGGCAGCCCGACAATAAAAGGGCCCAGCACGCCGTAGGGCACATTCGCCAGCGAAGGGCTGCCGTGGATGCGGACAGGCGTCACGGCTGTCTGCAGTTCGGCCACCACGGCGTCCAGGAGAGTGGATTTGCCGATCCCGCTGTCGCCCAGCAGGAGGACCGCCACGTGGGTGCTCCCCTGGATCGCCTCCACCGCCGACCGCAGATCCTCCGCCCGCCCGGTCAGGGCCCTCGGTGCTTCCGCCGGCCCGGAAACGGTCGCGCGGTTCCTAGATAAGTCCAAGCAGATCACTTCGCGAAGAAACTCCCAGCTTGGTGAACACCTGGTAAAGGTGTCCTTCCACTGTCCGAACAGAAATGCCGATCGCCAGGGCAATGTCCTTGTTGGAGACCCCGTTGCCGGCCAGGGTGGCAATCTGCCGTTCCCGGTCCGTCAGCAGCGGCCCCTTGTTCCTGGGGATAATCGGCAGCGCCGGCAAGGAATCCGCGAGACCTTCCAGGATGGCGTGGGCGGCGCTGGCCTTCACGCTCAGGCCCGCGGCCTTAGCGAAGTCGAAGGCGAGGGCAGCGCATCTGGCCTGGACGGCGTCGAGTTCCATGGCCGAGGCCTGGCTGGCGGCCTCCAACATCACGGCAGGGTCCTTCGCAGCGCTGCCCACGGCAATCGTCCGGGACAGTTCCGCGAGGGGACCCTGCCGCAACGCCGCAATCTCCTCCAGGAACTGGAAATCCCTGGTGGTGCCGTTGACCGTCGCACCGAGCATGAAGATGCCGGCCAGGGTGTACCGTCCCGCCTGGTAGTGTTCCTCGGCCGCGCGCACCAGCCGGTCCTTCGCCTCGGGATCTCCCAGCCAGCGCGAGGCCATGTCCATGCAAAAGTCCGCGGAACTTCGGACCGCGAATCGGGCAGGGCCGCCCGCTGAGCGGGCCCGGTCCAGGTAGACGGTGGCCTGCACGGAATTCCCGGTCTGGGCGTAGGCGAAGGCAGTGGCCGCGTAGGCCTGCCGCAGCGAGTGCAGGCTGGCCCGGACTTCGAGCTGGGCGATCGCCGCAAGGAGCGGGTCCAGGGCCATATAGCCGCGGCCCGCATAAACATAGGCAAGACCTACAGCCAGATCAGTGGCCGCGCTGCCGGAATGCAGCCCGTGGCCGGCCCGGCCGCTGGCGTCCTTGAGCATGTCAATGCTCTGGCGCCAGAACCCGGACAGGAGCAGCACGTTGAAGGATCGCCACGCAAAGTTTTCCCGGATCCGTGGAACATTGGACCATTCCCCCAGCTGGCCGCCGATCTCCCGCAGCAGATTGCGGGCCTCGACCTCCCTGCCCGTCATGCAGAGGGCTTCCATCAGAATGATGCCGCACCTGAGCCGGTGCACCGGATCGACGTCGTCCACCTCGAAGGACGCCGCCGCGCTGAGCCGGTCCATCATGGGAGCGTAGTCGCCGACAAAGGAGAAGTAGTTGAATTCGCAGAGGTCCAGGCACAGTCGGGCACGGGCCAGCTCCTGCGGTGACGCCACCGGTGGCTGCCCGGCGAGCTCGCAGAGCCGCAGGCGGGCCAGCCGGAGCAGCTCAGGGACCTCACCGGCACGGTTATGGAGCCAGGACATGCAGTCCGCCTTCGCGCCAATCAGTTCCGCGTACGCCTCAGCGCCGAGGGCGCCGAGCTGGGCTTCGGATACGTCGTCCAGGGCGGCCATGGCCTGCAGCGGAAGTCCCAGTTGAAGGTATGCTGCGGATTTCTGCAGCTGGCCCTCGGTCCACTCCGGGTCCGTCGGACTCACGCTGCCAGCGCATTTGAGCGCGAACTTCGGGTCAAAAAGTTTGACGGCGGCGCCGGCGGCCGCCACGGCGTGCGCGGGCGCCAGGGGCGCATCGCAGTCGTGGGTCCACGCCGCGTAGGCGAGCAAGTCCTCCACGGTCAGCTCGCTGAGCTCGTCCTGCTGGTGCCCCGGCACCTTGTCCCGCAGCTCCAGCCTGCGCTCCACGCTGAGCCAGTTGCGGACGATGTCGCCCAGATAGCGGTCCCCGAGCGAAACGAGGTGCCGGCCCGTCCGGTCGACAACAACCTGACCCGCATCTTCCATGTCCGCGATGACTCCGGGGCTGTACATCCGCGCGAGCCGGGCCAACGGCAGGGTCCGGGCACAGGACAGGACTTCGATGAGTTCCCGGGCCACCGGTGTTTCGCGGGCGTACCTGGCCCGGACGATGTCTTCCAGCGCGGTGCGCCCGTCAAGGACCACCTCATCCACCAGGGTCCAGACGGATCCCGAAAGCACGAGGTTGCCCCGTTCGATCTGCTCTGAGACCACGGCCTGCAGCAGGGTCGGGCTGCCGCCCACCAGATGGTGCAGCTGGCTGGCCAGGGCGCTGGACACCCTGTGCCCCAGCGCCGCCTGGAGCACCTCGAGGGTTTCGACCTCCGTGAGGTTGGCGAGCCGGACCTCGGCGACCTGCCCGGAGGTAATGAGCCAGTAGAAGTCGGGCGGAAGGTCCGTCGTGCGCTGGGCGGTGGCGACAAGCCGTGCGGTCCGGGTCTGCACCAGGTTGAGCAGCACCCCGGTACTCAGTTCGTCCAGGGCTCCGGCGTTGTCCAGCAGAATGACGCACTTGCGTCCGGCGGCGTCGTCGCGGATCAGGGACGTGATGCCATGCAGGATGGCCGTCGGCGAGCCAAGGGAGCTTTGCGGCAGGCGGGCGAGAGTGAAGGCCAGGCATCCGTAGGGCGTGGCCGAGCCCGGTCCGGAGCTGCGGAGCTGGAGGGTATAGACGTCAGGTCCCAAGCCCGCAACCGCGGCGCGTCCTACCTGGGTTTTGCCCACTCCGCGGTCACCGGTGATGACCACGCCCATGCGGTCCTCCGCGAGCAGGGCGCTGCGAACCCGGTCGGCGTCAGCGTTGCGCGCGAGACCTGACCACCTGTGCCGGTCCAGCGGACCGGCGGCAGCCCCTTCTTCGGCGGGTGCCAATGTAGTGGAAACATTCCCCCAGCCCAGCAAATCCCTCGACATCTTGTTTCCTTCGTACCACTTTGCGGACAGCAAGCCTGAGACCGTCCGCTTAGAAGTAGCGTATCCCTATCCCCCGACATGAGAGTAGAGCGATCTTATCGGCAATTCAGGACGCTTGGAAGAAATTCGAGGGTCTGCACGCGCGTTACGTCGTGCGGCCCGGCGGAAGTTTTTCGGCTTTTTACGGCTGGGGGCTCTTCGTCGGATGGAACTGCTGCTGCGCCGCCGGCAGGCCCTCGCGGACCAGGGCTTCCGCGGCGTCCGCGGCGGTGTCGATCAGGAAGGCCAGTTCCTTCTTCTCAGAACCGGAAAAGTCCTTCAGCACATAGTCTGCCGTGTCCATCCTGCCCGGCGGGCGTCCAACGCCGACCCGGACCCGCAGGTAGTCCTTGGTGGCGAGTGCCCTGGAGATGTCGCGCAGCCCGTTATGGCCCCCTTCGCCGCCGCCCAGCTTCAGCTTGACCGTATTAAAGGGAATGTCGATCTCATCGTGCACGGCGATGACGTGGCCGGGCTCGATGTCGTAAAACTTGCACAGCGCCGAAACCGGGCCGCCGGAGACATTCATATAACTCAGCGGCTTGGCCAGCACCACGCGCGGGCCGCCGATGCCAAGGCGGCCTTCCAGGACCTGGGCCCGGGACTTGTGGGACTTGAAGCCGCTTCCGATCCGGGACGCGAGTTCGTCGAGGACCATCTGTCCGACGTTGTGCCTGTTGTGGGCGTACTCGGCCCCGGGGTTCCCGAGGCCTGCGATCAGCCAGGTGTCAGTCATGGATCAGTCCTTTGGTGGGGCAGTCCGCGTCGGGCGGCAGGTGGGCAGGCGGTGCAGACGACGGTGGCCGGGCCCCAACGGGACCCGGCCACCGACAATCGCCGAAACTACTCGGCTGCTGCTTCTGCGACCGAGGAACCTTCGGTGGTGTCGGCGGATGCTTCTTCCTCGGAGACCTCGGTGGCCTCGGAGATATGCACAACGAGGGCCTCGGCGTCAGCCAGCAGGACGGAGCCCTTCGGCAGGACCAGGTCGGAAGCGTGAATGTGCTCGCCGGCCGTGCGGCCCTCGATGCTGACCTCGACGGCGGTCGGCAGGTGGGTTGCCTCGGCCTCGAGGGAGACGGTGGTCATTTCCTGGTTGAACACGTTGCCCGGAGCCAGCTCGCCGGTGACGTGCACGGGAACGTCGACGGTGACCTTTTCGCCGGTGCGGACGGTCAGGAGGTCGAGGTGCTCGATGATCTGCTTGATCGGGTCGCGCTGGATGTCCTTGACCAGGGCAAGGTGCTGTTCACCGTTGATGTCCAGGGTCAGCAGGGCGTTGGCGCGGCGGACCGCTAGGGTGGTGGACTTCGACGGCAGGGTGATGTGGATGGGCTCTGCGCCGTGGCCGTAGATGACGGCCGGGATCAGGCCCTCCATGCGGGCGCGGCGGGCGAAGCCCTTGCCGAATTCGGTGCGTACTTCTGCTGCGAGCTTCTGCTCAGACATGGGTATCTCCTAGTGGACTAGCGGTGTTCAGCAAGGGCGGAGGTCTGTTTGCGACCTTCAACGCCGGGTGGCCGTGGGGCCGCCCTTCCGAAGGGAGATTCAGACCCAGTCGATAACGGAGACCAGCAGTCCGGTCGGCCGTGAACACGGCTGACCAGCGCTCTCCCTCGCCAAGGTTTCGCTACAAGGCTACCAGCGCAGGCACGGTTTCATGAAAACGTGCCCGCACTGGCGGACGCCTGGGCATGGCCCAGTCTGGGGTCAGGCGTTGCCGTCGAACAGGCTGGTGACGGAACCGTCGTCGAACACTTCGCGGATGGCACGGGCGATCAGCGGCGCGATGGACAGCACGGTGAGCTGCGGGAAGCGCTTGCTGGCGTCAATCGGGAGGGTGTTGGTGACAACGACCTCGCGCGCGCCGGACTCGGACAGCCGCTGGGCCGCGGGATCGGAGAACACGGCGTGCGTGGCCGCGATGATGACGTCCTTGGCTCCGGCGTTCTTGAGCACCTGGACCGCACCGGAAATGGTGCCCCCGGTGTCGATCATGTCGTCGATCAGCACGCAGGTGCGGCCTTCGACCTGGCCGACGACCGTCTTGGACACCGCCTGGTTCGGAACGGTCAGGTCGCGGCTCTTGTGCACGAACGCCAGCGGCGCGCCGCCGAGGCGCTCGGCCCACTGCTCGGCAACGCGGACGCGGCCGGTGTCCGGGGAGACCACCGTGATGTCGTCCGCGCCAACGCGGGTGCGGATGTAGTCCGCCAGCAGCGGGATTGCCATGAGGTGGTCGACGGGGCCGTCGAAGAAACCCTGGATCTGCGAGGTGTGCAGGTCCACACTCATGATGCGGTCGGCGCCCGCGGTCTTGTAGAGGTCGGCGATGAGGCGCGCGGAAATGGGCTCGCGGCCGCGGCCCTTCTTGTCCTGCCGGGCGTACGGGTAGAACGGTGACACCACGGTGATGCGTTTCGCGGAGGCCCGCTTGAGCGAATCGATCATGATGAGCTGTTCCATCAGCCAGTTGTTCAGCGGGGCGGGGTGCGCCTGGATGACGAAGGCGTCCGTACCGCGCACGCTTTCCCCGGCCCGGACGTAGATCTCACCGTTGGCGAAGTCGTAGGCATCCAGGGGCAGCAGCTCGGTGCCGAGCTCCTTGGCGATTTCCCTCGCCAGCTCAGGATGCGCGCGCCCAGCGGCAAGCACCAGCTTCTTCTCGCCGCGTGCCGTAATTTCGCTCATTGTTGCTAGCCCTCTTCTGTAGATGCCGGAGTACTGGAGGAAGTTGTGGTGGCGCCGGCGGCCGCGGCCAGGGACGCGGAAACCGAGCCCGGGCGGTTCGCCTGGACCCAGCCCTCGGTGTTCTGCTGCTTGGCCAGGGAAAGGACCAGGGCGCCGGGCGGCACGTCGCGGCGGATCACTGCGCCGGCACCGCTGTAGGCGCCGTCACCGACCTGGACGGGAGCGACGAAGACGGTGTTGGAGCCGGTGCGGACGCCGGACCCGATGACCGTGCGGTGCTTCTTCTCGCCGTCGTAGTTCGCGGTGATGTTTCCGCAGCCGATGTTCGTGTCTTCACCGATCTCGGCGTCGCCGGCATAGCCGAGATGGGACAGTTTGGAGCCGCGGCCGATGGTGACGTTCTTGGTCTCGTAGAAGGCGCCGATCTTGCCGGCCCCGCCGAGGACTGTGCCGGGGCGCAGGTAGGTGAACGGGCCGACGCTGGCCTTGACGCCGATCGTGGAGCCGGAACCGTGCGTGCGGACCACCTTGGCGCCCTCCCCCACCTGAACATCGGTGAGGGTCGTGTCCGGGCCGACGACGGCGTCGCGCGCCACCGTGGTGGTGCCGTGGAGCTGGGTGTTGGGCAGCAGCCGGACGTCCTCGTCGAGAGTGACGGTGGCGTCGATCCAGGTGGTGGCCGGGTCAACGACGGTGACACCGGCGCGCATCCAGGCTTCGACGGTGCGCCGGTTGAGTTCCGCGCCCAGGGCGGAGAGCTGCACCCGGTCGTTGGCGCCCTCGACCTGCCAGCGGTCTTCGGTCACGACGGCGGCGACGCGGCCCCCGGCGGCACGGGCCAGGGCCAGCACGTCGGTGAGGTACTTCTCGCCCTGGGCGTTGTCGGTGGTGACGTGGGCCAGCGAATCGCGGAGCACTGCGGCGTCGAAGGCGTAGATGCCGGAGTTGACCTCCCGGATGTCACGTTCGGCGTCGGTGGCGTCCTTGTGCTCCCGGATGCCGGTGACCGTTCCGTCCGCAGCCCGCAGGATGCGGCCGTAGCCGGTCGCGTCGGACAGGACGGCGGTCAGGACGGTGACGGCGTTGTGCCCGTCCTCGTGGCTGGCGACGAGCTCGGCGAGCAGCCCGCCGGTGAGGAGCGGGACGTCGCCATAGGTCACGACGACCGTTCCGCTGAGCTGCCCGTGGGGATGAAGCGCGTCCAGGGCCTCGAGCGCGGCCTCCACCGCGCGGCCGGTGCCGGGCACCTCGTCCTGGTCAACGATCAGGGCGGCCGGGTCGACGGCGCCGATGTGGGCGGCAACGAGGTCCCGCTCATGCCGGACGACGAGGGCAAGCTCCTGCGGCCGGATGGTGCGGGCGGCGTGCAGCGCGTGGCCGACGAGGGACCGGCCGCCGATCTCGTGGAGAATTTTGGGGGTACGGGACTTCATCCGGGTACCGGCACCTGCAGCTAGGACGATGACGGCGGCTGGGCCGGTCTTCTCGGGGCTCACGTACGGGCTCTCCTTGCTCAGTGGCTTAGCGCATGCCGCTGCTTGGTGGATGTGGGTGGCCGGCGGCCGAGGCCAGCTGGTGCACCTCGGCTGCCGGATCCGCACATCTTGGGCGGGCCAGACTTCGGTCACGGCACCGGATTCATCCTACTGGACTTACCCGGGGCCGCGCCCGGCGGGTGCCGTTTCCCGGCCTCCGCGACGCACGGCAGTTCCGCCCATAGGACTCGAACCTATACTCCACGGCTCCAAAGGCCGGGGTGCTGCCATTACACCAGGGCGGACCATGCCAAGGCACTGAGCCTGTGGCACGAGAGTCAATTCTGCCATACTGCGTTGCCGCCACGTGCTGGCGTCGCGGACGGGGCCCGGGCGCGCCCCTCCCGGTCGATGATGTGGGGCATGATGGAGCTGTGAGCAACAGCACAGGGGTGCCCGGAGGGGCGGAGGGCAGCAGCGGCAGGCCGGCACGGTCCGCCGGGTACGTACCCCGGGTCCGAATGACGGGGCCCCAGCGCCGCAGCCAGCTCATCGGCATCGGCCGGGGACTGTTCGCCCTCCGCGGGCTGGACGGGACCACGATCGAGGAGATCGCTGCCGCCGCAGGTGTTTCCAAGCCGGTGATCTACGAGCACTTCGGCTCCAAGGAGGGCCTGTACACGCAGGTCGTCGACTGCGAGTTCCGGATCCTGCTGGGCTCCATCAGTGACGCGTTGTCCGAGGAAGCGAAGCCTCGCGTCCTGGTCGAGCGGGCCGCCCTGGCCCTGCTGAGCTACATCGAGGACCGCGCCGAGGGCTTCCGCATCCTCATGCGCGACGCCCCGCCGACGCAGCCCGAAGGCGCCTTCTCGACCCTGATCTCCCACGTCACGGCCCGCGTGGAGCACATCCTGGCCGACGAGTTCGCCCGCCGCGGCTTCACCTCGGCCGACGGCGCCATGTACGCGCAGATGCTGGTCGGAATGGTGGCGATGACGGGCCAGTGGTGGCAGGACAGCCGAACCCCGGACAAACGCGAAGTCGCCGCCCACCTCGTCAACCTCGCCTGGAACGGCCTCACCGGCCTCCAAAAGGACCCCGAGCTCCGCAGCGACGACTAAAGTCCGCGGGCTGGCAGCCTCTGACGGCAGCGGACTGCGCCCGGAGGCTCTGAAGGCCCCGCGGGACATGCCCTCCCCTGGCCCCAGAGACTGGACATAACACCAACATGTCCAACCGTCGCCTGCCCCAGTGGGCCTGTCCTGCGGGCAATAAGTCGACCGAGGGACATGTCCAGCCGGGGTGGGACGCCAGAAACCAGACGAGCCTCGCCTGACGACGCAGTAACTGAGCGCCCCGCGGGACGTGCCCTCCCCTGGGCGCCGAGCCTGGACATAACACCAACATGTCCAACCGCCGGCTGCCGCAGGGGGCATGTCCAGCGGGACACGACCCTACCTAGGGACATGTCCAGCCCTGCCGCAACACACTGGGCATGTCCCCCGGGAGGCGACTACTCGCCGAGGACCTCGAGGGCCCCGAGCCATTCGAGTTCGAGGGCTTCGCGTTCGACGGCGAGGTCCTTGAGCTTCTTGTTGAGCCCGGCCAGGTCGCCGACGGCGGAGGAGTCGGCGGCCGCCGCGGTCATCTGGGCGTGGATTTTGTCCTCCTGCTGCTTGAGCTTGCCCAGCTGGCGGTCGATCCGGTTCTTGGCCTTGCGGGCGTCCCGCTTCTCGGCTTCCGATGCCCCGGCTGCGGCGGGGGCGGAAGGGCCGCTGGCGGCAGTGACAGGATTGCCGCCGCCGGTGATGGTGGAGCCGGCAAGCGCCGCTTCGCGCAGTTCCAGGTACTGGTCCACACCGCGCGGCAGGGCACGGATCTTGCCGTCGCCCAGGAGCGCCATCTGGTGGTCCGTGACGCGTTCCAGCAGGTAGCGGTCGTGGCTGACGACGACGAGCGTGCCCGGCCAGCCGTCCAGCACGTCCTCGACGGCGGCCAGGGTGTCGGTGTCGAGGTCGTTGGTGGGCTCATCGAGCATCAGCACGTTGGGCTCCCCCACCAGCAGGCGCAGGAGCTGGAGGCGCCGGCGTTCGCCGCCGGAGAGGTCCCTGACTGGGGTCCACTGTTTCTCGTTGGTGAAGCCAAGCTGCTCCACGAGCTGGCCGGCGGTGAATTCCTTGCCGCCGACGTTGAAGGAGCGCTTTTCGCGCTCAATCACTTCGATCACGCGCAGGTCCGAAACGTCATCAAGTTCCTTGACCTCCTGGGTCAGGACCGCGGTAACAACCGTCTTGCCGCGCTTGACCTTTCCGGAGCTGGGCTGGATTTCGCCGTTCAGGAGCTTCAGCAGGGTCGTTTTGCCGGCGCCGTTGACGCCCACGAGGCCCAGCCGTTCACCGGGGGCGAGCCGCAGGGTGATGTTGTCGAAGAGTTTCTGCCCGGGCTCGCCGCCGAGGAAGTCGAGGGAGACGTTCTCCAGGTCCAGGACGTCCTTGCCGAGCCGGGCCGTGGCCATCTTGCTCAAGGCCGTCGAGTCGCGCGGCTCAGGGACGTCCGCGATCAGGGCGTTGGCCGCCTCGATCCGGAATTTGGGCTTGGCGGTGCGGGCCGGGGCGCCACGCCGGAGCCAGGCGAGCTCCTTCTTCACGAGCATCTGGCGCTTGCTTTCCACCACGGACGCGGAGCGGTCACGTTCGGCTCGGGCCAGCACATAGGCGGCGTAACCGCCGTCGAACGGGTCCATGATGCCGTCGTGGATTTCCCAGGTCTTGGTGCAGACTTCGTCGAGGAACCAGCGGTCGTGGGTGACGACGAGAAAGGCGCCCTGGTTGGCCCGCCAGCGGGTCTTCAGGTGCCGGGACAGCCACGCGACGCCTTCGACGTCGAGGTGGTTGGTGGGCTCGTCGAGCATGATCACGTCATGGTCCTCGATCAGCAGCTTGGCCAGCGCCACGCGCCGCTTCTGCCCGCCGGAGAGGGCGTGGACGTTGGCGTGCCAGTCGACGTCGGACACGAGTCCGCCCATCACTTCGCGGATCTGGGGATTGCGGGCCCATTCGTAGTCGGCCTGATCCCCTACGATCGCGGCGCCGACGGTGAGGTCGCCGTCGAGCACGTCGCTTTGGTCCAGGTAGCCGATGTTGACCTCGCTGCGCTTGGTCACCCGGCCGGAGTCCGGGGTGGCGCGCATCGCCAGCAGGCGCATCAGCGTCGACTTGCCGTCGCCGTTGCGGCCGACCATGCCGATCCGGTCGCCCTCTTCGAGCCCAAGGGTGACGCCGTTAAGAACGGTACGGGTTGCATACGAGACCGTGAGGTTCTCGCCGCCGAGCAGGTGTGCCACTGGGAACTGCTTTCCTAGAGAAAAAATTATGCCGTGCAAATTCGGTCAGGCTTGATCGACCCAAGCCCGCTGACGTCGTGCTGATCACGACATTCCTATTAAAGGAGCGTATCGGAGATGATGCGCGCCCCGTGAACCGGGCCGTGCACCGCCCTGGCATCCAGGCCGTGGTGCCGGAGGTCATCGGCCAGGCCTGCGGCGGCCGCGGGGCTGTGTGCCAGCAACGCGACTGTGGGTCCGGAGCCGGACACGATCCCGGCGATCGCACCCAGGGACTCACCGAGCCCGAGGGTGTCCCGGAGGCTCGGCGCCAGTTCTATCGAGGCGCGCTGGAGGTCGTTGACCAGCACCCGGCTCAGGGCATCGGCGTCGCCCGCCCGCAGGGCCTGCAGGATCGTCGGGTCCACCGCTTTGGGTTCCTCGATGGCGGCTTGTTCGGCCGCACGCAGCCGGTCCAGGGTCCGGTACACCTCAGGAGTGGGCAAGCCGAAGTCAGCGGCCACCAGGACCCAGTCGGTCTGGGCCTTGACGAGGGCCGGGGAAAGTTCGTCGCCGAGACCGAGCCCGACGGCGGTGCCGCCCAGCAGCGAGAAGGGCACGTCGGCGCCAAGTTCGGCGGCCAGGTGCGCGAGTTCCTCGCGTGAGAGCCCGCTGTTCCACAGTGCGTCACAGGCCAGCAGGGTGGCTGCTGCGTCCGCGGAGCCTCCGCCCATGCCTCCGGCCACGGGCACCCGTTTCGTGATTTCAAGGTGGACGCCGGTGGAGTGTTCCGAGACATCAGCCATGATCGCGGCGGCTTTGTAGGCCAGGTTGCGCTTATCCAGGGGAATGTCGACGCCGTCGAGGTCGAGGGTGCTCGCCGGGCTGATGCTGACGGTGATTTCCCCGGTGTCCGTGCTGGTGGCGGCGACTTCTTCATAGAGGGACACCGCGAGGTAGACGCTGGCGACCGAATGGTAGCCGTCAGCGCGCAGGGGCCCGACATCCAGCGAGACGTTTACTTTGCCGGGGGCCTTGACCCGGACAGTCCTCGCGGCAAAGTGCCCTCTCACTGCGTTCATGGCTCCACGCTATGGCATGGCGGGGTCAGGCTCCAAGCACGGCGCCGGACCAGCGTCACCGTTCCGGGGAACGCCGCCGGGGTTAGGGAGCCGGCCGCGCGTGCGCCTCGGCGATCCGGGAAAACGCCGCGATGTCGATGACCTCGCCGCGGGCGGTGGGATCGACGCCGGCGGCCCGCAGGCACCGTTCGGCCTCCGCAGCGCTGCCGGCCCATCCGGCCAGGGCGGCGCGAAGGGTCTTGCGGCGCTGCGCGAAGGCGGCATCGATGACGGCGAAAACTTGTTCGCGGGTGGCCGTGGTGACGGGCGGTTCCCGGCGGGTGAACGCCACCAGGCCGGAGTGGATCTTGGGCGCGGGCCAGAAAACATTCATGCCGATCACGCCGGCCTTGCGCATGCTGCTGTACCAGGCCCCCTTGACCGAGGGAACGCCATAGGTCTTGGACCCGGGCCCTGCGGCAAGCCGGTCCGCGACCTCGTCCTGGACCATGACCAGGCCGTGGCGGAGGCTTGGGAAGTGCTGCAGCAGGTGCAGGACCACCGGCACGGCGACGTTGTACGGCAGATTCGCCACGAGCGCGGTCGGCTCGGCGGGGAGCTCGGTGACCCGCATGGCGTCGGCGAGGACCAGGTGGAAGTTTCCGACGGCGGCCGGGCGCCATTCGGCGACCGTGGCGGGAAGTTTGCCGGCGAGAACCGGATCGATCTCGACGGCGACGACCGAGCGGGCGGCGTCCAGCAGCCCCAGGGTCAGGGACCCCAGCCCGGGCCCGACCTCCAGGACCGTCTCGTCCGGGTGGATGTCCGCGGCGGCAACGATCCTGCGGATGGTATTGCCGTCGATGACGAAGTTCTGGCCGAGGGTCTTCGTGGGACGGACGCCGATCTCCTCAGCCAGCCTGCGGATGTCAGAGGCCCCCATCAGGGGTGGGGGCGTGCTGGCCGGCGGACTGCCTGGGGCACTGCCTGGCGCGGAGGGGGTCGGTTCAGTCACCTAGGTATCCTATCCCGCTGGCCAGCCCGGGCATGGCAAAGGCCGGGTCCGAAAAGCCGGACCCGGCCTGGGCGGGGCATCCGTTGCCGTGGTCAGCCGCTACGGAAGCCGTGCCATCCAAGTGCCCGTCAGCCGGGGCTGAGGACTCCGGCGGGGCAACTCTAGCGGGAGGCTGCCCAGCCGCAGCCCCAGGGCTGCAGGCCACGCTGTGCATAGACCCTGTTGGCGATGTCGATCTGCTGGGCCTTGGTGGCCAGGCTGGCGTTCGGGGCGTACGCGCCGCCGCCGGATCCGAGCCAGGTCCGGACGTCGAACTGCAGTCCGCCGTAGTAGCCGTTGCCGTTGTTGATGGACCAGTTGCCGGTGGACTCGCACTGCGCGATCTTGTCCCACATGGCTTCGTTCATCATGGCCGGGGCTCCGGCGCCGGTGTTGGCGCCGGTGCTGGCACCGGCCTGGGCTGCCGGCTTCGGCTTGGGCTTGGTGCCGACGGTGATCTTTTCGGTGACCGGCTGCGCGCTGACGGACTGGGACACCAGGGTGCGGGAGGCTTCGCGGCCGTCGACGAGGACAAGCTTGAAGCTCTTGTTGATGGTGCCGGCCACACCTGCCTGGGTGACCTTCTTTTCGCCCGTGGCCAGGCCTGCATCCTCCGTGGTGAGGGTTTCGAACGGCACGGCTTCGGCCGCTTCAGCCGTCTGGCTGGCGTCCACCCGGGACACCTTGATCACCATGTCGTTGACGACCGGTGCGTTGCCCGGCTGCGAGACGCGGTCGCTGGCCCCCAGCGTGATGCCGGCATCGGCGAGGAGCTGGCCGACGTTGGCGGCGGTCGTGGTGGTCTTGTCGGCCTTGCCGTCAGCGACGATGCTCACGGACTTCGGCGTCGAAATGGACACGAAGGAACCGGAGACGGCAAGCTGTGCGTCCTTCGGAACGGACAGTTCGGAGGTACCGGCGACGCCGAGTTCGGTCACCAGCCCCTCCACCGTGGGCGAGGTGGTGCTGATGGTCCGCTCCGCCCCGTCCAGGCTGACCTTGACGGCCTTGGCGAGATTGACGTTGATGACGGAACCGTCCCGGACGTGCGAATCAGCAGCCGGCGTGATCCTGTCGGAGGGCTGGAGTTCAAGGCTGGCGGCCTTCACGACCTGGCCGACAGTGCCGCCGAAGGTCTGGACTGAACTCACTTTGCCGTCCACGTTGAGGGTGACCGTCTTGTTGTTGCCGACGAAGGCGACGAGCCCCAGCACCAGGGCCATGAGCACCACGAGTTGCGTGCCGACCTTGACGAAGCTGAACTTGCCATCCGATGTAAAGAACTTGACCACGATTGCCCATATCTTTTGGACCATCCGGGCACGGGGAAACGTGCACAGCCGCACCCGCCGCGGACAGCCCGGAGGCCGCACCGCATGGGTGCGTTTTGTCAGCGGAAGCTGTGTGCACTGCCATAGTCACAAACGAGAGCGCGCATATGGTTCGTTCGCCACGATGCGCGCCCAGCAGAAGTGAAATTTTCCGAAGGCCTTCCCCGACCCCGGCTAATAGTTGTCCACTGTAACCGGAGCGTTATAAAGCAGCCAACAAATTGTGCATACCGGGTATCTATAACTGCGGGGGTATTTTCGTTGAATCAATCCCAGGATCCGTATGCCTGCAGGGTATTTCCGGCGATCCGGGAGCACATTTCCGAGAGTTCCCATCCAGTCAATTCGGCCATGGCCCGGACGGTGTAGGGGACCATATAGCTCGCGTTGGGGCGGCCCCGGTGCGGATGCGGGGTGAGGAACGGGGCGTCGGTTTCAACCAGGATCCGTTCCGGTTCCGCGATGGCCAGGGCGGCCCGCAGGTTGCCGGCGTTCTTGAAGGTCAGCGTCCCGGCGAAGGACATGTACCAGCCCTCGCTGTTGCAGATCCGGGCCAGTTCCTCCCCGCCGGAGAAGCAATGGAAGACCACCCGATCGGGGCTTCCCTCCTCCCGCAGCACCTGGACGACGTCGTCGTGGGCGTCACGGTCATGGATTTGTAGCGTCAGCCCAAGGCGTTTCGCGATATCGATGTGGCGGCGGAAGGAGTAACGCTGGTGCGCCAGCCCGCCACCCTCGGTGCGGAAGAAATCAAGGCCGGTTTCGCCGATGGCCCGGATCCGGGGGTGCGTCGCGAGGGCCTCGATCTCGGCCAGGGCGTCCTCCAGCTCGCCACGGGCGGCGTAGTCCGGCGCGTCATTGGGGTGCAGGGCGACGGCGCCCAGCAGCCGCGCGTCCGACTCGACCGCCTGCACGGTGAACCGGGACGATTCGAGGTCGCACCCCACCTGCACGGCACCCCCCACGCCTACGGCTTCAGCAGCGTCCAGGGCGTCAGCGATGCTGACCTTGAGCCCGTCGTGGGGGAAATCGAGGTGGGTGTGGTTGTCCATTACCGGCACGGGAAGCGGTTCCGGCGCCGGCGGATAGCCCTGCCTGCCGGTGCCATCACTGCCGGGGGCACGGAACGGGACGGGAGTGAGGGGGGTGATCATCTCTCCACCTTATCGGCGCTCCCCGGCCCTATGAACCGTCCGCGCGCCGCGAGTTAACCGGAGTGCGCTATGTCCTGGCCCGAAGCCGGCCGGAGATTTCCCCGGAACTCTCTGTCAGGTCCGGCAGTTGTGTTAGTACTCTGTTCTAAAGACTGACTGCCGGACAACAAATACAATCAACCGTCAGGAACAGATGGCTAGGAATCAACGGTCAGGAACACAGGCGTATACCCGACGAGTGGCCCGGCAGGCTCCATGCCGATCCGCCCCGGGAAAACCACCAGGGCTGGAAGGCTACCGATGGAGTACCACCGCATCTCTCTAGACGAAGCACTCCCCGGGGGGCAGGACCTCACGGAAGACTCCGCTGCGGATGGCATCCCGGCCGCCCTGCTCCCCGCCCTGCGCACCGCCCAGCCCACCGCGGCCATGGATGCGGCGGCGTTCCGCTCCGCCAGCGAGCGGATCCTGACCGCCATCAACACCGTGATTGACGGGAAAGCGGACGCGGCAAGGCTGGCGCTGACCGTGCTCCTGGCCCAGGGCCACCTTCTCCTCGAGGACGTCCCCGGGGTCGGCAAGACCCTCCTCGCGAAGACGCTGGCCCGCACCATCGACTGTTCGGTGAGCCGCGTTCAATTCACCCCCGACTTGCTGCCCTCCGATATCACCGGTGTGTCCATCTACAACCAGGCGTCGAGGTCCTTTGAGTTCCGGCCCGGGGCAGTTTTCGCCAACATCGTCATCGGGGACGAAATCAACCGGGCCTCGGCCAAGACCCAGTCGGCCCTGCTGGAATGCATGGAGGAACACCAGGTCACGGTGGACGGCCATTCCTACAAGCTCGACGAGCCCTTTATGGTGGTGGCCACGCAAAACCCGATCGAAATGGAGGGGACCTACCCGCTCCCGGAAGCGCAGCGGGACCGGTTCATGGCACGGATCTCCATGGGCTACCCGGACAAGGAGGCAGAGATGGAGATGCTGGAAACCCATCAGGCCACGTCCCCGCTGGCCAAGGTCACCGCCGTCGTCACCGCGGGCGAGGTCGCGTCCATGATCGCTACCGTGCGGGAAGTGTATGTCTCCCAGTCGATCAAGGAATACACCGTAGCCCTGGGGCGCGCGACGAGGGAAAGCGGGATGCTCCGGCTCGGCGCCAGCCCGCGGTCCATGCTCCAGCTGCTGCGCGCGGCCAAAGCCACCGCGGCCCTGGCGGGCCGGGACTTCGTGCTGCCCGACGACGTCGTCAGCGTGGCTGAATCCGTCCTGGCCCACCGGATCATCCTGGACCGCAAAGCCGCAAGCACGGGTGAGACTGCCCAAAGCGTGGTCCGTTCCATCTTGGCGATGATCCCGGTCAGCCCGGATCTGGCGGGCGCCCCGGCCGCCACGCTGCCGAACCGCCGCTAGGGGTGCCTGGCCGTGCCGCTGAAAGTCCGGTTCCCGAGGCACATCTTCACGACCCGGGGCTGGGGATTGCTTGGGGCGGGCTCGGTGTTCCTGCTGGCAGCCCAGGTAATGGGGCGCCGGGACCTGCTGGCGCTGGCCATCCTGCTCTTTGTCCTGCCGTTGCTCTCCCTGGCCGGCACCCGCCTGCTCAAACCCAACTTCAGCGTCTATCGGGAATTCAACCCCGCCAGCGTCGAAACGGCCACCGCCGCAACCGTCCGGCTGGCCGTCGCCCGGACCGGAATCGGCTCGGGTGACGCGCTGATGGAGGAGCACATCCCTGCCCGGTTCGGCCAATCCCCCGTTTTCCGGTTCCCGGCCCGTTCGTCCCCCGGCGGGACCAGCCGCTACGAGTATCGCCTGCGCTCCGGAAAACGCGGCCAGTTCCTGATCGGGCCGGTCACAGCTGAGGTCAGCGACCCCTTCGGGCTGTCCCTGCACCGCCGCGCCATCGATGACGGCGACATCCTCACGGTGACGCCCGCCGCAGTCGACCTTCCCGCCACCGGTCTGGCCGGCGCCAGGGGGCAGGATGGCGTCACCGCCACGCGCATCCGGGCAAACCCCAGCGTCGACGACGTCATGACGCGGGAGTACCGACACGGTGATCCGATGCGCCGTGTTCACTGGGCGGCAACGGCTCGGCACGGGGAGCTGATGGTCCGCCAGGAGGAGTCCGTCACCACTCCGGAAGCGACGATCATCCTGGACCAGCGGCTGTCTGCCTTCAGCCGCGGCGCTTTTTCCGGCGGCTCGACGCCGCACACCCACCGCACCTTCGGCAGCCCACGCGGGACTGACCGAGGGGCGCTTCACCATGGCGCTATCGCCGCGGACGGCCACGGATTCCTGACCAGCGACACCTTCGAGTGGGCAGTGGCAGCAGCGATGTCCATCGGTGCGCATCTCGCCGAGCGCAACTACGCGCTGCGCTTCCTCGACGCCGCCGGCGAGCCCGCGTTCCAGCATTCGCCGTCCGCCCCCGAACCGGAGGCCGAGGAGTACGTCGGCGCATCCGGGCTGCAGTCCGTCGCCGAAAGCCTGGCCGCGATCCAGCTCACCAGCGCGCACTACACCCGCCGGGGCGCGAAGGAGGGTGCCGCACCCGGGACTGCCGGCCGCCGGCATCCCTCGGGCGCGGAGGCCGGCCTGCAGCCTTTCGACGACCGGCTTATGGACAAGCTGGCCGCCCACCGGATGCGCGGGCCGGTGCTTGCGATCCTGGGAAATCTCACGCCGGCCGAAGCGCGGGCGCTGTCCCCGGCTGCCGGCTTCGCGGCAAACGCCTTCGCCATGGTGATCACGGAGCGGGCCGGGCAACCCGAGGAAGTGCTTGAAACGCTCCGGCTCGGCGGCTGGCGGGCAGTGGCCGTCTCCCCCTTGACGCCTTTGCCAGCAGCGTGGGCGGCATTCGACGACGGCGGCACTGCGCCGATGGCGGCCGCAGCCGATGTGCGGCGTGGAACGGGGCTCCGGCGATGACACTGACACCACAGCGAAGCGCGGGCACGCATGCCGGACAGGCCGGGGCGGCAGGGGATCCGGAAGCCCCGGGCGCCCCCGGGCCGGAATCCCGTGGGACGCAGAAAGCCCGGAGGGCGGTGGGCGCACAGCCGTGGTTGATGGCCCTCGCGGTGGCAACCGCCGTCGCCGGTGCGGCGCTGAGCCTCAATGGAGTGCTGCGGGGATGGGCGTGGTACTCCCCTGTCCTCTCGACGGTCCTCACGGTGGCCTTCACCATGGCCGGGCTCCGCGCGCTCCGCTGGCGCGGCGTCTTCGTGACAGCCGGTGCGTTGGCGGCGCTCGTGCTGATCCTGACATTTACCTTCTTCCGCCCGCACAGCATTATCGGCTTCATCCCCTCCGGCGCCACCATGACGCAGCTGGGCCGGTACCTGCGCCGGGCCAGTGAGACTGTCCTTGCGGAAAGCGCACCCGTGGCTCCGAATGCCGGCATCGTCCTGCTGGTCTGCGCCGCCCTGGGGCTGATGGTGATCCTGGTCGATGCCCTTGCCTATCCCCTGGCATTGCCGGCGACAAGCGGCTTGGGGATCCTCGCTGTCCTCATCGTTCCCGCCATGATCAAGCCGCACAGCGTCGGCGCGCTGGGTTTCTCGGCGGCTGCCGCCGGCTACCTCATGATCCTCGGCTGCAGCCACTGGTTCGCGCCCGATGCAGGGACCGGTGCCGACACCGTACGCAACCGGGGCCAGTTCCGGCGCGGTGCCCTGACGGGTGCCGTTGCGCTGACCGCCACCCTCCTGCTCCAGCTGGTGATCCCGGGCTTCAACCAGGGAGTTTTCCCGCAGGGCTCGCGGCTGAATCCGTTCGGCTCGGCCTCGGGACTGAACCCGATGATCAGCCTGGGCAACAGCCTGCGCAGCCCCGGCGGGGACGGCCGGATCACCTTTGCCACCAACGCGCCCAGCACGCCGTACCTGCGCTCCGTGACCGTGGACAGTTTCAACGGCGACAACTGGGCGCCGGACGACCGCGATGACACCCGCCGGCTGGGCACGGGGCGGATCCAATCAGGCGTCGAGTCCGCCGCGACCGAAGTCCGTGTGGTCACCGCGGTCAATACCGGCCAGTTCATCAGCCCCTATCTGCCGGTGCCCTACGCGCCGGAGGCAGTCAACGGCCTCACCGGCCGCTGGAGCTGGGACCCTGCGACACTGAGCATCAAGGGGGTCGACACTGACTCCCGCGACCAGCGGTACGTGGCGCTCTCCGTTGCCCCCCAGCTCACCCCGGACCTGCTGGCAGAGGCCACCGGGCCGGTGCAGGGTGTCCCGGAACAGTTCATCCGGCCACCGGACAACGTGCCGGAAATCGTGCGCACCACCGCCGAGGCCGTGACTGCGGGAAGCACCACCCCCTACGCCCGGGCCATGGACATCCAGCGGTACCTGCGCTCCGTCGAATTCACCTACTCGCTGCAGTCCCCGGTGCAGGGGGGCTATGACGGCAACGGACTGTCCGTGCTGGCGGACTTCCTGAACCAGAAGAGCGGCTACTGCATCCACTTCGCGTCCGCGATGGCCGTGATGGCGCGACTGGAAGGCATCCCCAGCCGCATCGCCGTCGGTTATGCCCCGGGCCGGCCCACCGGCGCTACGGTGTCGATCGGTGGCCATGGTGCCCTGCCGGAGTATGAGGTCGATGCCCGTGACGCCCATGCGTGGCCGGAACTGTATTTCCAGGGGCTGGGCTGGGTTCCTTTCGAGCCGACCCCATCGCGGGGTGTGGTTCCGTCTTACGCCGCGGAAGCCGCGGCCCCCAGCGGCGCCAGCACGAATGAAAACAACGATGGCCTCATTCCGGGCAACAGCCCCCTCCCCACGCCGCCGTCCAGTGTGGCGCCGCTGCCGCTCCCGGGCGCCGCCGCCCAGCCGGACGCGGCAAGCGTGTTACTTCCCGTGCTGTACGGCGCCGGCGCAGTGCTGTTCCTTGGGCTGTTGCTGGCGTCCCCGCACCTGGCGCGCACGGCGTTGCGCCGCCGCCGGCTGGGCGGTTCCGGGCTCGACAGCGCGGCAGCCTCGCGCGCCTGGCTGGAACTGCGCGACCTCGCAACGGATTACGGCATCGCGCCGCGGACCAGCGAAACACCACGCCATTTCTCCGAACGGCTGCGCCACGCGGGCGCACTCGGGGAGCCACACGGTCTGGACGCGGATGGCGACCAGGCCGTGAGGTCCCTGACCGCGGGCTTCGAGCGCCTGCAGTATGGACGGCCCCCGTCCGTGCCCGGGGTCAACGGCGTCCGGACCGGCGCCGACGGGTCCGCCGGCGCCGGCAGCAACGGAGCATCCGCCGGGCCACTGATCTCGGCGGTCCGCAGTTCGCTGCGCGACCACGCCGGGCCGGTCGTGCGGTTCCGCGCGGAGTGGCTCCCGCCGTCGATCCTGGCCGCCTGGCGGCGTGCGGCCACGGCGCCGTTCCGCTCCGCCCGCCGCGCAGCACAGCGCACCCGGCGCGGCCTCGCCGACGCCAGGTCGAGGATCCGCGGGGCGCTGCGGCGCGTGCGCCGGGAGCGGTGGCCGCACCGGAACTGAGGCAGCTCGGGCCTGCCGGGGTTGGTCCTAGCCGGCGTACGGGTCGGCGATGCCGATGTACTGGGTATAGAGGTATTCCTCGATGCCCTCGAGGCCGCCTTCCCGGCCCAGGCCGGACTGCTTGACCCCGCCGAAGGGGGCCGCGGCGTTGGAGACCACACCGGCGTTCAGGCCCAGCATGCCGGTCTCCAGGCGTTCGCCCATCCGGATGCCCCGGTTGAGGTCCCGGGTGAAGACATAGGCAACGAGTCCGTACTCGGTGTTGTTCGCCAGCCGGACGGCCTCGTCCTCGGTGTCGAAGGTGATGATCGGCGCGACGGGTCCGAAGATTTCCTCGGACAGGATCCGGGTGCCCTCGGTGACTCCCTTGAGGATGGTGGGCTGGTAGAAGTAGCCCGGACCCTCGACGGCGGCGCCGCCGATCACCGCGACCGCACCGGCGGACACCGCATCGGAGACCAGCTCGTGGACCTTGTCCCGGCTCTTCGCATCAATCAGCGGGCCGACCTTGGAGTCCGCCTCGGTGCCGCGGGCCGTGGTCATCCCCGCCATCTTCGCGGCGAACTTCTCCGCGAACTCGTCCGCTACGGACTCGTGCACGATGAACCGGTTCGCAGCCGTGCAGGCCTCGCCCATGTTCCGCAGCTTCGCCAGCATCGCCCCGGCGACGGCGGCGTCGACGTCGGCGTCCTCAAAGACCACGAACGGGGCGTTCCCGCCAAGTTCCATCGAGGTCCGCAGGACGTTCTCGGAGGCATCCGCGAGCAGCCGGCGGCCGACCTCGGTGGATCCGGTGAAGGAAAGCTTACGCAGCCTCGAGTCCTTGATCAGCGGCCCCGTCGTGGCGCCGGCCGTGGACGTCGGGATAACGTTCAGCACCCCGGCCGGCAGTCCGGCCTCCATCATCACGGCGGCGAACAGTTGGGAGGTCAGCGGCGTCAGGTTCGCGGACTTCAGCACCATGGTGCAGCCTGCGGCGACGGCGGGGGCGACCTTGCGGGTCGCCATGGCCAGCGGGAAGTTCCACGGCGTGATCAGCAGGCACGGGCCCACCGGCTTCTTCGTCACCAGCAGCCGGGACTTCCCGTCCGGGGACACCGAGTAGCGTCCGAAGGCCCGCACGGCTTCCTCGGAGAACCAGCGCAGGAACTCAGCGCCGTAGGTGACCTCGCCGCGGGCCTCGGCCAGCGGCTTGCCCATCTCCAGGGTCATCAGCAGCGCGAAGTCCTCCGCGCGGGCCGTGACCATCTCGAAGGCCCGGCGCAGGATCTCCCCGCGCTCACGGGCCGGGACCTTCGCCCAGGACTCCTGTGCGGCAGCCGCCGCATCCAGGGCCGCGGCCCCGTCCTCCGGGCCGGCGTCGGCGAGGCTCAGCAGGACCTTGCCGGTCGAGGGGTCCTCCACCTCAAAGGTCTTCCCGGACGCGGCCGGGCGCCACTGGCCACCGATCAGCAGACCGGTGGGAACAGAGGCCAGCAGGGCGCTTTCGCGCTCCGCGGTAACAATGGGCTGGGCAGTTACAGTCACGGTTGACTCCCTCGTCAGCGATTCGGGTGGATTGGATCGGATTCAGCGGTTCCGCAGACCGCGGAAACGCAGGCCGGGAACGTGCTGGATTTACTGCCACGGTACTGCCGGGCTCTCCGGACTGTCTACGCGTGTCCGCACTACGTCAAGCGGGGTCCGCTGTGCACCTGCACAGCGGGTGTCCGGCCCGGAGGCAGCCCGGCCTAACGGGCTGCGAGCACCGCGGAGTACAGCTCGCGCTTGCTGACCCTGGCGTCCTCCGCCACGGCCGCCACGGCTTCCTTGAGCCGGATTCCCTGCGCGATGAGCGCGTTGACGTCGGCCACGTGGTCCTCCGGTGTGCCCGGCTCCCGCTCCGGGGCACCGCCCACGACGACGGCGATCTCGCCGCGGACCTCGTTGGACTCGGCCCACTCCAGCAGTTCGCGCAGGGTGCCCCGGATGACTTCCTCATACGTCTTCGTCAGTTCCCGGCAGACGGCGGCGCGGCGGTCCGCGCCGAACCGCTCACGCAGCGCCCGGAGCATCGGTTCCAGCCGGTGCGGGGCCTCGAAGAAGATCATGGTGCGCCGCTCGGCGTCGAGGTCCGCGAGGCGGGAGGCGCGTTCCCCGGCCTTGCGGGGCAGAAACCCCTCGAAGCAGAAGCGGTCGGTGGGCAGACCGGAGAGTGCGAGTGCCGTCAGCACCGCGGAAGGCCCGGGGGCGGCGGTGACGGTCAGTCCGGCGGCCACGGCCCCTTCAACCAGCCGGAAGCCGGGGTCCGAGACGGAAGGCATGCCGGCGTCGGTCACCATCACGAGGGTCTTCCCGGACCGGACCTGATCCAGGAGTTCGCCGGTCTTGGCGGCCTCGTTGTGCTCGTGGTAGCTGATGATCCGGCCGGCGACGGTGATGCCCAGGTTCTGGACCAGCCGGTGCAGCCGCCGGGTGTCCTCAGCGGCGACGATGTCCGCCGTCGTCAGCAGCTCGACGAGCCGGTAGGTGGCGTCTCCGGCGTTGCCGATCGGGGTAGCCGCCAGCACGATCCGGCCGGGTCCGCCGTGTTGGGGAACCGGCTCCGACTCCGTTCCGGGGGTACCGCCGGGTCCGGGACGTGCACCACCCTCAACGCCGTCCGCCAGGTCCGGGTCGTCGCCGGGAAGATTCGGGGAGGTGCTGAGTTTAGGGTCCACATGACCAGCCTACTGCTGGCAGGGGGTGCGGGCCGACTCACCGGGCAGCACCCGGCGGGACACGGCCGGCCCCGCCGGGGACGGGACCGACGCGCAAGGCCGGGGACCACAGCCGCAACAGCAAAAGGTAGCATGGGCATCGTGACGCAGACCCCCACGCGGCCCGCCGAAGCCGGTTCCACCGGATCGACGCCCCCAGCCCCCCGCCGCGGACGCAACCTGGAGGGGCACCGCTGGGTCAGCCGCCCGGCGGAGGCGTTCGCCCCTGACGCACTCACGGATCGCCTGATCGGCCGCATCCGGAGCTGGCGGGACTACCCGCCCTCGCTCCGGCTGTGGTTCTGGCTCATTCCGGCCATCACGGCGGCCCTGGGCGGGGTCCTGCGCTTCGTCCGGCTGGATACGCCCCGGAACCTGGTTTTCGACGAGACCTACTATGTCAAGGACGGCTACTCGTTCCTGGTCAGCGGCTACGAGCGGGCGTGGCCGGACAAGGCCAATGACGCGTTCGTCGCCGGCAATCCCGGGGTGCTGCTGGACACCCCCGAGTACGTCGTCCACCCGCCGGTCGGCAAATGGATGATCGCCGGAGGCATGTGGCTCTTCGGCCCGGACAATGCCTTCGGATGGCGGTTCGGTGCGGCACTGACGGGCACGCTGTCCATTTTCCTGCTGGCCCTCATCGCCCAGAAGCTCTTCCGGTCGCTGACCCTCGGGGCCGTGGCCGGTGTGCTGCTGGCGGTGGACGGTCACCACCTGGTGATGTCCCGGACCTCCCTGCTGGATATCTTCCTGATGTTCTGGATCCTCGCCGCGTTCGGGGCGCTGCTGATGGACCGCGACGACGGCCGCCGCCGGCTTGCCCGGCGGCTGGGCCGGCAGGCCGCCAACTCCCCGGACGGGCGTCCCGGCCTGCTCCAGCTGGCGTCCGGGCCCTGGCTGGGGATCCGCTGGTGGCGGCTCGCGGCCGGGGTATGCCTGGGCCTGGCGGTCGGCACGAAATGGTCCGGCCTGTTCTTCCTGGCCGGCTTCGGGCTGCTGACGGTCTTCTGGGACCTGAGCGCGCGCCGGATCGCCGGAATCCACGGCTGGATCAGCGGCGGGATCCTCAAGGACGGGATTCCCGCGTTCCTCAGCATCGTCCCGGTGGCCGTCCTGGTATACGCCGCCTCCTGGACCGGCTGGTTCCGGTCCACGAACGCGTACTTCCGGAACTGGGCCGGGTCGGTCCCCTCGGCGGAGTGGGGCTGGCTGCCGGACTCCGTCCGGTCCCTGGCGCACTACCATCTGGAGGCCTACAAGTTCCACCAGGGGCTGAGCGCGGAGCACCCGTACGAGGCCAGCGCCTGGAGCTGGCTGATGCTCGGCCGGCCCACGTCCTTCTTCTACGAATCCCCCAAGCAGGGCAGCCCGGGGTGCGATACCGCCAGCTGCACCACGGCGATCCTCTCCGTGGGCAACCCGCTGATCTGGTGGGGCGCCGCCGTGTGCCTGGGCGTGCTGCTCTTCTGGTGGGCCGGGCGGCGCGACTGGCGTGCCGGGGCCGTCCTCGCGGCTGTGGCGGCCGGGTACCTCCCCTGGTTCCTGTACCCCGAACGCACCATGTTCTTCTTCTACGCCGTGTCCTTCGAACCCTTCCTGGTGCTGGCCCTGGTGTACTGCCTGGGCCTCGTGCTGGGCCAGCGCACGGACCCGCCGTGGCGGCGGCGTTCCGGGCTCTACCTCGTGACGCTCTTTGTGGTCACCGCCGTCGTCGTCTCGGCCTTCTTCTATCCGGTCTGGACCGCCGAGACCATCACCTACCAGGATTGGCGGTTCCGGATGTGGATGCCGTCCTGGATCTAGGGCAGGATTGCAGGGGACGTCCACCGGCATCAGGCGGACCCGGAACGGAGAATCGGCTGTGAGAGAAGCAAGCACCGGACTGCTCGTCGAGCTCGATCCGGGCAGCAACGTGACGGACCTGTTGCTGGAGCAGCACGGCAAGGATCCCGTACATGCGCTGTACTCCCGGCAAGGACCGGCCGGCTGGGCCGACGTCTCCGCACAGCAGTTCCTGGACCAGGTCCGGGCGCTGGCCAAAGGCCTGATCGCCGGCGGCATCACGCCCGGGGAAACCGTGGCGGTCATGTCCGGGACCCGCTACGAATGGACCGTGGTGGACTTTGCCATCTGGTTCGCCGGCGGGGTCCCCGTTCCCATCTATGAAACGTCCTCCGCCGGCCAGATCGAATGGATCCTGCATGACTCCGGGGCCCGGCGCATCTTCGCGGAAAACGAGGCAAAGGCGGGGCTGGTCCGCCAGGTCCTGGACAGCTCCGGCCTGCTCGGCGGCACCGTGCTCCCGGTGGTGCGGATGGACTACGACGGTGCTGCCCCCAACCTCGCCAGCCTGGCCGCGGCGGGCACCGGAGTCGGCGACGCCGAGCTGGAACGGCACCGGTCCGCGGCCGGGCTCGCGGACGTGGCCTCCCTCGTCTACACCTCCGGCACCACCGGCCGGCCGAAGGGCTGCGAAATCACGCACGGAAACTTCGCCCTGGTCGCGAGGAACATCGTGCTGTTCCTTCCTGAGATCCTGCGGCAGCCCCGGACCAGGACGCTGATGTTCCTCCCGCTGGCCCACGTCCTCGCCCGCGCCGTCCAGGTGATCTGCCTCAGCGCCGGAACCACGCTGGGCCACACCGCCAGCGCCAAGGAGCTGCTGGAGGACCTGGCCAGCTTCAAACCCACCTTCCTGCTCGTGGTGCCCCGGATCTTCGAGAAGGTTTACGCCGGCGCCGCCCACAAGGCGGCCCTCGCCGGGAAGGAACACCTGTTCGCGTCCGCCGCCGCCGTCGCCATCGACTATTCCAGGGCCCTCGACGCCGCAGCCCGGGGCACCGGTCCCGGGCCCGGATTTGTCACCCGTGCCCAGCACGCCCTCTTCGACCGGCTGCTGTACCCCAAACTGCGGCAGGTCTTCGGCGGCCAGCTGGGCTACACCGTCTCGGGGGCCAGCCCGCTGAGCTACCACGACGCGCACTTTTTCCGCGGCGCGGGCATCCCGGTCCTCGAAGGCTACGGCCTCACCGAAACCACGGCCCCGTGCACGGCCAACACTCCGACGCGGACCAGGGTGGGGACGGTTGGCATCCCGGTGCCCGGCACCACCATCCGCGTGGCCGAGGACGGCGAGATCCTGGTCAAGGGCATCGGCGTCTTCAAGGGGTACCATAACAACGCGGCGGCCAACGCGGAGGCGTTCGTGGACGGGTTCTTCCGCACCGGCGACCTCGGGTCCCTCGACGCGGACGGCTTCCTGACGATCACCGGCAGGAAGAAGGACATGCTGGTCACCGCCGGCGGCAAGAACGTCGCCCCCGGACCGCTGGAGGAGAAGATCCGCGAGCACGAACTGGTCCTGCAGGCCGTGGTGGTCGGGGACGGCCGGCCGTTCGTGTCAGCCCTGATCAACCTGGATCCGGAGGGCCTGGAAAACTGGTGTGCCACGCACAAGGTTCCCGCCATGAGCCCGGCCGAGGCCCGCGGCAACGACCAGGTCCGAGCAGCGCTGCAGCGCGCGGTGGACGAAGCGAACGCCCTCGTGTCCAAGGCCGAGTCCATCCGCAGCTTCGTGGTGCTGGACGCCGACTTCACGGTGGAATCCGGGCATCTGACGCCGTCGCTTAAGCTCAAGCGCGCCGCCGTCGTGCGTGACTTCGAGGAGCAGATCAACCGGATTTACGGCTGACGCCGCGGCATCAAACGGGTCACGCAGAAGCGGCCGGGCACCTTGCCCGGCCGCTTCTGCGTGTCTGTTGTCCGCCGGGTTCAGTGAGCCTAGACGGCGCTGGAGTGTCCCCGCGCGGGGGTCTCGTTTGTCCCAGAGTCGCCGGTGTGGGCTCCTCCGGAGCCCGCACCCGCCGGCCCGCCAGCGGCGGAGCGTCCGGCGGGTGCATCCGCTGCGGCGGCGTCGGCCGTGGCGGATCCCGTCGCGGCAGGTGCCTCGCCGGATTTGCCGGACCTGTCCCGCCGGAAGAACGACCGCTTCGCGGGGGCACCGTCGGTGGGGGCAGCTTCCCCGGAGGCAGCCTTGGTGGGGGCAGCCTGGCTGGGGGCGGCCTCGGCGCGGTCAGTCTCGGCGCGGTCAGTCTCGGCGGCCATGTCCCCGGCCGGGTCCTGGACCGCCTCGCCGCGCTTCGGCAGTCCGCGGCGCTTGCGCGTCGGCCAGGTGAGAATCAGGGTGACGAGCGAGGCGAGCAGCACCAGGCCCGCGATCACAATCCCGCCGTCGACCCAGAACTGGGCCGGGAACAGCCGGATCAGGGTGTCCTGCAGGGAGAATGTCCAGGTGCCGCTGGCGAAAAAGACGCTGTGGAACTGGGCGAAGAACCGCTCCCAGCCCAGCACCGCCAGCACTCCGAGGCTGATGATGATGACAAGGGTGACAATCGACCCGGCAAACAGGCCGCGCCGCACTCCCCCTGGGCTGCGGCGCCGCAGGTAAACCACGGCGATCAGGCTCAGCAGGATGAGCAGGACCCCGGCGCCGAAAGCGGACAGGATGACGACTTTGACGTCGGCCATATGGCTCACTTCGCCGTCCTCGAACAGCCTGTCGCCGCTGCGGTGGAGCAGTTCGCCCAGGTACCGCGGTCCCGCCCAGTTGCTGAGGTAGTCCACGGCATAGGAGCCGTAGGTCATGCGGTCGTCAGTGCTGAACCCGTAACCGTCGCCGGGGAAGCCGGGCCGGTTGTACTCCACCCAGAGGAACAGCGGGCTGGCGACGGCCCGGACTGCCAGCACCAGCAGGATGACCGGGAAGCACACGGCGAGCAGGACCTGCATCACCCGCGGGGCCACCGGTTTGGCCTTCAAGGCATGTTCACGTTCGGCGTTGCGGCGCTGCACTTCCTCCTCCGGGGGCCGGACCTGCAAGGCGGCGGTGGGCAGCGGCTCGCTGAAGTGGGTGCCGTTATGCCGGGGCGCCGGCTCCCCGGCGGCTTCGGCCGCCTTGCGGTCGGCGCGCGACAGGGGCCCGGGAATGCTGCCGGCAGCCGGTGCGGCTGTGCGGTCCGGGGCCTTGTTGTGGGGGGCGGCACGGTCCGAGCCGGCGCTGCCCGAGACGGCGCTGCCCGAGACGGCGCTGTCAGAGGCTGTGCTGTCAGACGCGGCGGCGGAATGCTGCTCGGCGGACGTCGGCTTCATCCAGTCGAATGCAGGCTCGTCAGCGTCACCGGCCGGATCCAGCTGCGGATCCTGCCGGTTCGGAGGGGTGGGACTTGAGTCAGTCACTGCAGCTTCGCTTCCGTAGGTGTCCGCGCCGCCGGCCGGGGCCGGGCAACGCTACATATCTGCTTCCGAGCCTACCGCCAGCGCCTCGGAGTGGGCGAGAAGCCACCCCGCAGGGACAGGGATTCAGCGGCGGGATTCAGCGACGGGGAGTCAGCCGCAGCATGGTGCGGCCGGTCAGCGCTTGGCGTACTGCGCCCAGGGGATGTTCCAGTCGCCGAAACCTTCGAGCGGTTCCACCGCCGGGGCCCCGGTGTTGAGGGTCTGGACGACGTCGCCGGTCTTCATATTGGTGAAGAACCAGGCGGCGTCCGCCGGGAGCAGCCCTACGCAGCCGTGCGAGACGTTGGACCTGCCCACCGCACGCCATGCCGATTCGAGGGCCTGGTGGACGTAAACACCGGAGCTGGTCAGGCGGTTGGCGTACTCCACGGTCAGCGGCGGGTAGTAGCCCTTGTCGCCGGGTTTGAGCCCGATGCTGCCGGCGTTGAAGTCGGAGTGGCGTTCCTGTTCCATGATGACGGCATAGCCGGTTGGGGAGAGCCAGTCAGCGCCGCCCAGCGTGACCGGAGCGGTCTTGACGAGTTGGCCGTCGAAATAGACCTTCATGGTCTTGGTGATGTCATCAACGACGGCCAGGCGCTGCGGTCCGACCTTGAAGGAGACCTTGGTATCGGAGTTGCCGACCATCTTGTTACCGAAGTCCACGCCGAAGAGTTTCAGGTCCACGGTGACCTCACTGTTGGAGGCCCAGAACGCTTCGGGGCGGATCCGGACCCGCCGGTCCGAATACCAGTGCCACGCCACGGCCTGGCCGGAGGACGCCGTGACGGTGATCGCCTTCTCCATGGCCTCCTTGTCCAGAACGGGCTCACTGAAGACAATTTCGACGGGCTGTCCGGCCCCGACCGTGGTGCCGTTGAGCGGATAGACGGCGGCGTCCGCCTCGTTGGCCGTGGCCACGGTGGCGAAGGTCTGGACCTTCTTTGTCTCACGTCCGGCCTGGTCAAGGATGGTGAAGCTGTACTTGTACTTCGTGTCGAATTCCAGCGGATCCCCGGCGGTCCAGGTGGAGCCGTCCGGGCTTGTGGTTCCCGGCACGGGGTCGCCGCCGGCGGCCGGGACCAGCACGACGTCTTTCACGACGCCGTTGACTGCCTTGACTGAGGGGGCGGCGGCGGGGTTGACGCCTTTGGCACCGTCGGTCGGGGTCACTCCGAGCTCAACGGGCTTAACGACCGGGGCAGCAAGGCCGGACACGTTCCGCATCGGCGCCGAAGCCTCGGAAGGCATGTCGGCATGGGCCCAGCCCGGTGACGTGACGACGCCGATGCCGCCCGCCCCGACAACTGCGCAGATGGCAACGACAGCCAGCATTTTCCCGGTGTTGCGGGAGCCGCGTCCCGGCTGCCGGCGTCGACGCCCGCTCTCTTCAGTCATGGCCACTTCCTGTGTTCCCCACTGCGTTTGCCTTCAAGCCCACATCCGGGCTCACAATCTCCTTATGCCAGCATAAGCGAAGCGTCCCGGCGCGCCGCCCCCGGCGGCGCCACGATCAGGTCACGGGCGGGGCCCCGGACACCTGGCACGGGGCCCCTCCACTGCGGAACGGCGGGAACTTTGGCGGCCTGGGCCGCTGCCCCGGCGGTTCCTAGTAGCGGTAGTGGTCCGGCTTGTACGGGCCGGACACCTCCAGGTCCAGGTACTCGGCCTGCTCCTTCGACAGCTCGGTCAGTTCGACGCCGAGGGCGTCAAGGTGCAGACGGGCAACCTTCTCGTCCAGGATCTTCGGCAGTACGTAGACTTGCTTGTCGTACTCCCGCGCCCCTTCTGGCTGGTCACGCTTGGTGAAGAGCTCGATCTGCGCGATCGTTTGGTTGGCGAAGGAGTTGCTCATCACGAAGGACGGGTGGCCGGTGGCGTTGCCGAGGTTCAGCAGGCGGCCCTCGGACAGCACGATGATGGAGCGGCTGCCCTCACCCGTGGCGGGATCTTCCGCGAAGACCCACTCATGCACCTGCGGCTTGATTTCAACCTTCGTAATGCCGGGGATCCGGGCCAGCCCGGCCATATCGATCTCGTTGTCGAAGTGGCCGATGTTGCCCACGATCGCCTTGTCACGCATCCCGGCCATGTGCTCGGCCATGATGACGTCCTTGTTGCCGGTCGTGGTGATGAAGATGTGGCCCTCGCTGAGGACGGATTCCAGCTTCGCGACCTGGTAGCCGTCCATGGCTGCCTGGAGTGCGCAGATGGGATCGATTTCGGTGACAATAACGCGTGAGCCCTGCCCGCGGAAGGCCTCCGCGGCGCCCTTGCCGACGTCGCCGTAACCGCAGACGACGGCGACCTTGCCGCCCATCAGGACGTCGGTGGCCCGGTTGATGCCATCCGGCAGGGAGTGGCGGATGCCGTACTTGTTGTCGAACTTGCTCTTGGTGACGGAGTCGTTGACGTTGATGGCCGGGAACAGCAGCTTGCCCTGCTCGGCGAGCTGGTAGAGGCGGTGCACACCGGTGGTGGTTTCCTCGGTGACGCCCAGCAGGCGGGAGCCGATCCGGGTCCACTTCTGCGGATCCGCCTGCAGCGAGGCGCGCAGCACGTCCAGGAAGACCCGTCCCTCCTCGGACTCGTCCTCGGCGGTGGCCGGGACAGCACCGAGCGCCTCGAAGTCGACTCCCTTGTGGACCAGCATCGTGGCGTCGCCGCCGTCGTCGAGGATCATGTTCGGGCCGAGGTCCGGGTTGCTGTCCGCCCCGGGCCAGGTCAGGATCTGCTCGGCGGTCCACCAGTATTCCTCCAGCGTCTCGCCCTTCCAGGCGAACACGGGAACACCCTGGGGGTTCTCGACCGTTCCGTTGCCGACCACAACGGCCGCGGCGGCCTCGTCCTGGGTGGAGAAGATGTTGCAGGAGGCCCAGCGGACCTCGGCGCCCAGTGCCGTGAGAGTCTCGATCAGCACGGCGGTCTGCACCGTCATGTGCAGGGACCCGGCGATCCGGGCACCCTTGAGCGGCTGGCTGGCGCCAAACTCCTCGCGCAGGGACATCAGGCCGGGCATTTCATGCTCCGCGAGGCGGATCTGGTGCCGGCCTGCTTCGGCCAGGGAAATGTCCGCAATCTTGTAATCGAGAGTCATATGAATCCTTTGCTGTGGCCGGCGGGCAGGTCCTTGACCTGGCTGCCTGTGACGGATGTAGAGGGGCTGATCAATGTCTGGAAAGTACTTCGGAGCCGAACGGCGCAGCGATGGGCCGGCTGCCTAGCCGGCGGTGTGCCGGGCCGCGGCGTCCGGCTGGTCGGCGTCGTGCTGGCCGGCGTCGTGCTGGTCGGCGTCGTGCTGGCCGGCGTCATGCTGGAAGGCGGGGGCCGCTGCGGCGGCAGGAAGCAGTTCCGGCGGAAGCAGCAGGGGGATGCCGTCCTCGATCGGGTAACGCAGTTTCACCCCGGCGGAACCGGCCTCAGTGGTGACGAGTTCCCCGCCGTCCTGCACCAGCGGGGACCCGGTCACGGGGCATCTGAGGACAGACAGGAGTTCGGGACTGATCTTCGGCATGGTGAACGCTCCCTGGTGGACGCCGCAGCAGGCGCCGGTGGCTTACGGATTTTGCAGTTCCCAGCCTACCGCCAGTTGCAGGCTACGACGGTTCGCGGAGGACGCGCAGATGCCCCCGGCGGGTGCCCTCGGTGGCGGCCGGGGCTTCGAGTGCGGGGTGGACTCCGCGCTTGCCCTGGCCGGATTCCGGCGATGCGGGCCGTGAGGCCGCCTCCCGGACGGCATCGGCCAGGGCGAGGAGGTCATCGGGGCCGGGACCTGCGGGGGTAGCCGGCATGGCCAGCCGCAGCACTTCCCAGCCGCGCGGGACGGTCAGGGATCCGGCGTGCTGTTCGCACAAGTCGTAACAGTGCGGCTCGGCGTAGGTTGCCAGCGGCCCCAGCACGGCAGTGGAGTCGGCATAGACGTACGTCAAAGTGGCCACCGCTGAATTGCGGCAGGCTGACCTTGAACAAAGACGAATGGCACCCACGACATCACAGACTACTCCCCCGGGCCGCCGGACGCCGGTCGGCACGCTGGCGGCGGGTCGGACGGCCCGTATCGCGTAAACCATCCGCCGGGTTTAGAGTCGAGATATGCAGTCATCGCACCAAGATCCGGGTTTTACGGTCCGCTTGGCTGAAACCGACGCCGGACGTCACGACGCCTCTTCCACCGCGGGTGGTCCCGGCCGGGCCACGGCGCCGAAGGGCTTCCGCCAGCGGCGCAGGAACCGGCACGGCCGCGGGCTCCGCGGCGAACTGATGCTGCCCACGCTGCCCGGTTTCCGCACCCGCTCGGACCGTTTCGACGACTTTGTCCTGGACTCGGCTGAGCGGCTCCATGATATTTGGGGCAAGCCGCTTGACGGGGTCCGGTTCGCCGTCGATGAGATCCCGCCGGGGCTCGAACAGCTCGTGGCGGACCGCGCTGTCGCCCCGATGGGCTCCTACTCCCCCGCCACGGCGGAGCAGGGACCGGTCATCACCCTGTACCGCCGGGTCGTCGAGCAGGCCTCCGGCAGCCGCGAGGAACTTCAGGACCTGGTCCATGACGTCGTGGTGGAGTACACCGCCGAGATGCTGGGCGTGCCGCCGGAGTCGCTCGATCCTGTATACCGCCGCCGCTACTAGCCCGATCCGCCGAAAACCCTGGCCGCAGGCACACCTGCGGCCAGCACCGACGCCCCGGGCCGCCCGGCGACCGGGAACGGTCAGTAGCCGAGGGTGACCGGGACCTGCTCCTGGCCCGCGGCTCCGGGGGCGACGGCGATCGTTGAGATGTCCTGCTTGCCGTCCTGCTGCAGCAGGACCGCGCCGTAGGCCGGATCCCCCGCGGCGGACACGAGGTAGCCGACGGGCTGCGAGCCCGCGACGTCGGCCGGGATCTTGATGGACGCGGTGGTGCCGCCGGCGATGTCGGCGGCCGCGGCCGCGTGGATCTTGCCGTCCGCCGTGACCGGGGTATAGGAGATGGTGGCCCGGCCCTCGGGAGCGCCGAAAATCAGGTAACGGTCTCCTGAGCCGGGGACCGGAACAACGTGTTGGCTTCCCAGCCTCGCCGAGGCCGGTGACCACGCGAAGTCGGAGGCATCCGCGGCCGTCAGTCCCCTGGTGGCGCGCGCCGCCGCGGTGAAGGAAACGTCCGAACTGACAGACACCGTGTAGGGCCCGGCCGGCACGCCCGCGAGGGGGACTTCAGTGACGGATCCGGCCTTCGCCGTGACCACTCCGCCGCCGGGCAGCGCCTTCTGGCCGTCCCGCCCGAGGACCTTGATCGCGATGACGGCGTCGGCGGAACCCGGCACTGTGAGCTGCAGGGCCGGTCCGGCATCCGCGAAGCCGGTCTGGCTGGTGAGCCCGGCCAGACCGGCGGGGTCCTGGATGTCGACACCGGTGATGACCTGGCGGAGTGCCGGCGCTGCGGCCGGAGCGATGAACTCGACGCCGCCGGGCGTCAGTCCACGCAACACGCTTTGCTGGATGTGCGCGGCCACCGGCCCGCCGGCGCTGCGCACCCGGACGCTGAGCCGCTCCTGACCCGGGGCGAGCCCGGCGAGGATCACCGAGCGGGTGGTGCCCGGCGCGACGAGGAGTCCCCGGCTGCCCGGGGCCTGGATCAGGCCTTCGGCGCCGAAAAGTTCAAGGCTGACCGTGGCGGGGCTGCTGGAGGCGTTGCTGAGCTTCAGCACGGCGGTCCGGCCGAGTGCGGTGTTGGCCCCCACCAGCCAGAGGTCGTTGCCGGGCTGCTGGCAGGCTGCGGCCGCGGAGCCGCGGAGGTCGCCGTCCTCGGCGGTGTAGCGCATGAGCGCCCCCGCGGAGGGCTGGCGGTCGGCTTCGGCGTCCGCGCTCAGGACCGTCACGTCGTCGACGCCCTGCTGGGCCACGACACCGGCCAGCGGCGCGGCGGCCGCGGGCCTGGCCGCGGCCGGACCCTCGGACGCCGGTGCGGCCTTGGCAAGTTCGACCAGGGTGCGGCCGGTCAGCGAGGCGAGCCTGCTGCCGGGCAGGACACCGGAGCTGGAGCCCAGCACGACGGCGTTGACATCGCTGCGGGCGGTGGCGGATTCCGGACTGAACTGTGGATCGGTGCCCACGGGGGCACCTTCCAGGAGCCGGGCCGGTCCCGGGCAGACACCCACGCTGCTGCCTGCGGGGACCGCAGCCAGCGGTGCCGCGATGGGCCGGCTGCTGCCGGGACCCTGAGGCGTGAGCGCCGTGGCGGAAACAAGCCCGCCGCCGGCAGCGACGAGGACGGCGGCGGCGACGACACCGCCCAGCCGCCGGGCACGCGGGCGCGCGGTGGCCTCCGCGGCGTACGCGTCGGCCCCAGGGTCGTGGGCGTCGTTGGCGGGTCTGTCGGGGATGTCGTCCCTAGGCATGTTGATGTTCCTTACGCAGGGAGCCTTCGTCCCTGGAGAGGCCGGTGTTCGGCCGACGGGCAGGCATGGGGATGGCCAGGAGGACGGTCAGGCCGATGATGACGGCCTGGGCAGCGCCCGTCCAGATGGCCCAGGGTGCTTCGTAGCGGAGCCTGAATTGCCCGCCCTCGGCGGGCAGGGTGAAGGCCTGCGCCCACCCGGAGGTGGTGGCGGTGAGTCTGCGGCCGTCGAGCCAGGCGCTCCAGCCGGGATCGGCGCGTTCGGCCAGCACCACGAGCCGTCCTTCCGGCCCGGCGGGCACCGCGGCGTCGGCGGACACCGCCTGGGACGGAACCAGCCCGACGGTGGCGCCCGCGCCGTCGACGATCCGCACGCGGTGGGCGACGTCGGCGGCCGCGATGACGGGCTGGTTCAGGGGGCTGATCCGCCAGAGCCAGCCGACGTCGGTCTTGCCGACGGCGACGAGGCCGGGGACGGCGTCCATCCGGCTGGCGGTCAGCTGGGCCGCGGTATCGGCGGCCCGCAGGACCACGAAGCCGACGCCGAGCTGCTCCAGCTCGGCGCGGGGATCGACGCCCTGTCCGGCCACGATCGTGGCCACGACGTTGCGCAGCGAAGCCACGGCGGCGTCGTCGTCACGGACGGTCTCCTGGCCGGGCTCCCCCATGATCGGGCGGGCGGCGCCAATCGTGGACAGCGAGTCCAGGGTGGTGCCGGCGCCGCGCATGAGCGCGGCGTCGAACGTTCCGTTTTCGCCGGTGGAGATGATGAGGGTGCGGGACTGTTCGGGTCCTTCGCCGCGGTCGATGGCTGTTGCGGGGAGGGTCCTGGGTTCGGCCGGCTGGACCAGCCGCGTGGCGCCCAGGGAACCGCTGCCGGCCGCTCCGGCAGCCGGAGTGGCCGGCGGCAGGACGTTCTGCACGGCCCACACAGTCAGTCCGGCCACGGGGCCGGCCAGCAGCAGGATCATGGCCGTGACCGCAGTGCCGCGGATCAGGATCTTACGGCCGGTGGTTGCGGCGGCGGCCCGGTCGGCGGAGTCCAGCAGGCCTCCCGCGCCGATCAGGGACGCCCCCAGGAGGGCAAAGGCCGCGGCCGACACAGCCGGTCCGGTAAAGGGGGTGACCAGGACGTCGGCGCTGGCCCCGGTGGCGACCTGGCTGCTGAGCCAGCCGCCGCCCAGCAGCAGCAGAGCCGCGGTCCAGAGGGCGCGGGCAGTCCGCGGAGGCCGGCCCGGCAGGAGCAGGGCGGCCACGGCCAGGAGCAGGACGGGCAGTCCGATCAGCAGGGCGAGCAGGAGCGCCCACGGTACGGCGGAGTCTGCGCCGAAGACCGGAAGGCCGGTGAGGCCGCCGTCGGGCGTGAAGCGCAGCGGCTGGCCCAGGGCCTGCTGCCACAGCGGTGCCGCGTCAAAGCCCAGCGGCCGGCCGGGGTCTGCGAGCAGGGCACGGGGCCGGTCAATCGTGGAGGCCAGGAACGGCACGAACAGCGCCAGGGTGGGCAGCAGCGCCCACCACACGGTGCGGCCGCGTCGGCCCAGGAGCGTGCCGCATAAGGCCACGAGGACGACGCCGGGCAGCAGCAGCGAAGGGGCTGCCGCGGTCACGACGGCCAGCGCCAGTCCGGCCGCGGCGGCGGCGGTCCAGGAGGGGGTGCCGTTGATGCCGGGTTTCACCGGGGGCGCCTCGGTGAAGCGCCGCTCCCCGGGGGCCGGAACGGCGAAGCGCCCGCGTCCCGCGGCGGTGCCGGTGGCCCGCAGCAGGGCCAGCACCAGCACCGGCATCATAACGTGGGCGACCAGGGCGCCGGCGCGGCCCTGGTTGAGCGCCACCTGCAGGGCCGGGGCTCCGGCCCAGATAAGGGCGGCGGCCAGCCGGAGCCGGCGGCGCGGCGTCAGCGCTCCCGCAGCAAACCAGGCGCCGAGGGCGGAAAGCGGCATGGCCAGGATGAGGAACCCGGCGAGTGCACTGTTGGCGTTGCCGCCGCCGACCGCGCCCAGGGCCCACAGCACGTAGCCGAAGGGGTCACCGTGCCCGGGAAGTCCTGCGCCAAGGGTGATCCACCAGCCGGAGGCGTGGTTCCAGATGTCGCCCAGCCGCAGCGAGAGCGGAATGCTTGCGCCGCCGGCGACAGCTTCGGCCCGGAACAGGCTTAGCAGGCCGACCAGGGAGGCCGCGGTGGTGAGCAGGACGGCGAGCAGCGCGCCGTTGCCCACCCAGCCCCGCTCGGAAGTGGTCAGGGCGGCGAAGTCGTCCGCCGAGTCGCCGGTGGGCTGCTCGGCCAGGGGGTCGATGCCGCCCGGGTTATCCCCGGCGTCATCGGCCCCGAGGGCCTCCATGAGCGAACGGCGGTGCGCCCAGACCTCGCGCCGCGGGGTCTGCAGGCCCTTGATGACGGAACGCCGGATGCGGCGCGTCCGGGCAGCGTTGCGCCGGCCCCGGGCCACGGCCGCGGGGCGTGAAAGGGCACCGAAGGTGGCCAGGAGCTGCGAGAAACCGTGTCCGGGATCTTTGACCGCGATACTCAGGACCAGCTTGAAGATGCTGCCCAGCAGGGCCCCGGCGGCGTGCAGCGGAACTTTCCAGGCAGGGGCGTGCTTGAGCCGCAAATGCACCTGGGCCTTGCGGGCCGCCCCCGCGTTGCCCAGGGCGTGCGGGCGGTGCGAGACATGGAACATCCGTGCACTCGGGACCACCACCACACGGTGTCCGGCCAGCCGGTTGCGCCAGCAGAAGTCGACGTCGTCGCCGCTGCCCGGAAGTGCCGGGTCGAAGCCGTCAAGGTCCTCCCAGACATCGCGGCGGACCAGCATGCCGGCGGAGTTGACCGCGAAGGTGTCGCTGCGTCCGTCGTATTGTCCCTGGTCGAGCTCGTCGGCTTCGATGAGCGTCAGCCGCTCGGCCCAGCGGCTGGTGGAGAGCCCGACGTCGATCAGCCGGCGCTCGGAGTGCCAGTCCAGCTGCTTGCAGCCCGCCACCGTGACCGAGGGGGCACGTTCGACGGCGCGGAGCAGTTCGGCGAGGGCCTCGGGGGCGGGGGCTGCGTCGTCGTGCAGCAGCCAGATCCACTCGACCGCGGGGCGGCCGGCGCCGCCCTTGCCGGACGGGCCGGCGCCGCCCCACGGTGCGAGGGCGCCGAGGCCTGCCTGCACCGCCGCGCCCATGCCACTGCGGGCCTGCTCAAAGACTGTGACGTTGTCTGCGCCGAAGGCCTGCTCGAGGAGCGCCGCCGAATCGTCGCGGGAACCGGTATCAACCCCGATGCAGGTGTCCGCGGGCCGGCTCTGAGCCGCCAGCGCCGCGAGGGTCCTGGGGAGAAAGTCACCGCCGTCGTGGGAAACCACGACGGCGGTGACTCGTACTTCTTGAAGAATTAGATTGCTCGCTTCCTAAGCCGGCGCCGCTCGCGCTCGGAGAGGCCACCCCAGATGCCGAAACGCTCATCGTTGGACAGGGCGTATTCCAGGCACTGTGAGCGCACGTTGCACGCCCCGCAGACCTTCTTGGCGTCGCGGGTGGAGCCACCCTTCTCGGGGAAGAATGCCTCCGGGTCGGTCTGCGCGCAGAGCGCGTCCGTCTGCCAGCCCAGCTCGCCTTCGTCGTCGAAGTCCTGCTGGGAGGGCAGTCCGATCCATACCGGCTGAGTGGTGGTGCCTGCGTGGAGGGTCTGGAGCTCCATCGGCGGATCGTGAAGATCGTTCTCCAGGTCCGGACCGGAGAGAAGTTCGTCGTGCGCCGCGAGGAAGGCTGTCGCCTGGTCCTGCAGTTGATCTTTGGTATGTTCGTTGAAGCGGTCCGCCGCGTCCGGATCGGCCGGATCGACATACCAGTCGCTCGGCACTCCGCGTGAACGGTATTTGGCCGTGGCCTGCCCAGCAACGACGGCCTCTTCATGGATACGCTCTGCTAGCCCCATTGGCGTTTCCTCTCTGATTTTGCAGCCTTTGCCTGACCCGTTAGGACTCGGTTGAGTTCCGGTTTCCGCACATCGGCCTTCGATACCTAATTACACGTGTGTAAGTATCTGCAGTCAAGCCGCGGCGGAGATAATAATCAACGCCGGGCTCAAAGCGGGGGCACGCCACGCCCGGGATTTCTGGGCGACACCCCGGAGATTGCGCGGAATAATCAGGGTGCTGAGCACTTCGGAGAAATTTTTGCTGAATTTCCGGGGAACTTCCCGGCGCGGCGCTGGCCGCCGGCTGGCGGGCGCGGGATGGCATATGACGGAGATCACGCCCGTGGCTGCCGTGGCAAGATGAATCCATGAGTATCCCGGCAATCGACCTGATGACAGCCCTGCGTTCGGGCCACTCCACCTCCCCCCGGCTGACCTGGTACGGGCCCGGGTCCGAGCGGGTTGAGCTCTCCGGCCGGGTCCTGGATAACTGGGTGGCGAAGACCAGCAACCTCCTCCAGGACGAGCTTGACGCCGAACCCGGGACGCGGTTGCGGCTTGATCTGCCGGCCCACTGGAAGTCCGTGATTCTTGCCCTCGCCGCCTGGCAGCTCGGTATGGAGGTCGTGTTCGACGATGCCGAGGCCGAGCTGCTGGCCACCGGCGATCCCGGCCCCGGGGCGGCGCAGGGGGCTTTCGACGCCGTCCTGGCGGTGGCGCTGCCGGCGCTGGCGATGCGGTGGCAGGGCGAGCTGCCCACCGGCGTCGTTGACTACGCCGCCGAGGTTCGCTCCCACGGGGATGTCTTTATGCCGCACGTGGATCCGGAAGCGTCGCGGCGGGCCGTGCTGGCCGCTGCGGGGACGGAGCATACCCATGGTGATCTGCTGGACGGCTTCGCGGCCGCGCACGACGCAGGCGTCCGGCTGCTGGTGACCGCCGGTGACGGCCCGGAGCCCGCCCTGTCCCATTGCCTGGGCGCCTGGAAGAGGGACGGTTCGGTGGTCCTGGTGCACCCCGAGGTCACGGTCACGGAGAAACTGCTCGCGGACGAGCGCATCACCGGCAGCTGAGCCGGGTGCCGGGGTTGCCGGCGGCAGGCCGGTTCCTCCTAGGCCGGGGGGCCCGGCCGTTCCGGGTCCTTGACGGCGCGGGTCTTGACGGCGCGGGTATTGACGGCGGGGCTGTTCCTGACGGCGGGGGCGGGGTGCGTGTGCGGGTGCCGTTCGATGATTTCGTGGTCGTGCGAGAACTCCGGCTCTTCGTCGAGTTCCTTGTTGAAGACCAGGAAGCGGTAGGCGAAAAAGCGCACGACTGTGGCGACCAGGATGCCGACGATGCCGGCGGCGAAGAGCATGTTCTTGTCCGTGACCCCGAAGCCGTACTTGGCAAGGGCGGTGAATCCTGTCGAGATGCCGATGCCGATGCCGTTGATCAGGATGAACATCCCGAACTCGCGGAGCACGTTGTCCTGGCGGCGGTGGCGGAAGGTCCAGAAGCGGTTCGCAATCCAGGAGAAGATCGTTGCGATGCTGGCGCCCACAAAGCGGGCCTTGGCCTCGCTGTCGGTCATCGGGCCGTGCATCAGGTAGTACGTGAGTCCGTTGTCAATAATGAACGCGACTCCGCCCACCGCACCGAACTTGGCCACTTCGCGCCAGAAGAGCGAGGCGAGCCCGCGCAAGCGCTCGCTAAGTGTAGTAATCATGACCCTCCGTGGCCTTTTTGAACTGTCGGCCATTGGGCCAACGGCCCATTTTAGCGCCCATTGCCGGGGGCGCGCCCCGTCGGCCCGTCCCACGGCCCCAACTGTGAAGCCCGGAAGCCGGCCGGACGCCGGTCAAAATGCCGGCCAAAATGCCGGGGGCCGCCCCCGACAACCCCGCCGAAAAGGGGCCCGTGGCCGCCCGGATCCCGCACCGGGACGTTCAAAAGCCGGGATATGGCGAGGTTTTCGGTAGGCTTGGACTTGTGACTTTTCCTGTGATCGGTGTGGTTGGCGGCGGCCAACTCGCCCGAATGATGGCCCCCGCGGCCACCGCCCTGGGCTTCGAGCTCCGCGTCCTTGCCGAAGGTGAGGACGTCTCAGCCGTTGCCGCCGTGGCCTATGCCCCGGTCGGTGATTACACCGACCTGGACCATCTCCTTGAGTTTTCCCGCGGCCTGGACGTGCTGACATTCGACCACGAGCACGTCCCCACCGAACACCTCCGTTCCCTCCAGCGGGCCGGCGTGAACGTCCATCCGGGACCGGACGCGCTGGTCAACGCCCAGGACAAGCTCGTGATGCGGGCGGCCATCGACAGGCTGGAACTGCCCAATCCGCGCTGGGCGGCGGTCGACGACGTCGCCGCGCTGGTCGCGTTCGGCGAGGACAGTGGCTGGCCGGTGGTCCTGAAAACCCCGCGCGGCGGCTACGACGGCAAGGGCGTGCGGATCGTGGACTCCGCGGCGGACGCCGCGGATACTGCTGACTGGTTCGGGGCGATGTCACCGCTGCTCGCGGAGGCGAAGGTGGAATTCAGCCGCGAGCTCTCTGCCCTGGTGGCACGGACACCGGACGGTGAGTCACGGGCCTGGCCCGTGGTGCACACGATCCAAGTCGACGGCGTCTGCGACGAAGTCATCGCCCCGGCCCTGGACATCCCGCTCGAGGTCGCGGCCGCGGCCGAAAACGCTGCCCTCCGGATCGCCAGCGAACTCGGCGTCACCGGTGTGATGGCCGTCGAGCTGTTCGAAACCCCCGGCGTCGGATCAGGCTTCCTGATCAACGAGCTCGCCATGCGTCCTCACAACACCGGCCACTGGACCCAGGACGGCTCCGTGACCAGCCAGTTCGAACAGCACCTCCGCGCCATCCTCAATCTGCCGCTCGGCGCCACGGACCTGTTGGGCCCAGTGGTCGTGATGAAGAACTTCCTGGGCGGCGAGAACCAGAATCTGTTCTCCGCCTATCCCGCAGCCCTCGCCAGCGAACCCGCAGCGAAGGTCCACTGTTACGGCAAGGCCGTCCGGCCGGGCCGCAAGATCGGCCACGTCAACCTCGTCGGCGGCTCCGTGGCCGACATCGACTCGGTGCGCGAACGCGCCACCACGGTCGCCAACATCATCCGTAACGGCAGGGCCCCGTCCCGCACCGCAGCGGGAGCACACGAGGAGAACGCATGAGCACCACCAGCAACAACGGCAGCACCATCCCGCCCGCGGACGCCCCGTTCCCGGCAGCGGACGCCGGGGCCGATGCCCCGATCGTCGGGCTCGTGATGGGCTCGGACTCCGACTGGCCCGTGATGGAGGCCGCGGCCGAGGCCCTCGCCGAATTCGGCATCGCCTTTGAGGCCGACGTCGTCTCAGCGCACCGCATGCCACTGGAAATGATCCGCTATGGCCAGACGGCCCATGAACGCGGTCTGCGTGTCCTCATCGCCGGCGCCGGCGGCGCCGCGCACCTGCCGGGCATGCTCGCCTCGGTCACACCGCTTCCGGTCATCGGCGTCCCGGTCCCGCTCAAGACCCTCGACGGCATGGACTCCCTGCTCTCCATCGTCCAGATGCCCGCCGGGGTTCCGGTCGCAACCGTATCCATCGGCGGGGCCCGGAACGCCGGTCTGCTGGCCGTGCGCATGCTGGCCTCCGGCACGGACCCGCTGGCCGCCCAGCTCCGCACCGAACTGCTCAACTTCGCCCAGGAACTCAACGACGTCGCCACCCGGAAGGGCGCGAACCTGCGGCACAAGGTGAGCGAAGTCTTCGCGGACGCGAACGTCGTCACCCGGGGCAGCCGTTAAGGATCGCCAGATGACCAACAGTTATGCCCCGTCCCGGCAGCCGGCGCCGCAGAAGCGGACAGCTGCACCGTCCAGCACGGATCCCGTCCGGCATCCGTCGGGGGCAGCCGCACCGGTACTGACCAAGCGTGCCTTCCTGCTGGTCCTGATGACCCTGCTGGTACCCGGCAGCGCCCAGATTGTCGCTGGCAACCGGCGGCTGGGGCGGGTGGCGCTGCGTGTCACCCTCACCGTCTGGGTGCTGGCCGTCCTCGCGGCCGTGCTCCTGCTGGCATCCCGGTCAACGCTGATCAACCTGATCACGAATCCGGTCACAGCGCTGCTGCTGGTCGTCGGCCTGGCGGCGCTGGCCATCGGCTGGGCCGCCCTGTTCATCAACACCCTGCGGCTGATCCGTCCCGTGCTGCTGGCGCCCGGCGTGCGCCCTGCCGTCGTCGCCGCCCTGGTGCTGGCCATGATTCTCAGCAGCGGCTCGCTGGGCTACGCCGCGTACCTGCTCAACGTCAGCCGCGACGCCATCGGCAACATCTTCTCCAACGGACCGACGATGGAGCCCTCGGAGGGCCGGTACAACTTCCTCATGATGGGCGGCGATGCCGGGGCGGACCGGACCGGCCGCCGGCCGGACAGCCTCTCGGTCATCAGCGTCGATGCCAAGACCGGCAAGACCGCCATCATCTCCGTGCCCCGGAACCTGCAGAACGCGCAGTTCAGCGAGGACTCACCGATGCGCAAGATTTACCCTGACGGGTACGACTGCGGCAATGAGTGCCTCATCAACGCCATCAACACCGAGGTCACCAACGAACACCAGGACCTGTACCCCGGCGTGGCGGACCCGGGCGCTCAAGCCACGATGGAAGCCGTCTCCGGGACGCTGGGCATCAAGGTCCAGGCCTACGTGCTGGTGGACATGGAGGGCTTCGCCAAACTCATTGATGCCATGGGCGGCATCCGGATCAAGGCCGGCGGCTGGGTCCCGCTCAGCGGCGACATGGTCGACGAGGCCAACGGCATCCATGGCATGCCGACCGGCTGGATCCCCGCCGGGGAGCAGCACCTCGACGGCTATCACGCGCTCTGGTACGGCCGTTCGCGTGAGTTCGTTGATGACTACGCCCGCATCCAGCGTCAGCAATGTGTCCAGCAGGCCATGTTGAAGCAGCTGGATCCGGCCACCCTGCTGGCCAAGTTCGAGGACATCGCCAGCGCGGGCACCAAGGTGGTGGACTCCAACGTCTCCGCCGGCCAGCTCGGCAGCTTCGTGGATCTGGCGATGAACGCCAAGGGCCAGGACATGAGCCGGCTCACCATCGGACCGCCCGACTTCGACGCGTCCTTCTCGACGGTCCCGGATTTCGACCAGATCCACCAACGGGTCGACGAACTCCTCGGCCCCGCCCCCGAGGCGCGCCCCGCCGTCGACGGCATCCGTCCGCAGGACGCGGCCCCCGGACCGCTGTCGGCTGCCGGTGCGCTGCCCCGCGCACAGCCCGGCACCCAGCCCGCGCCGTCGTCGCCGTCTGACTTCACTCCGGTGACGACCACGCCGGACGGCGAGCCGATCACCGAGGAGATGCTCAACCAGTTCAAGCGCAACGGCGACGAGCAGTCGATCCGCAACCTCGTGGCTACGAACGGCCAGTGCGCGCCGCTGTAGTCCCTTCCGACCAGTTTTCCAGCAGCCTTCCGTCACAGATAGGGACACCCGGCAGTGTACGAACTCGAGAATGTCCTCCGGCCCTATGCCTGGGGTTCCACAACAGCCATCGCCGGGCTCCTCGGCCGGGTGGCGTCCGGCGGGCCGGAGGCGGAGCTGTGGATCGGCGCGCATCCGGACTCCCCCTCGGTGGCGCTCAGTCCGGCCGGCGCCGGATCGACCAGCGCGCACGCCGCGGTCCCGGACGACGGCGGACGACGGGCCCTGGATGCGCTGATCGCGGAGGATCCGGAGCACCATCTGGGCAGCGCCAGCGTGGCCGAATTCGGCCCCCGCCTTCCCTTCCTGCTCAAACTCCTGGCCGCCGACAGCCCCCTGTCCCTCCAGGTGCACCCGACGCTCGCGCAGGCCCGGGAAGGGTTCGCCCGCGAGGAGGCCGCCGGCGTTGACCGCGCGGCAGCGGAACGCAACTACAAGGACGCCTTCCACAAGCCGGAGATGATCCTCGCGCTGACACCGTTCGAGGCGCTGTGCGGCTTCCGGCCGGCGGCTGAGTCCCGTGCCGTTTTCCAGGTGCTGGTGGCCGATTTTGAGCTGGCCGGCCTGGCGCTGCCGCCGCTCGTACCGGTGCTGCTGGAGGATCTGGCGCAGCACGATGAGCCCACGGCCCTCCGCTCGGCCTTCAACCGGCTGATCTCCGGCGGCGAGGACGTCGCGGTGGCGACGGCCGCGATTGTGGCGGCGCTGACCTCCGGCGCCCCGACGGCGCCCTACCAGGCCGAGCTTTCCACCGTCGTCACACTCAATGCGCAGTATCCGGGCGATCCGGGCGTGCTGATTTCACTGCTGCTCAACCGGATCTCGCTGGCGCCGGGCGAGGCTGTCTACCTGCCGGCCGGCAATATCCACGCCTACCTGCACGGTCTCGGCGTCGAGGTCATGGCTTCCTCGGACAACGTGCTGCGCGGCGGGCTGACCCCGAAGTTCGTGGACGTGCCGGAACTGCTCCGCACCGTCTCCTTCGAGGCCGTCGGCGTGCCGGTGCTCAGCGCCGAGACGACCATGCTGGGACAGGAGGTCTTCCGGCCGCCGTTCCGGGAGTTCCAGCTGCAGCGCGTCGAGCTCGAGCCCGGCGCGGGGCCCGTCCCGCTGGCGCAGTCGGGGGCCGCCGTCATCATCGTGGTCTCCGGTTCTGTGCTCCTGGACTCCCCCAAGGGTGAACTGCGGCTGAAGCGCGGCGCGAGCGCCTTCCTGCCCGCGGCCGAGGCGCCGGTCAATGCCCATGCCGCCGCCGGCGCCACCGGGACCGCCCTGGCCTTTGCCGTCACCACCGCCCTGAAAGCCTGAGACCGTGGACCATTTCCTGCAGAGCCCCGCGTGGGCAAACTTCCAGCGCGCCCTGGGGCGGACCGTGCATGAGCGCTCGGGCGCCGGCTGGAGCTTCCTGGCCATCGAGGAAAGCAACCCCGCGGGGAAACTGCTCTACGCCCCCTACGGCCCGGTGGCCGCTTCCCTGGCCGCGTTCGACGCCGCGCTGGAGGCACTCGCGGAGCTGGCCCGCAGCTGCGGCGCCGTGTTTGTCCGCCTCGAACCGGTCGACGCCGGCTTCACTGCCGCGGGCGCCGGCGCTGTCCTGCGCGCGCGCGGCCTCCGGCCGGCCCCGGCGAACCAGCAGCCGGAACGCTCCTGGGTCGTGGACCTGGACAGGGACTTCAAGGACGTTCTGGCGGAGATGAAGCCGGTGAACCGCAACCTGTACCGGAACATCCACAAGAAGGGCGTGACGTTCCGTTCCAGCCACGACCCGGAGGAGATCTCGGTCCTGCTGGGTTTCCTGCACCTGACGGCGTCGCGCAGCGGTTTCAAGCCGCAGAGCGACGACTATCTCACCCAGGTCGCCCGCTCCCTGATGCCCTCCGGTGCCGCGACACTCTTCATCGCCGACCTCGCGGGCGAGCCGATTGCGGCCGCCCTCGCCTACGACTCCGCGGACACCCGCACCTATGCCCACGCCGCGCTGGATGACGCGCACCGGAAGCTCAGCGCCGGGATTCCGCTGCTGGTCACCCTGATGGCCGATGCCAGGGACAAGGGCCTGAAGCAGGTGGATCTCTGGGGCGTGGCCCCCGCGGACGAGCCCGACCACAAGTGGGCGGGGTTCACTTCCTTCAAGAAGTCCTTCGGCGGGCACGAGGTCGAGTATCCCGGGACCTGGGACCTGCCGGTACGGACGGTGCGCTACAACGGATACCAACTGGTCCGGAAGGGCGCGCAGGCGGTCCGCCGCGGCCTCGCGGCGGCCCGAAGGCTGCCCGTCCGGCTGCGCGGCGCACTCCGCCGCTAGCCCTCCCCCCCCACCGGGCATGCCCCGCGTCAGCCGCCGCGGGTGGACATAGACCCACCATGTCCATTACCGGGCCCGCGCACTGGACATGCCCCGCTGTGGCAGCGCAACCCCAGGCACCACCACTGGACATGCCCCGCGTCAGCCGCCGCGGGTGGACATAGACCCACCATGTCCATTTCCGGGCCCGCGCACTGGACATGCCCCGCTGTGGCAGCGCAACCTCAGGCACCACCACTGGACATGCCCCGCGTCAGCCGCCGCGGGTGGACATAGACCCACCATGTCCATTTCCGGGCCCGCGCACTGGACATGCCCCGCTGTGGCAGCGCAACCCCAGGCACCACCACTGGACATGCCCCGCGTCAGCCGCCGCGGGTGGACATAGACCCACCATGTCCATTTCCGAGCCCGCGCACTGGACATGCCCCGCTGTGGCAGCGCAACCCCAGGCACCACCACTGGACATGCCCCGCGTCAGCAGTACTAATCCGGGTATCAGACCTGGACATGTCCTGCCTCAGCCCCGGCGGGTGGACATAGACCCACTATGTCCGGTCCTGGGCATGAACGCTGGGCATGTCCCCGCGGGGTGCCTAGTGTCCGGCGTCGGCGGCTTTCTTCTGTGCCTCGTACGCGCTGGCAACCATGTCCTCGACGGTATGGCGCATCTTCCAGTCCAGGTCGCGTGCGGCCAGGGAACCATCGGCCACAATCCTGTCCGGATCCCCCGCCCGGCGTGGCCCGATTTCCGGCTCGAAGTCGATGCCGGTCACGGTGGCCATCGCCGTCATAATCTGACGGACGGAGAGCCCGTCGCCGGACCCGAGGTTGTAGACGCGTTCCAGCGGCGTGCCGGCGGCGAGGGCCTGGGCGGCTGCGACGTGGGACGTGGCCAGGTCGGCCACGTGCACGTAGTCGCGCACGCACGTGCCGTCGGCGGTGTTGTAGTCGGTGCCGTTGATGCGGGGGGTCTTCCCTGCGGTCAGTGCGCGGAGCACGATCGGGAAGAGGTTGTGCGGGCTCGTGTCGTAGAGTTCGGGTGAGCCGGAGCCGACCACGTTGAAGTAGCGCAGCGAGGTGTGCTTCAGTCCCCGCGCCCTGCCCTGGGCGCGGATCAGCCATTCGCCGATCAGCTTGCTCTCCCCGTACGGGGATTCCGGCAGCGTCGGGGTGTTTTCCGTGACGATGTCCCCGGTGGGGGTGCCGTACGTCGCGGCGGAGGAGGAGAAGACCAGCTTGTCAACCTCGGCGAGCTCCATGGCCTTGAGCAGTTCTGCCGTGCCGGTGACGTTCTGCTCGTAGGTGAGCAGCGGCTCCTGGACCGAAACGCCGGCGTATTTGAAGCCGGCGAGGTGGATCACGCCGGTTACGCCGTGGTCCAGCATGGTGCGGGCCACGAGTTCCGCGTCGAGGATGGTGCCGTGCACAAACGGCACGTCGTCCGGGACGAACTCGCGGTGCCCGCTGGAGAGCGAGTCAACCACCACCGCCTGCATCCCGGCCCCGCGTAAAGCGGAAACCACGTGAGAGCCGATATATCCTGCGCCACCTGTTACTAGCCATGTCATGGTTCCACCCTACCCAATGCCGTGCCCGCCCGGGCCGCCTGGAAACGGCGGATCCCGGGGCGCGAATCGCGCCCCGGGATCCGGGTGTCCTGGTTTGGGCAGCTGCTTAACCCTTGCGGGCGTAGCCTTCCCACTTGCTGGCCTGGTGCTCGCCATCGACAAAGCGGATCGTCCCGGACTTGGAACGCATCACGATGGACTGGGTGAGGACCTTGTCCTTGGAGTAACGCACGCCCTTGAGCAGGTCGCCGTCGGTGATGCCCGTGGCGGCGAAGTAGCAGTTGTCGCTGGAGACGAGGTCGTTGGTCGACAGGACCCGGTCCAGGTCGTGGCCGGCGTCGATGGCCTTCTGCTTCTCGTCGTCGCTGGTGGGCCACAGGCGGCCCTGGATCACGCCGCCGAGGGCCTTGATGGCGCAGGCCGTGATGATGCCTTCCGGTGTTCCGCCGATGCCCATCAGGGCGTCCACTCCGGTGCCCGAGCGGGCCGCGGCGATGGCGCCGGCGACGTCGCCGTCCATGATGAACTTCGTCCGGGCACCGGCCTCGCGGATTTCCTCCACGAGCCCCCGGTGCCGGTCGCGGTCCAGGATCATCACGTTGAGCTGGTTGACCTTGACGCCCTTGGCCTTGGCGATGAGGTGCAGGTTCTGCTTGACCGGCAGGCGCAGGTCAACCATGTCGGCGGCTTCCGGTCCGGTGACGAGCTTCTCCATGTAGAAGACCGCGGAGGGGTCGAACATGGAGCCGCGCTCGGCAACGGCGAGGACGGCCAGGGCGTTGTTGATGCCCAGGGCAGTCAGCCGCGTCCCGTCGATCGGGTCGACGGCGACGTCGCACTCGGGCCCGGTGCCGTCACCGATGTGCTCTCCGTTGTAGAGCATCGGGGCTTCATCCTTCTCGCCTTCGCCGATGACAACAACACCGTTGAAGTGGACGGTCTGGAGGAAGGAGCGCATGGCGTCGACAGCGGCGCCGTCGGCCTTGTTCTTGTCCCCGTACCCGACCCAGCCGCCGCCGGCGATGGCAGCGGCTTCGGTGACGCGGACCAGTTCCAGAGCAAGGTTGCGGTCCGGCTCGTCGATGCCGACGGCGAGGGACGGCGAAAGCGTGGAGTACTTCTGGGTCATTGGCGGTGGTGTCACGTGAACCTCTTCTTCGAGTGGCGATCATTGAAGCCGTGCGGACAGGATCGATCCGTCCCGGTGATTCTTAGTTTGTGATCTCGTCTGATACTGATCATAGTCTCGGTGGAAAGCTGCGTCTTGGATTGACCCTTCCGTGAACAGCCCGCCCCCGGCCCGCCCGGCACAGTCGAATGTGAGATCAGCCCGGAATGGGCGACTATAGAGGGGTGAGTGAATTGCAGGAAACGTCCCCCGCAGCCCCCGCTTCCCCCGCCGGCACCGTCGGCCGGGAAGCACCCGCCGCCGCCGGCCAGCCGCCCGTCAAGCCCGTACTGAGCGCCGGTGCGGCGAAGCGTGCGAACGCCTCGGTGATCGGCATGATCATTGCGCTGGCCCTGAGCATCGCCGCGTTCCTACCCATCGTCCTGATGAACCCCTCGCCCAAGACCGGCGGCTACCGGCCGGACGTCAACGTCAGCGCCGTGGCGCAGAACGCCGCCGATGTGGCCGGATTCACACCGGCTGCCCCCGATACCGACGACACATTTCGCGCAAATTACGCCCGCTGGGAATCCGGATCGGGCAGCGGCGTCCCCACCTGGGAGGTCGGCTACCTCACCCCCAAGGAATCCTTCATCGCCCTGGTCCAGACGCGGCAGTCCAATCCGACCTGGCTGCTGCAGCAGGTGAAGAGCGCGCCCGTGACCGGCACCCGCAACGCCGGCGGACGTGACTGGGAGCTCCGCGACACCGGCAAGGGCGAGAAGAGCATGGTGCTTGCCGACGCCGGCGGCACCACCGTGATCCTGACCGGATCCGCCCAGCTGGACGAATTCACGGTGCTGGCAGCAGCGGTGGTCAATGACCTGGAGGGCAAGTCCGGCACGGCCGGCACCGCGTCACCCGGGAGCACCGCGGCCGCAACAGTTTCGCCATCCCCCGCCCCTTAGCCGTAAGGTACTCCCGTGGCCACCTATCTCACTCCCGCCCTTGCCTGGCGCCGTCTCCGCGAAGGCAACGAGCGCTTTGTGTCCGGCGAATCGTCCCATCCCAACCAGGACGCGTCCCGCCGTTCCTCCCTGGTGGAGAACCAGCACCCCTTCGCGGTGATCTTCGGCTGCTCGGATTCGCGCCTGGCCGCTGAGATCATCTTCGATCTCGGCCTGGGCGACGCCTTCGTGGTCCGCACCGCGGGCCACGTGATCGACGATGCCGTGCTCGGCTCGCTCGAATACAGCGTCAGCGTCCTCGCGGTGCCACTGATCGTCGTCCTGGGACACGACAACTGCGGGGCGGTCACGGCCACCAAGGACGCCATGGAGACCGGACAGATGCCCGTGGGCTTCATGCGCAGCCTCGTGGAACGCATCACGCCGTCGGTATTGACCTCGCTGCGCAACAACCAGCACGAGGTCAACGACATGGTGGTGGAGAACGTCAAGCAGACGTCGCAGCGGCTCGTGGACAGCTCGCGGGTGATTTCCGATGCAGTCGGGGGCGGCCGGGCAGCGGTGATCGGCCTCGCCTACAGCCTCGCCGACGGCAGGGCGGACCTCGTTTCCGGAATCGGCGAGCTCTAGGTTCCTGCGGCTGCCGGGCAACAGGGCCTTCACGGTTTTCGGTGGGACGCCTCCGCCCAATAAGCTAGCCCCATGACTTCCACAGAAGAGTTGAACACCGAAGAGTTCCGCATTGAACACGACACGATGGGCGAGGTCCGGGTTCCCGTGAACGCCCTGTACCGTGCCCAGACGCAGCGTGCCGTCGAAAACTTCCCGATCTCCGGCAAGACCCTGGAGCGCACCCACATCGAGGCCCTCGCCCGGGTCAAGAAGGCCGCGGCGCAGGCCAACGCAGAACTGGGAGTGCTCGACGGCGAGCTGGCCCAGGCGATTGCGGACGCTGCCGATGAGGTCGCCACCGGAAAGTACGACGGCGACTTCCCGATCGACGTCTTCCAGACCGGCTCGGGCACCTCATCGAACATGAACACCAACGAGGTCCTTGCCGAACTGGCGACCCGCGCGCTCAAGGCCGCCGGCAGCGACAAGGTGGTCCACCCCAATGACCACGTCAACGCCTCGCAGTCCTCCAACGACGTTTTCCCCACCTCGGTCCATGTGGCCGCCACGTCCGCGCTGATCAACGACCTGATCCCGGCGCTGGGCTACCTCGCGGAGTCCCTGGAGCGCAAGGCCGTCGAGTTCAAGGACGTTGTGAAGTCCGGCCGCACCCACCTCATGGATGCCACCCCGGTGACGCTGGGCCAGGAGTTCGGCGGCTACGCCGCGCAGGTCCGCTACGGCGTCGAGCGCATCAACGCCTCCCTTCCCCGCGTGGCTGAGGTTCCGCTCGGCGGCACCGCCGTCGGCACCGGCATCAACACCCCCGCCGGCTTCCCGGAGCGCGTCATCGAACTGCTCGCCGCCGACACCGGTCTGCCGCTGACCGAGGCCCGCGACCACTTCGAGGCCCAGGCCAACCGTGACGGCCTGATCGAGGCCTCCAGCCAGCTCCGCAACATCGCGATCTCCTTCATGAAGATCAACAACGACCTGCGCTGGATGGGCTCCGGCCCCAACACCGGCCTCGGCGAAATCGCGATCCCGGACCTGCAGCCTGGCTCCTCGATCATGCCCGGCAAGGTCAACCCGGTGATCTGTGAGGCGTCCATCATGGTCTGCGCCCAGGTCATCGGCAACGACACCGCCATCGCCTGGTCCGGCACCAACGGCGCCTTCGAACTCAACGTCGGCATCCCCGTGATGGCCGCCAACCTGCTCGAATCCGTGCGCCTGCTGGCCAACACCAGCCGCGTCATGGCCGACAAGATGATCGACGGCATCACCGCGAACGTCGAGCGCGCCCGCTACCTGGCCGAGGCCTCCCCGTCGATCGTCACGCCGCTGAACAAGTTCATCGGCTACGAGAACGCCGCGAAAATCGCCAAGAAGGCCGTGGCCGAGGGCCTCACCATCCGCGAAACCGTGGTGGCGATGGGCTTCCTGGAACGCGGTGAACTGACCGAAGAGCAGCTGGACACGGCCCTGGACGTTATGTCCATGACCCGTCCGCCACACAAGGCCTGACACCCGGGCCCAGCTGCCGCGCCCCGGGGCCGCGGCAGCGTCCGACGGCGGCCGGCACCTTTCCAGCGAAAGGCGCCGGCCGCCGTTGTGTCTGCTGCCCGGATGTGTTTAGCGCGGCGGAGCGCCTCCCTCTGCGGCCCGCCGCTCCTCGGCGGTGTAGGCCGCGGCGGCGGCGGCGTCCGCCATGCTGGCACCGGCAAAGCGGGCCTCCCGCAGTCTGCGGGTCTTGGCCGACTGCCCGGAAAAGGCCGCGTCCACATTGCCGGCCGCATACGTCAGCGCGTCCTCGGCCCGGATGCCGAGCCCTTCCGCGGTCAGCACGGCGTCCTGGTTGGCGCCCAGGTACGTGAACTGCCAGCCCCACTGGCTCTGCTGCTGCTCCACAAGGGCTTTCACCATGGGGCCCGTCGCCTCCCTGGAGGCGTTCTCGTGCCCGTCGGTCAGCACTGCCACCAGCACCGTGCCCGGGCGCTGCTCTTCGGGGATGGCGGCCAGTTCCTCCCCGGCCTCCCCGATCAGCCGGATCATGGCGTCGTGCAGGGCCGTGGAGCCGCGCGGCTGCAGGTCCAGCGGCGGCACATCCCGGATGTCCACGGCGGCGTAGACCCGGTCATAGACGTCGTCGAACTGCGCCAGGGATAGCCGGCAGCGGCCCGGAACCAACTGCTGCTCCCGCACAAACGCGGCAAAGCCGCCCACCGTGTCATCGGCAATGGAACTCATGGATCCGGAGCGGTCCAGAAGGACGTACACGTGCGTCAGAGCTGAATCTGTCATGTTTCCCCATTTCCGGTCCGGGCGCACCCGGACCAACCTTCCCAGCGGCTGGCTGGACAGGAGCAGGCTACGGCGGGGCACCGACAAAAATCGTGAAGCCGCGTCGGCGCACGTGTTGGGGCTTCCAAGCAACGGCACCCAAGGCCCCGTCAGGCCGGCAGGAGCACCATGGCCGCGGCCGTGCCGGCCAGCATGAACGGCCCAAAGGGGATGCTCGATTTCAGCGTGCCCTGCCGCGACACCAGCAGGGCCAGGCTCCACAATCCGCCAAAGAGGAAGGCCGCGAAGGTCCCGGCGAACACATGCGGCCAGCCAAGGAACCCCAGGTACATGCCGAGCACGCCGGCTAGCTTGACGTCGCCAAAACCCATTCCCGGCGGATAGACCGCCCGCAGGAGGAAGTAGAAGAGCCACAGCGCCGCTCCCCCGGCCACCACACGCAGTCCGGGCACCCCGAAGAGCCCGGCCCCGCCGTCGGGCACGGCCGCCGTGGCCGGGGCTCCCGACACCGCGTGGACCGCCACCGCACCGAGCAGCAGCACCCCGGCCACGGCGTAGGCCGGAAAGACGATCCGGTCCGGCAGCAGATGGTGCCGGACATCGATGACCGTGAGCCGGACGGCCACAGCTGCCAGGTAGGCGCACGCCAGAAGCACCAGCCAGTAGGCCAGCGGAGTCACTTCACCCAGTCCGCCGAGTCGTTGGATCACCCTCGGATGCTACTGGAATTTCCGGCGGCCAGAGCCGGGCCCGCGCGTAAACTGTGGATATGGCCGCATGGGACACCTCGAATCCGCGCCCGAACCCGCGCGGGCCGGGCACGCCTGCGGGCCAGGCGGAACAGGCGGCGGCCTTCCGGCACCTGTGCCGTTCCTCGCCGTGGAAGTGGCAGTCGCTGCGGTTTGAATACCTGGACCGGCCCCTCGCCGTCGAACAGGAGCCTACCGAATCAGCGCCGCCTCCGGATCTGGTCCGAGCATGGCTGCGCCGCCCCGGCGCCCTGCGGCTGGAGACAGCGGACGGGCTGGTCCTGCAAAGCACGACCGGCATCAATGATTCCCGTGACGTGTTTTATGTCCGCTCCACCAGGAAAACCTGGCTGCTGCCGCCCCACCTCGTCACCCCGGTCTATGACGACCGCGGCCTGGTCCGGCGCCGTCCCGAAGCAGCCTACGGCGAGCCCGGTTTCGGCAACGGCCGCTTCGCCGCCGCGCTGGACCCGGTGGAACTGGCAGGCAACGCCCCCGTGCCGCTCGAATTCCCCAACGCCAACGCCGTGGAGCTGGACGGCATCACGGAAGTGATGCACGAGGGCCGCCCCGCCCTGGAGGCCACCGTCACACCGAACCCCGGCTACCGCCCCAGCCACCCCAGTGCGCCGCTGTGCCGCCCGGGCCGCACGCTGGTGAGGGTCGACGCCGGCACGGGCGTTTGCGTCGCCAGCCGCTGGCTGGAGGGTGGCCAGGCAGTCCCCGCACGGGAAAGCGATGGGCGGGAAGAGGATGGACGCGCAGGCCCAGGGGAAGGGTCCGGACCGGAAGCGGATGGGCCGGACGTGTACGGGCACTGGCTCCGGATCCTGGGCGTGGACGAGTACATGCTCGATGACCTGTTCCTCGCCGAGTCCATGAACCTCACGGACGTCCGCCGGCACATCAGCTGGGAACTCCCGGCGGGCTGATTGCGCGTGTGACTGGCTGACCGCTGCCCGCGCCGCTAGGCTTCCCGGATGACTCAGCTCGCCCGCCTCTGGCCGCCCTTTGGCCTCACCCTGACCACGCCCCGCCTGGTGCTGCGGCCGATCCGTGACGAAGAGATCGCTGCGGCGGCGGAGGCAGCCCTGAGCGGCATCCACGAACCCGGCCGCAGCCCTTTCAGCAAGCCGTGGGCGGAGGCACCGGCCGGGGAGCTCGGTTCGAACATGGCGCAGTGGTACTGGCGGTGCCGCGGGACCATGTCGCCGCAGGAATGGACGCTGCTGCTGGGCATCTGGCACGAGGGCAGGTTCATTGGCTGCCAGGACATCGAGGCCAAGGACTTCGCCACGCTCAGGACGGTCAGCACGGGGTCCTGGCTCAGGCAAAGCGTGCATGGCCGGGGACTCGGCAAGGAGATGCGCGCCGCCGTCGTCCTCTATGCCTTCGACTGGCTCGGCGCGGAGGTCGCGGAATCCGAGGCGGCCGTCTGGAACCGGCAGTCCCTCGGCGTCTCCCGGTCCCTCGGCTACGAACTCAACGGCGTGAACCGAGTCAACTGGGGCGGAAAACTCCACGACGCCCAGAAAGTCCGCCTCACCCCCGCAACCTTCAACCGGCCCGAATGGCAACTGAACGTGGCGGGCCACGAAGCCACCGCAAAGTACCTGGGCATCGATCCGCCAAGCGCAACACCCTCCCCCGGAAGCTGACCGTGCGAAAAGGTGGCGGAAGCACACGCCGGGATGCGGTCCTTCGCCAAGGAGCGCATTGCGGCGCAGCGGGTCCCGAAGGTCGCCCAGCGACCGTAGCGGGCCCGCTGCGCCGTGTCTAAGCGACGGCGAAGGGCAGCGGCCCGGCGGAGCCAGTCCCGCCGAACCGGACCACGGCGGGCGTTCCTAGATCTCCGCCCCCTCCAGCAGCTCCGTCACCAGCGCCGCGATCGGCGAGCGCTCCGAGCGGGTGAGGGTGATGTGGCCAAAGAGCGGATGTCCCTTGAGCGTCTCAACCACGGCGGCCACGCCGTCGTGCCGGCCGACGCGGAGGTTGTCCCGCTGGGCGACGTCGTGGGTCAGGACGATCTTGGAGTTCTGCCCGATCCGGCTCATCACGGTGAGCAGCACGTTCTTCTCGAGCGACTGGGCCTCGTCCACAATCACGAAGGCGTCATGCAGTGAACGCCCCCGGATATGCGTCAGCGGCATCACCTCGAGCATGCCGCGGTCCATCACTTCCTCCACGACCTCCTGGCTAACCAAGGCGCCGAGCGTGTCGAAAACGGCCTGCGCCCACGGGTTCATTTTCTCCGCCTCGGAACCGGGCAGGTAGCCGAGCTCCTGCCCGCCCACCGCGTAGAGCGGCCGGAAGACGATCACCTTGCGGTGCTCCTGCCGTTCCAGCACGGCCTCGAGACCGGCACACAGGGCCAGCGCAGACTTGCCCGTGCCGGCCCGCCCGCCGAGGGACACGATCCCCACGGAGGGGTCCATCAGCAGGTCGATCGCCAGCCGCTGTTCGGCCGACCGCCCGTGCAGCCCGAACACATCGCGGTCACCCTTGACGAGCCGGACCTGCTTGTCCGCGCCCACCCGGCCCAGGGCGGATCCGCGCTGGGAGAGGAGCACCAGGCCGGTGTTGGTCGGCATCTCGGCCGCCTCCGGGATGAAGACCGGCTCGTGGCCGTAGAGGGTTGAGACTTCCTCTTCGCTCGCGTCGATTTCCGCGACGCCGGTCCAGCCCGAGTCCTTGACGAGTTCGTTGCGGTACTCGTCGGCCTGCAGCCCCATGGCCGAGGCCTTGACGCGCATCGGCAGGTCCTTGGACACGACCGTGACGTCGCGGCCCGCGTTGGCGAGGTTCTTGGCGACGGCGAGGATGCGGCTGTCGTTGTCCCCGCCGCGGAACCCGGCGGGGAGCACCTCGGCGGAGATGTGGTTCAGCTCCACCATGAGGGTGCCGCCATCGTGGCCGAGCGGGATGGGGCGGTCGAGCCCGTTGTGCTCGACCCTCAGGTCATCGAGGAGCCGGAGCGCCTTGCGGGCGAAATAGCCGAGCTCGGGATCGTGGCGTTTGCCTTCGAGTTCGGTGATGACGACGATCGGCAGGATCACCTCGTGTTCTGCGAAGCGCAGCAGGGCCCGCGGGTCCGAGAGCAGCACCGAGGTGTCGATCACGAAGCTCCGCGCCGGTTCCTTGCTTGCTGTCCCCTCCCCGGAAACAGCAAGACCGGCTGCAGCATCAATCTCCGCTGCACCGGTCGTTGAGGTGGCTCGCTTGGCGCGAGAGGTAGCTTTCTGTCCCTGGTCGGTCACAACGTCGGGCAGTTGTTCAGAAATAGCCACATCGACTCCAGCCCCGGGGCGCATGCCCGGAATTGTTATTGGTGAGGCGGCTCGGCCGTGAGGCCGGACGCGGCCTCCCATACACCCGGTGCGAACTTCCGCTCCATGTACTGGCCTCCCCGATCAGCCGGCGGTTTGCCTGCTGATGGGATTAACGTACGTCCGGGGTGCGGCGTTTCAGCGTCAATTTTTCGGCGATTCCTGTTGCCATCGGGTGAACACCTGATGTCGCGTCAGGAGCCGTAGCGGCGCTGCCTGCCGGCATAGTCGCGGAGGGCCCGGAGGAAGTCCACCTTCCGGAAGGCCGGCCACAGGGCTTCGCAGAAATAGAACTCGCTGTAGGCGCTTTGCCACATCAGGAATCCGGAGAGCCGCTGCTCCCCGGAGGTGCGGATCACGAGATCCGGATCGGGCTGGCCGCGGGTGTAGAGGAAGCGCGAGATGTCGTCGACGCTGAGCCCGTCGGCCAGCTTCCCGATGTCCGTGCCGCGGGAGACGGCGTCGTGCAGCAGTTCGCGGACGGCGTCGACGATTTCCCGGCGTCCGCCATAGCCGACGGCGACGTTGACGTGGAGTTTCTCGCGCGCCGGAGTGCGGGCCGTGAGCCGGTTGAGCCGGGCCGCGAGGTAGTCAGGCAGCAGTTCCGGAGCGCCCATGGCATGGACCGAGATTTCGGCGTCCTCGTCCAGCCTGTCCAGCGTGTTGGCGATGATCCCCATGAGCAGGTCGAGTTCCTCGCCCGAGCGGTTCATGTTGTCGGTGGAGAGCATGTACAGGGTGACGACCTTGACGCCGAGTTCCTGGCACCAGCCGAGAAATTCGTGGATTTTGTCGGCGCCTGCCTGGTGCCCCTGGCTGGTCGGGGCGTTGAACTGCCGCGCCCAGCGGCGGTTTCCGTCCACCATCACGCCGATGTGCCGGGGGATGCGTTCCGGGTCCAGGGACCGCTGGAGTTTGCGCTCGTAGAAGCCATAGAGGAACCCGGGCATTTCCATCCGGAGATTCACCTGGCTTCCTTGTACGACTGCAGTGCACACCCTAGGCTACCCGCCGGAGCGCGGGCCGGGCGCAGGGACGTGACGTTTTGGGCCCACCAGCCCTGTTACTCGCGGGTAACTTACTGGACCGTAGGATATTATGGCGGCATGGAAAGCAACACCCACGAGCCCCGGCCGGAGCAGCCTGCGGACCGTAGGACCGGTCCGATGGACGACGCCGCGGTCCGGCTGGCGGAACTCCTGATGATCAAGCCGAAATGGCGCGGCTGGATCCACACCGTGACGGCCCCGCTGGCGCTGGCCGCCGGGCTGGTGCTCGTGATCCTGGCCCCGACGCCGGACCTGAAGATTGCCTGCGCCATATACGCCTTCACCGGGGTCCTGCTCTTCGGCATCAGCGCCATCTACCACCGGGGCAACTGGTCCCCGGGAGTGAAGATCGTGCTGAAGCGGCTGGACCATACGAACATCATGCTGGTGATCGCCGGAAGCTACACGCCGCTGGCCTGGGCCCTCCTGGACCGGCCCAAGGCCGAACTGCTGTTGTGGGTGATCTGGTCCGGAGCCATCCTTGGCGTGCTGTTCCGGCTGCTGTGGACCGACGCCCCGCGCTGGCTGTACGTGCCGATCTACATCGCGCTGGGCTGCGGCGCGCTGTTCTATCTGCCGGAGTTCTTTGCCGCCAATGTCGCCTCCGCCGTCCTGATCTGCGTGGGAGGCGCCCTCTACATCACCGGCGCCGTGTTCTACGCGTTGAAGAAACCGAACATCAGCTACTCACACTTCGGTTTCCATGAGCTGTTCCATGCGCTCACGGTCTTTGCCTTCGCAGCGCACTACATCGCGATAGCCCTCGCCGTCCTGGGCTGATGTCCCCCGCCTCAGACGCCGTAGCCGTCGAAACCACGGGCTCGAAACCGTGAAAAGTCATCCCGCCATGGTGGCCAGGCGCTCCCGCAGCTGACCGGGGGAACGCGCCGGTAGCCCGCACACCATGCCGCGGCACAGATAGACCAGGGGCGCCCCGTCGGGGGCCGCCCCGCGCCCGCGCAGCAGGGGCACCGCTGCGCCCTGGTCCCGGTCCTGGTCCTGGTCCTGGTCCTGGTCCTGGTCCCGGTCCCGGTCCTGGTCCCGGACAGCATTTTCCCCGGCTGGTCTTTCGCTAGCTGCTAGGTTCCTTGCAGTCCTGTCCCTTGCAGTCCTGTCCCATGCAGCATTGTCCCTTTCAGGGGCATCCTGCAGGGCGATCACCAGCCCGGGGCTCGGCGAGAGCAGCAGTTCGCGGTGCAGGGCCGCCCGCTCCGGCGTGTCCGGCCCGACGACGGCGGCCTCCACGGGTCCGGCAAGGGCGGCCTGCGCCGTGGCGAGCAGCCAGCCGGCGGCCCGCGGCGCACGGGCGGCAAGCGGCGGCAGCAGCGAAAGGATGTGGCCGGCGAGGGCGCGGTGTTCCGGGGAGCCGGAAAGCGCCGAGCAGGACAGCAGCGCGCCGGCGAAGGCGGCCGCCCCGCTCGGCGTGGCAGCGTCGAACAGTTCCAGCGGCGCGCGTCCGCCCTGGGCATTTGCGACCTGGTCCGACTCCCCCGCTTCGTCCCGGAGCGCGCCGTCCGTGGTGAACCGCGCACAGGCTGCGGCGAGGATGCCCTCCGCCAGCCGGTACCAGCGTGTCCGGCCGGTGACGGCGTAGAGCGCGACCAGGCCCTCGACGCAGAAGGCGTAGTCCTCCAGCAGCCCGCCGATCCCCCGCGCAACGCCGGCATGTGAAACGCGGATGAGGGTGCCGGGTGCACCGGCGGCACCGGGCCGCCAGTGCACCCGTTCCAGGTACGCTGCGATCCGCCCGGCTGCGGCCACCAGCCGGGGCTGCTCGAGCACCGCGCCGGCCTCGGCCAGGGCCGCTACGGCCAGCCCGTTCCAGCCGGCCACGACCTTGTCGTCCCGGGCCGGCTGGGGACGGCGGGAACGCTCGGTGAGCAGCACCGGCCTCACCCGCTGCCACAGTTCCGCCTCGCCGGCGCCGGGCGCCCGGCCGGAGTGCAGAGGGGATCCGTCCGCGGAGACAGTGCCGCGGGCCCGGATGTTCATGAGCCGGGCGACGGCGGCGCCGTCGCCCGGTCCCAGGGCGGCGTCCAGCGCGGCGGGGGTCCACAGGTAGCTGGCGCCCTCGGCGTGGACGCCGTCCACGACGGTGTCGGCGTCGAGGGACGAGGCCAGCGCCTCGGGAAGCTGCCCGTGCAGCGCCCCGGGAGGCGGCGCGTGGCCGGATCCGTCCGTGCCGAGCCCCAGGGACGCCAGCAGCCAGCCGGCAGTGCGTCCGGCGACGTCGGCCGCTTCCGCGGCGGGGTATTCGGGCGTGCCACCGAGCCGGACCCAGTGGACGTACACGCGCAGCAGCTGGGCGTTGTCGTAGAGCATTTTTTCGAAGTGCGGCACGGACCAGTCGCGTGTCACGGAGTAGCGGGCGAAGCCGCCGTCGAGCTGGTCAAACAGGGCCGAGCGGGACATCGCGGCGAGCGTCCGGCCCGCCAGGCCGCGGGCCTGCGCCGCGGTGTCGGCCCCGGCTCCCTGCAAAGCGGCTCCCTGCAAAGCTGCTTCCTGCAAGGCAGCTTCCTGCAAAGCTGCTCCCTGCGAGGCAGCGTCCTGTGAACGGACGACAGGTGAGGGGACGGTATGCGGGGGAACGGCGGCGTGCCGGATCAGGAATTCCAGGACCGCCGAGGGCGGGAACTTTGGCGCGGAGCCGAAACCGCCGCCGGACGGGTCTTCGTCGGCCGCCAGAGCCTGCACGGCCTGCGCGGGCACGGTCGGATCGAGGGGCTCCGGCGCACCGCCCAGCCGCACGGCGGCGCTGAGCTGCGAGGCGGCAAGACCGCGGGCCAGGGCGGCAGCGTTCTGTTCCACGGCGTCGCGGCGCTCCCGCCAGGCGTCGGCCACGGCCTCCAGCACCTGGCGGAAGGACGGCCTGCCGGGCAGCGGCCGGGGCGGATAGTAGGTGCCGGCATGAAAGGCCCGGCCGTCGGGGAGCAGGAAGACGGACATGGGCCAGCCGCCTTCACCGCTGATCGCCTGGGTCGCGGCCATGTAGACGGAGTCGACGTCGGGGCGCTCCTCACGGTCCACCTTCACGGCCACGAAGTTGGCGTTCAGGAAAGCCGCGGTGTCCGGGGCCTCAAACGATTCCCGGGCCATGACGTGGCACCAGTGGCAGGCCGCATAGCCGATCGAGAGGAAGACCGGCACGTCGCGGGCAGCCGCGAAGGCAAAAGCCTCGTCGCCGAACGGCCGCCAGTGCACGGGGTTTCCGGCGTGCTGCCGGAGGTAGGCAGAGGGTTCTCCGCCCAGGGCGTTGGCCGCCCCGGGGAAGGGCAGGTGGGTGCCGCGGTCAGCGGCTTCCGGGTCCGGCATCACCGTTGGCGTCCGGGCGGGTGGCTGGCTGGCCGGCGGGGTCCTGGGGCCGCGGGTCTCCCGTCTCCGTGGTCCGGGGATCACCCTTGAGGGAGGCTGCCTCGGCGGCAGCTGCGCGCTCCTCTTCCACCTGGGCACGGTAGCGGACGCGGCGGATGCGCCGGACCATGTCCACAATCAGCAGCGCCGTCAGCACCACGATGAAGGCGGTCAGGAGGAAACCCAGCAGGCCAGGTGTCACCTGGTCCTGGGACAGTCCGGGGCGCAGCGACGGCGAGGGGGTGGGCGCCGGAGTGGTTGCCAGGGCGAGGAGCAAGGAATGCACGGTTTGGAACCTTCTATGGGGCTGAATGGCGGCCCGGCGGGGCTGGCCGCGGAGCTGCGTTGAACTGAATCCACAACGTCTTCTACACGTCATAGAAATGGCCTGTTGGGTCTATCTTAGCCCGGCGAAGAAGTCCTTTTCGGGCAGTTCGACCGGGACCCTGGCCTGGATCAGCGAGTAGTCCTCCCAGGGCCAGACGCGGCGCTGCATCGCCGGGGAGACGGCGAAGAAGAAGCCCTCCGGGTCCACCTGGGTGCGGTGTGCCCGCAGTGCGTCATCGCGTGCTTCGAAGAAGTCCCCGCACTCGATCTGCGTGGTGGTCGGGTGGGTCGGCGCGGGCGGGGTGTGGCCTTCGGCATCGGCTTCCAGCCAGGCAGCAAGCCGTTCGGCATAGGGCGAGCGGAGACCCGATTCTTCCAGCGCGAGGTGCAGGGCACGGAACCGTTCGGGGCTGAAGGCGCGGTCGTAGTAGAGCTTGCCCGGCGCCCACGCCTCGCCGGTTCCGGGGTAGCGGTCCGGGTCCCCGGCAGCTTCGAAGGCCTCGACGGCGACGCGGTGCGCCATGATGTGGTCCGGGTGCGGATACCCGCCGTTTTCGTCGTAGCTCAGGATGACCTGGGGCTTGAACTCCCGGACCAGCCGGACCAGCGGCGCGGCGGCCCGCTCCAGCGGCAGCGTGGCGAAGGAACCTGCCGGCAGCGGCGGCAGCGGCTCGCCTTCGGGCAGCCCCGAATCGACGAAGCCCAGCCAGCGCTGGCGGACGCCCAGGACCTTGGCGGCGTGCTCCATCTCCAGCCGGCGCGCGCCGGCCATGTCGCGCTTGGGGTGCGGCTCGCCCTCCACGGCGGGGTTCTGGATGTCCCCGCGGGATCCGTCGGTGCAGGTGGCCACCAGGACGTCGACGCCGGAAGCGGCGTACATGGCCATCGTGGCGGCGCCCTTGCTGGATTCATCGTCGGGATGAGCATGGACAGCCAACAGCCGAAGCGGCGCTGACGGGCTGGTGGACGCTGTCATCGTGGGGTCGGTTCCTCTTTCATCTACAGGTACAGATTTCATCTTCAGGTACAGAACTCTGGCGGGCGCAGCGGCCGGATCGGCGGCGCGGCAAATATCCGTCCCGATCCACACTAAACTGGACTGGTGACTTCCAAGGATCAGCCGGCCGCGCCCGCGCCGTCATCTCCCAGCCTAGCCAATCGTTACGGCGGTCAAAAGCGGACGCTCAGCGGCAAAGCCAAACGCACCATCCTCGTCCTTGCCCTCGTCGCCGGGATGGCCTTTATGGCCTGGATCTCGACCTCGAACGCGACGGAGAGCGTCACCTTCAAGGACATCGGCTACAGCACTCCGGACGCCACCCTGGCGGAGATCGATTTCCAGGTCACCAAGGAACCGGGTACCGCCGTCAAGTGCTCGGTCAAGGCGCTTGATTCCAAGTTCGCCGTCGTCGGCTGGAAAGTCGTGGACATCGCGCCCAACGCCGCCGATGCCGGCTCTGACGGCGGGCGCACGACTGCCCACCGCGCGACGGTGCGCACCGAGTCCCTGGCCGTGTCCGGCGTCGTCGACAGCTGCTGGATTCCCGACGCCGGCAAATAACGCCCCCGGCCGTGTGCCTGCAGGCGCTGGGCGGGAGTTGTCCGGCAGTTCGCAGCGGCGCGGCGCCGTGGTGTGATCCACACCGCAGCCTTCTTTGGTTTATCCACAGGATTGACTACAATGGATCAATACCTTTCCCCCGCTGAGCTGGTTGCTGAGTCCCAAAAGTGGCCACCGTGGCGGGGTCTTTGCTTGTTTGACCACAAAGGAGAAGTCCGTGTCTACCACCAACAGCGCAACTGCAGCTTGGCTTACCCAGGAAGCTTTTGACCGCCTGAAGGCAGAGCTGGACCACCTCTCCGGCCCCGGCCGGGCGGAAATCGTCCAGAAAATCGAGGCGGCGCGCCAGGAAGGCGACCTCAAGGAGAACGGCGGCTACCACGCGGCCAAGGAGGAGCAGGGCAAGATCGAGGCCCGCATCCGCCAGCTGACCGCGTTGCTCCGGGACGCCCACGTGGGCGAGTCCCCGGCCGACGACGGAATTGTCGAGCCCGGCATGATCGTCGTCGCCAAGATCGCCGGCGATGAGGAAACCTTCCTGCTCGGTTCCCGGGAAATTGCCGGCGACTCGGATCTGGACGTCTTCAGCGAGAAGTCACCGCTGGGTGCTGCCATCGTCGGCCACAAGGCAGGCGACCAGCTCAGCTACACCGCCCCGAACGGCAAGGACATCACGGTGGAGATCATGTCCGCCAAGCCGTACGCCGGCTGACACCCGGCCGGGCCTAAAAACGTAACAAAACGACGCCGGCCCTCCCCACCCCGGAGGGCCGGCGTCGTTTTTTTGCTGCCTGACGGCGCCTGCCGGCGCCGCGGTGCGTTACTGTCTGCTGCGCAGCGTTCCGGACCGCGGCGCGCTCAGCAGCAGGGCCGCGATCAATCCGCCGATGGCCCCGCCGAGGTGCGCCTGCCAGGACACATAGCCTGCGACCGTGGGCAGGATGCCGAACAGGATCCCCCCGTACGTCAGGAACAGCACCACGGAGAGCAGGATCTGCCACCAGTTGTGGTTGAAAAAGCCGCGCACCAGCAGGAACGCAAAGAGGCCAAAGACCAGCCCGGACGCCCCCACCGTGACGTTGAAGCCGCCGATCAGCCACACCACCACCCCGGAGACGAGCCAACTCAGGGCCAGGGCGGTGAAGAACACGCGGCGCCCGGACAGCAGCACCAGGAAGCCGAAAATGATCAGCGGAAGGGTGTTGGAGAACAGGTGCGCCAGGTTGGCGTGCAGCAACGGAAACGTCAGGATGTCCAGGATCCCGTCGGGGCTGCGCGGGCGCAGGCCGAAGGTGCCGTTGAGCGAACGGAGCATGAGGGTGTTGACGAGCTCGATGACGTACAGCGCCAGCACGAACAATCCCACCACCAGCAGTCCCTTGCGGGCGCGGGCCCCCGCAGTGTCGCCGTCGCGCGGGCTGCCGTTCCGGGTGGATTCAAGCATCACGGTCCCCTAGTGCACCACGATTGGCTGGAAGCCCTCGGCCCGGAGCGCCGCGAGGACCTGCTCGCAGTGTTCGTGGCCCTTGGTTTCCAGGTTTATGGTGATGGACACATCGCCCATGCTGATCGATCCGCCCACCCGGGTGTGGTCCAGTCCTGTCACGTTGGCGTCGTTCTCGGCGATGATCCGGGCGATCGTGGCCAGCGAGCCGGGACGGTCGTCCAGCATCATCCGCACGGTCATGTACCGGCCGGCGGCGGAAAGGCCGCGCTGGATGACCTTGAGCATCAGCATCGGATCAATGTTGCCGCCGGAGAGCACCACCGCGACGGTGCCGGGGTTTTCGATCTTGCCTTCCAGCAGCGCCGCGACGCCGACCGCGCCGGCAGGCTCGACGACCATCTTCGCGCGTTCCAACAGGAAGATCAGCGCCCGGGCCAGGGCGTCCTCGCTGACGGTGACGACGTCGTCGACCAGCTCCCGGATGATGCTGAAGGGCAGCTGCCCGGGACGGCCCACGGCGATGCCGTCGGCCATGGTGGAGACGCGTTTGAGCGGCACGAGGGCATCCGCGGCGAGCGAGGGCGGGTAGGCGGCCGCGTTTTCGGCCTGGACACCGATGATCCGGATCTCCCGGCCGAGTTCCTTCGCCCGGGCCTTCACTGCCACGGCGACGCCGGCGAGAAGTCCGCCGCCGCCAACGCCCATCAGGATGGTGTCGACGTCGGGGACCTGTTCCAGGATTTCGAGTCCGACGGTGCCCTGGCCGGCGACGACGTCGACGTCGTCGAAGGGGTGGACAAAGACTGCTCCGGTCTCGTCGGCGTAGCGTTTCGCCTCGGCGAGGGCCTCGTCGACGTTGTGGCCGTGCAGCACCACTTCGGCCCCGTGGCTGCGGGTGGCGGCGAGTTTGGGCAGGGCCACGCCCAGCGGCATGTAGATCCGGGCTTTGATGCCCAGGCTCTTGGCCGCGACGGCCACACCCTGGGCGTGGTTGCCGGCCGAGGCCGCCACGACGCCGCGTTTCTTCTCATCGGGGGACAGCTTGGCCATCCGGGCATAGGCGCCACGGACCTTGAAGGAACCGGCCCGCTGCAGGTTCTCGCACTTGAGGAAGACCTCGCCACCGACCAGGCTGCCCAGGGCACGGGAGGATTCAACCGGCGTCCGCGTGATAACCCCGTCGAGCAGCTTCTGCGCCTCCAGGACATTGTCCAGCGTGACGGGCAGGCTCTCAAGGGTGTTCACGAACTAGTCTCCTTTTTCCGGTCATTCTTCGGTGCAGTGTGGATCAGGGTGTGGGTGCGGCATCGTCGCTGCGGCCGGACGTTGCGCCCGGCAGGCGGGCGTCCGTTCCGGAGTTGTCGGCACCCGGCGCAGTTGCCCTGAAGTCCGGGCCCGCGGCCGCCAGCGCACTTTCATGTTCCCACGTTCTGCCGGCAATGTAGCGAATCGACGAGTTTGCTACGGCCAGGATGGGCACGGAGAACAGGGCTCCGGGAATTCCGGCGAGGAAGGAACCGGCGGCGACCGCCAGGATGACGGCGACCGGGTGCAGCTTGACCGCCTTGCCCATGATCAGCGGCTGGAGGATGTGGCTTTCCAGTTGCTGGACCGCCAGCACCACCCCCAGCATGATCAGGGCGTTCACCCAGCCATTGGCGACGAGGGCCAGCAGCACCGCGACAGCGCCGGTCACCAGGGCGCCGACGATCGGGATGAATGATCCAAGGAACACCAGCACCCCCAGCGGAAGCGCCAGGGGCACGCCGAGGATCGCCGCCCCCACCCCGATGCCGACCGCGTCCACGAAGGCGACGAGCATCTGGACCCGGACGTAGCTCACCATGGAGGACCAGCCCACCCGGCCGGCTCCGTCCGCCGCGGTGCGGGCCTTCCGGGGCAGCAGCCGGACGAGGAAGGACCAGATGCGTCCGCCTTCCAGCAGGAAGAAAATGAGGATGAACAGCGCCAGGATCATGCCGGTGGCGAAGTGCCCGGCGGTGCTGCCGAAGGAAAGCGCACCGCTGAGAATGCTGCTGCTGTTGTTCTGCAGCGCGTCGGTGCCCTCTTTCAGGTACTGGTCGATCTGGGCCGCGGTGAGGTGCAGGGGGCCGTCCGCGAGCCAGACCTGGATTTTCTGGATTCCGGTCAGCGCCTCGCTCCACAGCTCGGAGAAGCCGGCAACGAGCTGCCGGCCCACGAGGGCCAGCGCCCCGCCGACGAGGCCTATGAAGCCCAGGACGGTCAAGGCGACGGCGAGCCCGTTGGGGACGCGGTTCCTCCTGAGCCAGTTCTTCACCGGTGACAGCAGTCCGGCCAGCAGCGCGGCGACCATCACGGGAATCAGCAGGAAGCTGACCCTGCTGAGCAGCCACACGAGCGCGCCGGCCATCAGAATGATGAGTCCTAGCCGCCAGGACCATGACGCGGCGATCCGCACGCCGTAGGGGATGTCCTGATCGAGTTCCCGGTCCGTGACGGCCCTCCCCGGGGCGGCCGGCAGTGCGGCAGCGGTGTGGTCTCGGGCGGCATCGTCAGCTGGGGTCATAGCCCCATGATTCACCAGCGCCGCCCGGATGTGAAACCATACGCCTTTTCAGCGCTCAAGGGACGCGCTGATCCCCCACGTCATGGCGAACCGCTCCCCCGGATCCAGCCAGCGGAGGCCGTCGCCGCTGTTGAAGGCGTTGGCCGGACCCGTCATCGGCTCGATCGCCACCGCCTTGGTGCGGCCCGGGAACTTGGTGGTGACAAAAACATGGACGTAGCCGCAGTTTTCGTCCTGCCAGAGGCTCACGCTCCGGCCGTCCGGTGTGCTCAGCGTGTGGCGGGCGATGCCAGCGTCGAACTCCAGGTCCGTGTAGGCCGAATCGAGGTCCAGAGCGGCCACGGGCCGCCCGGCGCGGAGGTCGAAGTCACCGCCCACCGGTTCCGCGCCGCGCGGGATCTGCCGCTCGTCCGTCACGAGCCTGGTGCCGGCGTGGACAGTGACTGTCAGCTCCTCACTGGGCACCTCCCCCAGCCGGAGGTAGGGGTGGGCGCCGAGGACGAACGGTGCCGGCTGCTGGGAGTCGTTGATCAGCAGCTGCCGGACCACGAGCCCGAGGTCCTCGGCGAGTTCGTAGCGCACGCGGTGGCGCAGCAGAAAGGGATAACCGTGTTGCGGGAACACCGCCGCTTCCAGGGTGACCGAAAATTCGGACTCGTCGACGAGCGCATAGGAGGCATTGCGCAACAGCCCGTGGCTGGCGTTGTTGCGGGACACCTCCGTGATGTCCAGCTGCTGCTTCTTCCCGTTCAGGTACCAGACACCGTCCTCCACGCGGTTCGCCCACGGGGCCAGCGTGATGCCGGCGGCGCCGGGCGAAATCTCCGCGTCACCATAGCTTTCCGTCAGCTGCGTGCCGCCGCGGCTGTACAGCCTCAGCCCGGCGGCCAGTTCGGTGACGACTGCAAGCGCGTCCCCGCGCCTGAGCTCATACTGCCGGCCCGAAGCATAGCGCCGTGCGGAAGCGTCCGGGCCGTCGCCGGGACGCTCGCTGGCAGGGAAATCCGGGGAGGCGTGACGCGGCAGGTTCATGGTCACCACCGTACCTAGCCGCGGGCCACGGCGTATACCGTGGATCCATGACCCGCATTTCCAGGACCGCCCCCGCCGGCAGTACCGCATGACCCACCCCCTTGACGCCCAACAACTGGCGGCCCGGTTCGCGTCCGTCTTCGGCACGGCGCCCGACGGGGTGTGGCAGGCGCCCGGCCGCGTCAATCTGATCGGCGAGCATACCGACTACAACGAGGGCTTCGTGCTGCCGTTCGCGATCGACAGGACAGCGAGGGTGGCGGTCCGCCGGCGTCCGGACTCCGAGATCCGGCTGCTGTCCACCTTCGGCAACCAGGGACTGACGACGGCGGATGCCGGGTCCCTGGAGCGCGGCACGGCAAAGGGGTGGACCAAGTACCCGCTGGGTGTCGTGTGGGCGCTCCAGCAGCACGGGCTCCCGGTGCGCGGCCTGGACCTGCTGCTGGACTCCGATGTTCCCCGCGGCGCCGGCCTGTCCTCATCCCACGCGATCGAGTGCGCCGTCATCACCGCCCTCAACGAGCTCACCGCGGCGGGCCTGGACGACCGGGACATGGTCCTGGCCACCCAGCGCGCCGAGAATGACTTTGTCGGCGCCCCCACCGGCATCATGGACCAGTCCGCGTCCCTGCGCGGGGCGGCCGGGCACGCCCTGTTCCTGGACTGCCGTGACCAGAGCTTCCGGCTGGTCCCGTTCGACGCCGAAACCGCCGGACTGGTGCTGCTTGTGATCGACACGAAGGTCTCGCACTCCCATGCCGGCGGCGGCTACGCCTCCCGGCGGGCCTCCTGCGAGCTGGGCGCCGAGGTGCTCGGAGTCAAGGCCCTGCGCGACGTCGGGCAGGGCGACCTGGAAGAAGCCAGCGGCCTGCTGGATCCGGAGACGTTCCGCCGCGTGCGGCACGTGGTCACCGAGAATGACCGGGTCCTGCAGGTGGTCGAGCTTCTCGCCGGCGCCGGGCCCGCGGCGATCGGACCGCTGCTGGATGCGTCCCACGCCTCCATGCGGGACGACTTCGAGATCTCCTGCCCCGAACTGGACCTCGCCGTCGGGGCCGCCCGTGCTGCCGGCGCGGTCGGTGCCCGGATGACGGGGGGCGGCTTCGGCGGCTCCGCGATCGCGCTCACGCCGGTGGCGGCCGAGCAGCAGGTGCGTGCCGCCGTCGGACGTGCCTTCGCCGGGGCCGGGTACGCGGCGCCGGAGATCTTCAGCGTCCGGCCCGCGGCAGGGGCGCTCCGCCTGGCCTAGCCGGAGCGGAGGCTGGGCGCATGCCAGATGCGGTCATAGTCTCCACTGCCAGGAGCCCGACCGGACGCGCCTTCAAAGGCTCGCTGTAGGACGAACGGCCCGACGACCTCGCAGCCGCCATGGTGGCCGCCGCCCTCGCCGGGCTGGACACCGTCACGGGGGCCAGCATCAACCGTTTCTGCGCCTCAAGCCTGCAGACCCTCCGGATGGCCTTCCACGCCATCAGTGCCGGCGAGGGACACGCGCTTGTCTCGGCGTGCGTGGAGGCCGTGGCCCGGTGCGGGCTGCCTGCGGCTGCCTGCGGGCAGAAAGGGAGCCCCGCCATCCGGCGAGGCTCCCTCCCTGGTCTTGCGTTACCGGCATGACGCCGGCGCTGTTAGTCCTCGCCGCGAAGGATCGCGAGGAGCCGGATGATCTCCACGTAGAGCCACACCAGCGTCACGGTGAGGCCGAAGGCCGCGGTCCAGGAGAAACGCTGCGGGGCGCCGCTGCGGACGCCGGCTTCGATGCTGGTGAAGTCCATAATCAGGGCGAAAGCCGCGAGGCCAATCGCCAGCACGCCGATGAACACGCCGAGCGGGATGCCGAAGATCTCAACCGAGGTGCGCAGGCCGAAGGGGGAATTGACGGCGCCGGTCCACATCATGACCATGTTAATGAGCGCAAAGACGGCGTAGCCGATGGTTGCGATCATAAAGAACCGCATGGCCTTGGGGGTCGCCCGGACCTTGCCGTTCTTGAAGAGCACGAGGGTCACAGCAAACACCGAAAGCGTGCCGATCACTGCCTGCAGGCCGACACCCGGGTAGATGTTGTCGAGGATCCGCGTCAGGCCGCCGAGGAACAGACCCTCGAGGGCAGCGTAGGCGAGGATCAGCGCCGGTGAGGGCTGCTTCTTGAACGTGTTGACGAGGGCCAGGACAAAACCGCCCAGCGCGCCCACGATCATCAGCAGGTAGGCAAGGCCCTCTGCCACCACGAGGGTGACGGCCGCGCCGGCGAGGACGGCGCCGAGGCAGGCCGCGGTCTTCATGATGACGTCGTCATAGGTCATGCGGCCGGTATCGGCAGGGCCGGCGGCGGGCCGGTTGTACATGTCCTGGAGCTGGTCCTGGGTCATGCCCTGCTGGGCAGGGTTCCAGCCCGTCTGGGTCTGGCCGTAAGCGTTCTGACCGTAGGGACCCTGTCCGTAAGCCTGCGGGGCAGGCGGTGCCTGGGTTGCTCCACGGAAGTTCTTTCCGTTGAAGACTGGGTTTCCGCCAAGTGCCATTGCGGGTGTCCTCCAAATAAAGGGGGTGGATGATGTCCGGTAGTTAACTTTGAGTGCCTGCTTACAACACGCTACCAATTCCAACACCCGACGGGCACTGTTAGTTCCCGGGAGGCCCTTGCCGCAACCCAACCGTGACCTCTGCGCCTCGTTCCGGAACCACGCTTCCCGCCGGGGATATCGACTGTTTAGGCATACTCAGGATCAACAAAAGTTTACTTAAGTACAGGTAAACCACCCCGCTGCCCCGGCTTCACGGTTGTTACGCGATCGCGACGTTAAGCCTGCTCGCGACGGCATTCATTGCCCCAAACGGGCTGTAACATGGGCCGAATAGGGTGACGGATATCACAAGCCCTACCGCTCCACCCGCATCGCACCAGGCACCACCCCCGTCACCCTGACTGTTCGCAGCGGTTGCAACGGCGCAACCCACACCACCCCCATGTGGAGGTTTCATTTTGAGAAGCACACCGAGAGGCCTGTCGCAGAGACGGCGCGGCAGACTGCTGAAAGTTGTGGGGGCTGTTTTTGCCGCCGTGGCCGCGCTACTGCTCATCGTCGCGCCAGCATCCCAGGCCACGAGCCCCTCGCCGACACCATCCCCGTCGGCAACCACGTTCCAAAACAGCATCAGCGGCTTCCTGCGCGGCGACGACCGCGCCCCGATCGCTGACGTCACCATCACGGCCAAGCAAGACGACTTCACCGGAACGGCCACATCGAGCGCCAACGGCTCCTGGACCATCGGGGTGCCCACCCAGGGGACTTACGTCGTCGAGCTCGATGAATCCACGCTTCCGGAGGGCATCAAACTCGCCGACGGCCAGGAAAACCCCCGTGAGGTCACCTTCAGCCAGACCTCGAACCTCTCGGTGATCTTCGCCTTCGGTGAGGGCATTGTCGTCCAGCAGCAGGATTTCGGTCAGAACCTGATCAACCGCCTCGTGGCGGGCCTCAGCTTCGGTCTTCTGCTGGCCCTCGCATCCGTGGGCCTCTCGCTGATCTTCGGCACCACCGGGCTGACCAACTTCGCCCACGGTGAGATGGTCACCCTCGGCGCCGTCCTGGTCTTCGCCTTCAACGCCATGAACCTCCCCTTCTGGCTGGCGATCCTGCTCGCCCTGCTCGGCGGCGGTCTCTTCGGCTACGTCCAGGACGCCGGCCTCTGGAAGCCGCTCCGGCGCCGCGGCACCGGACTGGTGCCAATGATGATCGTCAGCATCGGCCTCGCCCTGGCCGTCCGCTACGTCATCCAGTTCTTCTTCGGCGGCGCCACCCAGCAGCTGCCGTACGCCCAGAGCGCGGAGATCCAGCTCGGCCTGATCTCCATTTCGCCCAACAACCTCTGGTCCCTCGTGATCAGCGCGGTTGTCATTGCCATCCTCGGGATCGTCCTGCTCAAGACCCGTCTGGGCAAAGCCACCCGCGCGGTCGCCGATAACCCGGCGCTGGCCGCGGCCTCGGGCATCGACGTCGACTCCGTGATCCGGATTGTCTGGGTCACCGGCGGCATGCTTGCCTCCCTCGGCGGCATCCTGTGGGCGTACTACAGGCCGGGCGTCACGTTCGACATGGGTTCGCAGATCCTGCTGCTCATCTTCGCCGGCGTCACCCTGGGTGGCCTCGGCACCGTGTGGGGCGCCCTGATCGGATCCATCATCGTCGGTATCTTCGTGGAGCTGACCACCGTGTTCGGCCTCGCCGCAGACCTCAAGTACGTGGGAGCACTGTTCATCATGATTATTGTCCTTCTGATCCGGCCCCAAGGTATCTTGGGCCGGCGCGAGCGCGTGGGTTAGGAGACAGACATGGACTTCGGATTCATATTTTCCAGCGCTGCCGGTGAACTGTTCAGCCCCACAACGGCTGCCTACGCCCTGGCCACCCTCGGCCTTGCGGTTCACTTCGGCTACGCCGGCCTACTGAACTTCGGCCAGGCCGGCTTCATGGCGGTGGGGGCCTACGGCTTCGCCATCTCCACCCTGACGTTCGGCGTTCCGTTCTTCGTCGGACTGCTGATCGCCGTGGTCTGCTCGGCCATCTTTGCGTTGCTGCTGGGCATCCCCACCCTCCGGTTGCGGGCCGACTATCTGGCTATCGTGACGATCGCGGCGGCGGAAATCGTGCGCTACATCGTTACCACCAACCAGCTGACCGCGGTCACCGGTTCGGCCAACGGCCTGGCGGCTTTCGAAGGCGGGTTCTACGCAATGAACCCGTTCCCCGAAGGCTCCTACATGGGCATGAACAACCGCGACTTCTTCATCCGCGTCGTCGCCTGGGCCCTGGTCGCGGTCTGCTGCCTCCTGGTGTGGCTGCTGATGCGCAGCCCGTGGGGGCGTGTCCTCAAGGGCATCCGCGAGGACGAAAACGCCGTCCGCTCACTCGGCAAGAACGTGTACGCCTACAAGATGCAGGCCCTGATCATCGGTGGTGTGCTCGGCGCCCTAGCGGGCATGATCTTCACTCTCCCCCGCGGCGCGGTCCAGCCGGCGAACTACGGCACCGAGCTGACGTTCTTCCTCTACACCTGCCTGCTGCTCGGCGGTCTGGGCACGGTGCTGGGGCCGGTCGTCGGCGCCATGATCTTCTGGGTCGTGCTGTCCCTCACACAGGGCATCCTCTACGGCCTCATCGAATCCGGCGCCGTCACCTGGCTGAACACGGTCCAGGCCGGCCAGTTGCGTTACATCCTGGTCGGTGTCGCGCTGATGCTGCTGATGATCTTCAGGCCCCAGGGTGTCCTCGGCAATAAGAAGGAGCTGGCGTTCGCATGAGCATGCAGAGCGAAGAACCCCGTACATCGGAAGAAATTGACTACATGACGGACACGCGTCCGATTGCTGCCGGGGAGACTGCGCCCGGCTGCAAGAAGCGCGATCCGATCGTGGTGGCGGAAAACGTCACCCGCAGCTTCGGCGGCATCAACGCCGTCGACGTCGAGTACCTTGAGATCCCGCGGCACAAGATCACCGCGCTGATCGGCCCCAACGGCGCCGGCAAGACCACCCTGTTCAACCTGCTCACGGGCTTTGACACGCCCAACTCGGGCAAGTGGCAGTTCGAAGGCAACAGTTTGGCCGGGGTGTCCTCGTACAAGGTGGCCCGGATGGGCATGGTCCGCACCTTCCAGCTGACCAAGGTCATGGGCAAGCTCACCGTGATGGAGAACATGCGCCTCGGGGCCTCCCAGCAGTCCGGCGAGCGGCTCTCCAAGGCCCTCTTCAAGGGCATCTGGGGCGGCCAGGAAAAGAAGATCACCGAGGAAGCCAACGTCCTGCTGGCGAAGTTCAAGCTGGACGCCAAGAAGGACGACTACGCGGCGTCCCTCTCGGGCGGCCAGCGGAAACTGCTCGAAATGGCCCGCTCGCTCATGGTCCAGCCCAAGCTGGTCATGCTCGACGAGCCGATGGCCGGCGTCAACCCGGCCCTGACGCAGTCGCTGCTGGACCACATCAAAAACCTCAAGGCCGAGGGCATGACCGTGCTGTTCGTCGAACACGACATGCACATGGTCCGGCACATCGCCGACTGGGTGGTGGTCATGGCCGAGGGCAAGATCGTCGCCGAGGGCCCGCCCGCCGAGGTCATGAAGAATCCTGCCGTGATTGACGCCTACCTCGGCGCCCACCACGACGTGGACCTCGGTGACTCGGAAGGCATCAAGGAGCTGGCCGCCGAACTGGTCGCCGACGAGGAATCGATTGTCGGCACCGAAAACGCCGGGATCATCTCCCTCGACGTCGTCGCCTCCGAAACGGATAAGCCGGCGGGCGCGGACGGCGACAGTCCGACGCACGGCCGGCGCAGCGCCGAGGAGCCGACCCGCGGCGAGCAGCCGCCCAGCACAGCGAAGGACACACAATGAGCGCCACCAGCGCGGCTCCGGCCGCAAAAGCCGTGCACGATGAAGATTCGGTCGTCAAGGTCACCGACCTGGTGGCCGGCTACATCCCCGGCGTCAACATCCTCAACGGCTGTAGCATCGAGGCCCGCAAGGGCGAACTGATCGGCATCATCGGCCCCAACGGCGCCGGCAAGTCGACGCTGCTGAAGGCGATGTTCGGTCTGGTCAAGGTCCACTCGGGTTCCGTGGTGGTCCGGGGCCAGGACATCACTGGGCTTAAGGCGAACAAGCTCGTCAGCAAAGGCATCGGCTTTGTGCCGCAGAACAACAACGTGTTCGCGGCGCTGACCATCGAGGAGAACCTCCAGATGGGCATGTTCCAACGGCCCAAGGACTTCGCCGAGCGCTTCGACTTCGTCACGGGCCTGTTCCCGGAACTTGGCAAGCGTCGTGCCCAGCGCGCGGGCTCGCTCTCGGGCGGCGAACGCCAGATGGTGGCGATGGGGCGGGCCCTCATGATGGACCCGGCCGTGCTGCTGCTCGATGAGCCCTCCGCGGGCCTTTCCCCGGTCAAGCAGGACGAGACCTTCCTCCGGGTCCACGAGATCAACCGCGCAGGCGTGTCGGTCATCATGGTGGAGCAGAATGCCCGTCGCTGCCTGCAGATCTGTGACCGCGGCTATGTCCTGGACCAGGGAAAGGACGCGTACACCGGCACCGGCCGGGAGCTCATGAAGGATCCCAAGGTCATCCAGCTGTACCTGGGCACCCTCGCCGACACCGTCGAATAGTTCCCCGGCAACACCGCAACAGCAGAAAGGCCGTCACCAGCCGGTGGCGGCCTTTCTGCGCGCCTGCGGTGCCTCCCATACCGGTAGTCCACGCCCGGGCCCTCAGCAGGCCAGCAACGGCGTCACGCAGCGCACGGTTCTGGCGGGGCCGCCGGCACGCAGGGCCGGATTCCCGCCGTCGGGCAACTTGCCGCCGCCCAAAAGCCTGCCGTGCGTGACGCGTGGTCCCCGGCCGCGGACCTCCCTCCCCCGCAGGCCGACGACGGCGCCACGCGGCGCCCGGTGTCGGCCAGGCAGCCGACTCTCCCCGCCGGCGGGCAGCGGCGTCACGCGGCGCCCGGTGCCGGCCAGGCAGCCGACTCTCCGAGCCGGCGGCAGCGGCGTCACACAGCACACAGTTTTGGCGGGGCCGCCGGGACGCAGGGCCGGATTCCCGCCGTCGGGCACCTTGCCGCCGCCCAAAAGCCTGCCGCGCGTGACGCGTGGGCCCCGGCCGCCCCCACACGCGAGAAACCCCCGTCCGGAGGGACGGGGGTTTCTTGGTGGCTAGGGAAGGGCGAGCTTACAGCTTGCCGAACTCTTCCTTGGATGCCTTGTAGGTGTTGTCATCCTGGAACTCGTAGATGCCGACGTAGGCTTCCGTCGGGTCACCGGCTGCGGAGAACGTTACGGGGCCGGACTGGCCGTCGTAGTCGATGTCCTTGCCGTTGCGGAGCAGGGTGACGCAGGACGGGAAGTCGCTGCACTTCTCGCCGACCTCAGAGACTGCCTTGAGCTGAGCCGCGATGTCGACGCCCTTGGTGCTCTTGGCGGCTTCGGAGGCCAGTGCGATCAGGTTCACGGCGTCGTAGGACTCGCCTGCGTAGCTGTAATCCTTCAGCGCGGGATCGATGGCCAGGAGCTTCTTCTTGAAGTCATCCTTGGCGAAGGTGCCCGGGATGGTGCCCTGGGCGCCCTTCAGGGTGCCTGCCTGGAAGTCCTTGCTGTAGTCGGACATGTTGCCGTCAACGAGGAAGAGCTGGGTTGGCTTGATGCCCTTGCCCGTCATCAGCGGAACGATGCTCTTGGCCTGGTCAAAGGTGATCAGCGCGATCGCGTCCGGCTTCGCGGCGATGACCTTGTCGACCTGGCTGCTGAACTGGGAATCGCCTTCGTTGAAGAGTTCCTCTGCAACGACCTTGCCGCCTGCTGCCTCGAACGCGGACTTCACGTTCTTGGCCAGGCCGGTTCCATAAGCGTCGTTCAGGACGATCATGCCAACGGTCTGGGCGCCACAGGTCGCCATGTAGTTGCCGAGGACCTTGCCCTGAAGCACGTCCGAGGGGGCGGTACGCCAGTAGAGGCCCTTGTCGTCCCAGTCGGTGAAGTCCGGCGAGGTGTTGGCCGGGGAGAACTGGACGACGCCTGCGCCGGTGATCTGGTTGATCACGGTCTTGGAAACGCCGGAGGAGGCGGCACCGATGATGGCCCCGACGCCCTGGCCCAGCAACGCCGTGGTGGACTGCGTAGCGATATCGGTCTTGGTGTCGCCGGAGTCGCGGTGGATGACCTCTACAGGCTTGCCCAGGACGCCGCCGGCATCGTTGATTTCCTTGATGCCAACGTTGACACCCGCGATTTCGGGCGGGCCGAGGAAGGCCAGCGACCCGGTGGTCGGCAGGAGCGAGCCGATCTTCAGGGCGGTGTCGGTGGTGCCCTTGGAAGCGGGGACCGCGCCGGTGTTGGTCGCGGCCGAGGTGCCGGCTCCAGCTCCAGCGCTGGGGGCCGGGCACGCGATGCCTGCGGCGTTTGCGGAAGCGGATCCGGTTCCGGTCGACGTCGGGGTGGACGCGCCACCACAAGCCGTGGCCAGAAGGGCGACGCCGATGCTAAGCGCTGTGAGCTTAGCGATGCGGGGCGCCACCTGGGGGAGTGAAGTCATTTACAATCTCCTCGATCTAAAGGTGCGAACGGCCTTTGATGCGAAAGATCAGGTGTTCCTGATTTAACTTCAAGCTAGTGCAATTCCGGCCCGATCCAAAGTGACTACGGTCACATCCTTATAACACTCGTTGCATAGAGGAAATCTGCCGGCCGAATCGGCGGGCGCCACCCGCGTGCCCCAGGTGGGACTCGAACCCACAACACGCGGATTTTAAGTCCGCTGCCTCTGCCAATTGGGCTACTGGGGCGCCCGGTCCATGGTATCCCGTCCCGGCCCTGGCTATGCGATGTCGAACGGCTTGGCGAAGCGGAATGTCCCGCTGACGCCGCCCGGCCAGACGGCTAGCGGCAGCAGCTGGAAATGCGCGCCCCAGGCCGGGTCGGGGGCGTCCACTCCGAGGGACGTCGACGTCACGAAGCCGAAGCGCGAGTAGAAGGCCGGGTCGCCCAGCAGCGCGATGCCCCGCTCCCCCGCGGCGTTGGCCCGGAGAATCGTTTCCTCCATGAGCTTGGTGCCGATGCCGTGGCGCTGCAGCCGCGGGACCACGCCGACCGGGCCCAGGCCCAGGAGCTCCAGCTCCCCCACCCAGCCGCGGGTGCTGATCACATGGCCGACGATCCCGCCGTCGAGCTCCGCGACGACGCTGAACTCCGGCAGGTACTCTTCGCAGTCGAAGAGCGCCGACAGGAGCTGCACCTCTTCGGGCTCGCCCTCGACGGGCAGGCCTGTGACCGGCGAGACGGCAAAGGCAGCGGCGGTGAGGGCAAGGATGGCGGGCCGGTCCGCGGGCTGTTCGCTGCGCAGCACCAGCTCGGGAGCAGGCCCCTGCTCGCCGCTTGCCTCAACCAGTTCGTGAAGCACCTCCAGCGCCCGGTCAGCGTCCGCGACCGGGACCAGGAGATGGTCGTGGTGGAAGCCGGCCAGCACATTGCAGCTGATTTTGGCCTCGGCCAGGGCGGCGCTGACCGCGGCTGTGAGGCCAATGGCCTCGAGCGAGGAATGCACTTGGAGGGTGATCCAGGCGCCGACGTAGTCGTAGGACAGTCCTAGGCTGTCGGCTTCGACCCGCGGCAGGACTACCGTCAGGCCTTCCGCTTCACGCACGGCGGCCGCAATCGCCCCGGCGAGGGGACGGCCGTGCGGCCAGAGAACATAGACGAACTCGCCGTCCCGGATTTCCGGGTGCATGGTGGCCAGCAGGGTGTGGAGGTCCTTTTCAGCGGTCATGGAGCCCAGTCTAGGGGCGGGCCCGGCCAGGCCGCGGCAGGCTGCCGGGGACGGCGTTTGGGTTAACGACGACGGCGGCCGCTCCCCCGCAAGGGAACGGCCGCCGCCGAAGGCTGCTGCAGGCTACTTGGAGTCGGCCGAAACAGCTTCCTTGTTTACAGTCTTGCGCGCTTCTGTCGTCGGCTTCTCCACAGCGGGGGCGGCGGGTGCCGCGGCCGGCCTGGGAGCCGGCGCTGCTGCAGCAACGAAAGCGCCGCGCGGGTTGTCCAGGTCGATCAGCTGGGTGGTGTCGCGGCCCATAAAGAAGGCCAAGATCCAGCCGAAGATGACCCGGATCTTACGTTCCACGGTCGGCATGGCCAGGCCGTGGTAGCCGCGGTGTGCCAGCCAGGCCAGCGGGCCCTTGAGGCCGATGCGGCCCAGCAGGTTGATGTTGGCTACACCCTTCCACTCGCCGAAGCCGGCCACGGCGCCCAGGTTTTTGTGCTTGTAGTCCTTGAGCGGCTTGTCCCAGCGGGAGGCCCACAGGTTCTTGGCGAGGAGCTTGGCCTGGCGCAGCGCGTGCTGGGCGTTCGGGACGCAGGTGCCGTCCGGGAGGCCGCTGCCCGTGAGGTCCGGGACCGCCGCAACGTCGCCGGCAGACCAGGCGTTGTCGATGATGCCTTCGTCGCCGGCGATGCGCAGGTCCGCGAGGACACGGACGCGGCCGCGCGGCTCAAGCGGGAAATCGGTGGAGCGGACCATCGGGTTCGCCTGCACGCCGGCAGTCCAGACCAGGGTGTCGGCCTGGAATTCCTGGGCCGCGGTCTTGTCCGGGAGGTTGATGAGCTTCAGGGAGCCTTCGGCGCTGTCCAGCGAGGTGTTGAGCAGGACCTCGATGCCGCGGCTGCGCAGGTGCTCGACGACCCACTCAGCCTGGCTGGCGGTCACCTCGGGCATGATGCGTCCCATGGCCTCTACCAGGACAAAGCGGACTTCCTCCTGCTTGATGCGGGGGTTGTTCTTGACAGCGGCGCGGGCGAGATCTTCCATTTCGGTGATGCACTCGATGCCGGCGAAGCCGCCGCCGACAACAACGAAGGTCAGGGCGCGGGCGCGTTCGGCCGGATCCGTCATGAGCGAGCCGGCTTCGATCCGGTCGAGGACCTTGTTGCGCAGGGCAACGGCTTCCTCGATGGTCTTGAGTCCGATGCCCTTGTCCGCGAGGCCCTTGATCGGGAAGGTGCGGGTGATGGCGCCTGCGGCCACGACGACGTCGAAGTACGGGACCTCGAAGTTCTCGCCGCCGTCGGCCGGGGCCACCACGGCGGTGCGGTTGGCGTGGTCGATCGAGGTGACGCGGCCCTGGATGAGCTCGGTCTGCTTGAGGTGCTGGCGGTGCGAGACGACGGCGTGGCGTGCCTCGATGTTGCCGCCGGCAACTTCGGGGAGGAAGGGCTGGTAGGTCATGTAGGGCAGAGGATCAACGACGGTGACGATGCCACCGGCCTTCGCGATCTTCTTCTGCAGTTTGAGGGCTACGTACAGGCCGACGTAGCCGCCGCCGACGACGAGTACCCTGGGACGGTCCTGGAGATGAGGGGAGGATGCCATCCCCCAAGAATACCGTAGTTTGTGAAAAACTTCACTAACTACGGTTTCCCGCTGGAATCCGCAGAATCCAGCGCTCCGGTGTCCGACCCTGCCGGGCTCCCGGGGCCCCCAGGGCCGGCCGGTGGGGCCGGCCGTACGGCGCGCCGGAGCTGGAAGACGGCGGCGGCCACGATGCATAGGAACAGCCCGCCGAAGCCCAGTACCACCAGGGCCGGCACGGCGCTGTCCAGCTCGGACGGGGGCTCCGCGACCGGGACGGTGGCCTCCGGAAGGGTGGGGGCCGCGCTGGACGGGACCGCCGTGGACGCCGCCGGCGCGGTGGCCAGGTTGCCCCGCCGGTGGACCCGGATCCAGTCGGAGATCGAGCCCAGCGGATTGACCCGGGTTTCCGGGACGTCGGCCTTCAGTGCCGCCTCGGCGTCGAGAATCCCGAACCCGTACAGCGGGTCCTTCCCCTTGGCGCCGGCGTCCTTCGCGGTGCTGACGATCCGGTTGATGACCTGGTTGGCCGACATTTCCGGCCATTTGGAGCGGATCAGGGCCGCTACGCCGGCCACGACGGGCGTGGCGCCCGAGGTGCCGGCCCATTCCGCGTAGCCGCCGCCGGGCAGGCCGCCGATCAGGTTCTCCGCCGGGGCTGCGACGCCGATGCTAATGCCCTGGGATGAGGAATCGATGCTGGCGGTTCCCTTACGGTCCAGCCCGGCGACGGTCAGCACGCCGGGGATGGTGGCCGGGGCCCCGACCTGGACGTTGCCTCCCCCGCGGTTGCCCGCGGCGGCGACGATCACGACGTCCTTCTGCTCGGCGTACAGGAAGGCGGCGTCCCAGCTTTGCGGCCATTCCGGCGCGGTGCTGCCCAGCGAGATGTTGATGACACGGGCCCCGTTGTCGACAGCCCAGCGGACGGCCTGGGGTATCTGGTCCTGGTCGCTCTTACCGCCGGGGTTCGCGGAGCCGAGCCAGGTGGAGACGGACAGCAACTGCGCTTCGGGGGCCACCCCGACGATTCCATCCGGCGGGACTCCATCCGGCGCGGCGGACGGGCCTGCACTGGGGCTGGCCGTGGCCGTGGAATCAGCGGGCTGGTGGCCGCGGCCTGCCAGCATGGTGGCGACCAGGGTCCCGTGCTCGGGCTTCGCGCCGATGCTCTTTTGCCCGTCCGGGCTTCCGGCCCCGGAGACGTCGACGCCGCCGGCCAGCACGCCGGCCAGGTCAGGGTGCTTGCCGTCCACGCCGCTGTCGATCACGGCGACCTTGACGTTGGCGCCCCTGGAGACCTCCCAGGCCTTGGTGATGCCGGATTCGGCGAGCCAGTATTCCTTGTCGCGCCATGCGTCGGCGTGCGCGGCGGGGGCCGCGGTCAGGGCGGCCGTCAGAGTGCTGCCCGCCAGGGCCAAGGCCACCAACGCGGAGGCGGTCCGGCGGCGCCGGGCTGTTGCTCTGGTCATTAGGGTCCTATCGGCGGGACAGCTGGTGGCGCTGTGGCTTCGGTGTCGCTGGGGCTGTGGTGGCGCTGGGGGAACGCCGGGAGGGACGTGTGCGGGGATGTGCGGATCGGGCGCCGGCCGGCGGGGCGTCCGGCGGACACCCCGCCCAGCCGGCCCGCGGCTTAGCGGATGCTCAAGGCAATTCCGTCAAGAATATCGTGTTCGCTGGTGACGGCCGACGCGACCCTGCCCTCGGTGGCCCCGGCCAGCCGTTCCAGGACGCGCCGCCAGACGAGGGCGCCCGCTCCGATCACGTCCACCCGGCCCGGGTGCATGTAGGGCAGGGCGGCACGTTCGGCGTGGGTCATCTCCAGCAGTTCCGTGCAGGCGCGGCGCACCGCGTCGAGCGGCAGTTCAGTGCCGTGGATTGCCGCAGCGGAGTACTCCGGCAGCGCCAGCGCGTGGGCCGTGATGGTGGTGATGGAACCGGCCACCCCGACGACGGCGGCGCTGCGGTCCAGCGGGACCGTCCGGGCCGCCACCTCAAGGGCAGCGTCGACGTCGGCCTCCGCAGCGGCAATCTGCTCCGCCGTGGGCGGGTCGCTGCGCAGGTGGCGTTCGGTCATTCGGACACAGCCCATGTCGACGGATTTGGCGGCGATGACGCCCTCGGCGTTGCCGAGCACGAACTCCGTGCTGCCTCCGCCAAGGTCCACCACGAGCACGGGGTCCGCGCCACGGGAGGGAAGGACGCTGCTGGCGCCGGCGAAGGACAGGGCGGCTTCCTCGTCCCCGGTGATGACCTCGGGTTCGACGCCGAGGAGTTCGCGGATCCCGTCCACGAAGATCTGCCGGTTGTTGGCGTCGCGGGTGGCGGAGGTCGCGACGAATCGCACCTTGGTGGCCCCGTGGCCCTGGATCTGCCGGGCGTAGTCCGCCGTGGCGGCGAAGGTCCGGTCCAGGGCCTCCGGGGCGAGCTCGCCGGTGGCGTCCACGCCCTGGCCGAGCCGGACGACGCGCATCTCGCGCACCACGTCTTTCAACCCGGGCGCCGCGCCGTCCGTGTCCAGGTCAGCGATGAGCAGGCGGATCGAGTTGGTGCCGCAGTCCACGGCGGCCACGCGGGTCACTGGCCGGCCCCGCTGGTGCCGTCGGAGCCTGTGGTTTCGGCAGAACTGGTGGTGCCGGCGGAGGCGGTGCCGGTGGCGCCGGTGCCAGTGGTGCCGGCGGAGGTGGTGCCGGTGGTGCCGGCGTGCGGCTTCCGGACCGGGGCCGGCCGGCCAACAATCTCCGGAAGCCCCTGCGGCCCGTGCCTGCTGAGGTCCTGCGAGGGGGTCTCGCCGCCGGTGTCCCAGGCGCCGTCGCAGTAACAGCGGTCTGTGGTCCACCATTCGCTGATGGCTGCGAGGGCTTCGTCGCCGAGCGGGTTCACACCCGGTCCGGCGGCGAGTGAATGCCCCACCAGGACGTGCAGGCACTTGACGCGGGTGGGCATTCCGCCGGCCGAGATGCCGTCGATTTCCGGCACGGCGCCGATCCCGGACCTGGCCCCGATCTCCGCGCGGGACGCCAGGTAGGCATCATGGGCGCCGCGGTAGTCCGCTGCCAGGGCCTCGTCCCCGCCGAGCCGCAAGTTCATCTCGTTCATCAGGCCGGCCGCCTCGAGCCGGGACACCGCGGAGGTGATGACGGGGTGCGTGAGGTAAAAGGTGGTGGGGAAGGGTGTGCCGTTGCTCAGCCGCGGCGAGGTGGCCGCCACCAGCGGGTTGCCGCAGACGCAGCGGGCCGGGATTTCCACGACGTCACGCACCGGCCGCCCCAGTTGCCGGCTCAGGACATCCAGGTCGTGCGGCGAGGGCCGGCGGGATTCCGCCAGGGAGCGGGCCGGTTCCGGGGTCTTCGGTTTGTCTGCGCTCGGGTTCACTGCCGCGGGGGTCTCGTCCACTCGGTTCTGGTCCACGGTGGGGGCACCTTCCTGCCCTGTCTGGCTTGTCCGGCGGACAATCCTGCGGCGGGCGCCGCTGCTAGTCTGTTGCCGAGCGCCGGATGGAGTCCCAAAGGGAGTCAACCCAGGGCAGCTCGGCCGGGTCTTGTGCTGATCCTGCACCGGCCGCGCCACTGGTGGAACCGGCAGGAAGATCGCTGCCGAAGACCCAGTAGCCCGTCTCGCCGGGCATAACCATGTTAATGCGGTCCCGGGCCTGTTGTTTCACGTAGTTCGGATCCTGCCACCGGGAGACCTGGCGCCTCAGCTCGTCCTGCTGGGCCTGTTTGTTGGAAATGTCCGCCTGGAGCGCGGCGATTTCGGCCCGTTTTTCGAAGAAAATCTTGACCGTGGGCGCCAGCATGATGGTGATGGCAATCATGACGACGAACAGCGCCAGCATGCGGCCGGAGAAGGCCTTGGCGGGGACCGGGTCGAGGTTCTCTGCCGTTGGTGCGGTGCCGGCCTTGGAGGGTTTGGCCGTGCCGTGCTTGGCCGTGCCGTGCGTGCCGGCGCCTGATTCTGCGTTCTTCGGAGCGGACGCAGATCCGGCCGGCCGGGCGGAGCCGGAGCCTAATGAGGCGTTCTTGGGAGCGGCTGCGGACGCAGATCCGCCCGGCCGGGCGGAGCCGGCCTTGCCGCTGTGCTGGCCTACTGCCCTGCCGGGAGTCCGCGGGCCGGGGGCGGCGTTGCCGGCAGGGTGGGTCTGGGCGCCGCGGGAACCGCCGAAATCAGCCTGGATGACGTCGCCGCCGTCGCCGGTGTCCGGAGACTTCGGGGCCGCCGGCGTGGCCCGGGGAACCTTGGGGCGGCGGGTAGCCATGTCACTCCTGTAATGCCAGGTTCTCCCCCGGCTGGCTTGCGGCGTTCAGTGCTGATCCCGTGGCCTGGACCGGGCACCGACCTGGGCCCGGCTGCGCGGCGCCACTAACGGTGCCAACAAAGACGGGCCATAAAGGGACCGGTGGCCATGGTCTTTCAACCATAGCCACCGGTTCGCAGTTCGTGCGGTTACTAGCCCTTGAAACGCGGGAAGGCGCTCCGGCCGGCGTAGCGTGCGGCGTCGTCGAGCTCCTCTTCGATGCGCAGCAACTGGTTGTACTTGGCGACGCGCTCGGAACGGGCCGGGGCACCGGTCTTGATCTGGCCGGCGTTGGTGGCAACGGCGATGTCAGCGATCGTGGTGTCCTCGGTTTCGCCGGAGCGGTGCGAGGTGATGGTGGTGTAACCGGCGCGCTGGGCGAGGGAGACGGCATCCAGGGTCTCGGTCAGGGAACCGATCTGGTTGACCTTTACCAGCAGCGAGTTGGCGGTCTGCGAATCGATGCCGGTCTGCAGCCGCTCCGGGTTCGTGACGAAGAGATCGTCGCCGACGATCTGGACCTTGTCGCCGATGGCGTCGGTGAGGGTCTTCCAGCCCTCCCAGTCGTTCTCGTCCAGCGGGTCCTCGATGGACACCAGCGGGTAGTCGGCCACGAGCTCGGCGTAGTAAGCGCTCATCTCGGTGGAGCTGAGGGACTTGCCTTCGAACTGGTAGGCGCCGTCCTTGAAGAACTCGGAGGAGGCAACGTCCAGGGCGAGGGCGATGTCCTGGCCCGGGGTGTAGCCGGCGTTCCGGATGGCTTCCTGGATAAGGTCCAGTGCCGCACGGTTGGACGGAAGGTTCGGCGCGAAGCCGCCTTCGTCGCCCAGGCCGGTGGACAGGCCCTTGGCCTGCAGGACCGCCTTGAGCGCATGGTAGACCTCGACGCCCCAGCGCAGGCCTTCGGAGAACGTCTCGGCTCCCAGCGGGACAACCATGAATTCCTGGATGTCGACGTCGGAGTCGGCGTGAGATCCGCCGTTGAGGATGTTCATCAGCGGCACGGGCAGCACGTGGGCGTTTGGTCCGCCGAGGTACTTGTAAAGCGGCAGGTCGGCGGAGGCCGCGGCGGCGTTGGCGACGGCCAGGGACACACCCAGGATGGCGTTGGCGCCGAGCTTGCTCTTGTTGGCGGTGCCGTCCAGGTCGATCATCGACTGGTCGATGCTGCGCTGGTCGGTGGCGTCGAAACCGACCAGGGCCGGGGCGATCTGGTCGATGACCGCGTCGACGGCCTTCTGGACGCCCTTGCCGAGGTAACGGCCCTTGTCGCCGTCGCGGAGTTCAACGGCTTCGTGCTCGCCGGTGGAGGCTCCGGAGGGAACTGCTGCGCGGCCGATCTGGCCGTCCGAGAGCAGGACTTCAACTTCTACGGTGGGGTTGCCACGGGAATCGAGGATCTCGCGGGCGTGGATGGCATCGATAAGCGCCATGGATAGGCTCCTTTGGGTGAAGCGGTCTGCTGGGAATCTGATGGGAAATCAAGCTGGGAATCAAGCTGAAAGACCGACGTCCTCGTCGCTACCCAGCCTAGTCGAGAGTGGGATAAGTTACAGAAACCTATCCAGTCCCCGGACGTCATTGTGGCGGATTACGGGGTCGACGGCGCGGTCGGGCCTTCCTGGAAGCGGCGGTTCGCGCCGCGGAGCGCCCGCTCGGCGTCGAGCCCCCGGTCCCGGGCAGCGGCGGCGATGGCGAAGAGCAGCTCCCCGAGGTCCTCTTCCGAGGAGGGGACGTCGACCGGCCCGGTGACGGCCGGGAGGCCAGCCCGTTCGGCGCGGTCGAGGAGCTTTTGGGCCCGGGCCAGCGCCGGAAGGGCGGCGGGGACGCCCCCGAGGGCCCCCAGCCGGGAAGAATCAGCGCGGGAGGGTTCGGAGCCGGAGTCAGCGGGCCCGGAATGCAGGACCTGCTCGGAGCGTTTGACGGCGTCCCACGTCTGGACGATTTCCTCCACCGTCGCCGGGAAGGACTCCTGCAGTGAACCGTCAGGGCGGAACACATGCGGGTTGCGCCGGATCATTTTGGCCCTCAGGCCGCGCGCGACGTCGTGGAGGTCGAAGGCGCCGCGCTCCTGGGCGAGCCGGGCGTGCAGGACCACCTGGAGCAGGACGTCGCCGAGCTCGGCCTTCAGCTCGGCGTCGCTGCCGGCCGTCTCGATGGTCTCCGCCACCTCAAAGGCCTCCTCGAGGAGGTACTCCACGAGGGACTCATGGGTGAGGGCCCCCATCCATGGGCAGTGGGTGCGCAGCTCGGCTATCGTCCCCACCAGCTCCCCGACCTCGCAAGCCCGGCCGGGGACCCCGGCTGCCGCGGGCCCCCCGTCCAGCGCGCCCACCGCCTGGGGGTCCTGGTTAGCCAAGGTCGGCGTAGGCCTCGTTGATGTATTCGACGAGGGCTTCCTTCTCCTCCAGCGGCAGGAAGGCGGCCTCGGCAGCGTTCAGCGTCAGCTCCAGCAGGTCGTCGAGGTCGTAGTCGAATGTCTCGACCAGCAGTTCGAACTCGTCCGTGAGGGTCACGCCGCTCATCAGCCGGTTGTCGGTGTTGATGGTGACGTTGAAGCCCAGCTGGTAGAGCATGTCCAGCGGGTGGCTCTCGATGCCTTCACCGAAGCCGGAGACGGCGCCGGTCTGCAGGTTGGAGGAGGGGCAGATTTCCAGGGCGATGCCGCGGTCGCGGACCCAGCTGGCGAGCTCGCCCAGGGTGACCATGCCGATGTTGTCGGTGGCCTCATCGCTGTCGGCGTCTTCGTCCGCATCGAATTCCACCGTGATGTCCTCGGCGATCCGGACGCCGTGGCCTAGGCGCAGGGCGCGTCCGTCGACCAGGGCGGACTGGATGCTTTCGAGTCCGGCAGCTTCCCCGGCGTGGACCGTGGCCGGGAAGTTGTGCTGGGCCAGGTAGGTGAAGGCGTCCCTGAACCGGGACGGCAGGAAGCCGTCTTCGGCACCGGCAATGTCGAAGCCGACGGCGCCGTTGTCGCGGTGGCGGACGGCCAGTTCGGCGATTTCCTGGCCGCGGTCGGCGTGCCGCATGGCCGTGATCAGCTGGCCGACCTGGATATCGCGGCCCGTCTCGGCGACGGCGTCGACGCCGGCCTCGAGGCCCGCCTGCACGGCCTCGACGGCTTCGTCCAGGCTCAGGCCCTGCTGGAGGTGCTGTTCGGGCGCCCAGCGCACTTCGCCGTAGACCACGCCGTCGTCGGCCAGGTCTTCGACGAACTCCCTGGCCACGCGGAAGAGGCCTTCCTTGGTCTGCATCACGGCGATCGTGTGGTCGAAGGTCTCGAGGTAGCGGACCAGCGAGCCGGAGTCAGCGGATTCACGGAACCACTCCCCCAGGGCGACGGGGTCGGTGGAAGGCAGGGTGTGTCCCGCGGCCTCGGCAAGTTCAATGATGGTGGCCGGACGGAGTCCGCCGTCCAGGTGGTCGTGAAGGGAAACCTTGGGGAGGCCCTTCAGGTCGAAGTCGAGGTCAGGGGCAGCGTCAAGAATTATCTCAGTCACGTTCCAACCTTAGGGTTGGAGGCCCGGCAACACCAGCCGGTCAGCCGGCGGCCGCTCCGGACGGCGGAATCAGGCCTCGACGTCGGCCGGTGCCGCCACCTGTGCGGGCACCGGCGACGTGCCGGAGGCCTGACGGGGCGCGGGCGCGGCGGAACTGGCGGCGGACTGGGACTGCGCGGGCCCGGCGGCTGACTGGGACTGCGCGGTCGTGGTGTGCGCGGCCTTCGCTTCGGCCGACATGGTGGCGGCCCGGCTGGCTGCCGCTGCGGCGCCCTTGGTGTCGCGCCAGCGGTGCAGCCAGGTCAGCAGGTGGTCGATCACGATGCCGAGCACGATGGCGAACGCGATGGCGATGCCGACCCCGAGAAGCGGGTGTTCGTGAACCCAGTTGCCGGCGATGATGCCGACGCCGGCCGAATACGCGACCCAGGTGATGGAGGCGAAGATGTCGAGGATGACGAAGCGGCGCCGCGGGTACGCGGTGGTGCCGGCAATCCAGTTGACGGCCACGCGTCCCACCGGAATGTACCGGGCCGTGAATATCAGCATGGCACCGCGTTTGTCGAGCTCATAGCGCGCCCAGGTCAGGGCACGGTGGACCTTGGGTTTGCGCATCCAACGGAAGCGCTCGACGCCGATGTGGCGGCCCAGCAGGTAGGCCATGTTGTCACCGGCAATTGCCCCGACGGCGGCGGCGGCCATGACGAACCACATGTTCGGCTGGCCGGACGTGACAGACAGTGCACCCAAGGCCACGATCAGGGTTTCACTGGGCAGAATCGGAACGAAACCGTCGATGAAACAGAAGATCGTGAGGATCGGGTAAATCCACCATTGTCCCGCGGCATGGAGAATAGCCTCATTGATGAATTCCACGCGGGCTTTGCTCCTAGGAAAGTGACGAAAAGCGCTCTTTAGTGTCCCATGGCCGGCAAGGATGCGCTACGTTCCATCCAAATAAATCTGCTGTATCCAAGGGCGCCCGGCTTCAGGAGTGCTCCGGGGGCGGGACCGGGTGTTCGGCGTCCTCGGGGAGCCGGCCGCGCAGCCTGCTGATGGCGAGGTCCACCAGGATGCCCAGGCCGATCGCGCAGATGACGGCGACGATGACGCCGAGCAGGTGGTTCTCTTCGAACCACTGGCCAAAGAAAAGGCCGATCGCCACGGAGTACGCCCCCCACAGCACCGCGGAGAGCACCGTCATCCCCACAAAGCGTGACTGCGGGAAGTGGGTGGCGCCCGCGGTCAGGTTGACCGCGACCCGGCCGATCGGCACGAAGCGCGCCACGAGAATCAGTGAGGCCGGCCGTTTCCGCAGCTCGGTGCCGGCCCAGCGGAAGGCCCGCTGCATGCGTTGGCCGCGCATCCAGGCCCAGCGCCGGGTTCCGGTGCCGCGGCCGATCAGGTAGGCGATGTTGTCGCCCAGGAACGCCCCGGCGGCGGCGGTCGCGGCCAGGAGCACCGGGTTGGGGATGTCGGCGGTGGCGGCGACCGCGGCGAGCCCGACGACCACTGACTCGCTGGGGATGGGCGGGAAGAAGCCGTCGATCACACAGCACACGAAGACAAGGATGAGGACCCAGGGTTGCCCCGCTGCGGCCAGGATGAAGTCGTTGATTGCCTGCACGGTTTCCTAACAAACAACAAGGGACGGCTGTCGTGCCAGTGTACTGCGGGCCGCCCCCGGGGTTGCCCTATCACTTGTGGCGGCCAACCCTGAAGGTTGGGGACTGTTGAGTCTCATGACTTAATGGACATTTCTGTCTCAAGACATCGTGGACAGTGTGTCTCAGGTCATCGTGGACACTCGGACCGGTTTT
>NZ_JBVAYX010000009.1:0-160167 GCF_055412825.1 Pseudarthrobacter linnaei
GCGGGGTCCCCGCCGGCGGCGGCTGTGCCGCTGGCGCCGCTGGTGCCGCTGGTGCCGCTGGCGCCGCTGGTGCCGCTGGTGCCGCTGGCGCCGCTGGTGCCGCTGGGGCCGCTGCTGTCAGTGCCGGCGGCGGCGCCGTTGGTGTCGGCGGCGTCGGTATCGGTGGTCATGAGGTTCTCCCGAGCAGGCCGGAGGGACGGAACAGCAGCACAAGCGCCAGGGCCAGCACGACGACGAAGTCGCCGGTACCGCCGAGGTAGAAGTTGGCGAACTGCTGCAGGACGGCGACGGCGACGGCGGCAATGGCCGCACCGGTCAGCGAGCCCAGTCCGCCGATCACGGTGACGATGAAGGCGAAGATCAGCAGCGAACCGCCCAGCATCGGCGAGACGTAGCCGAAGTAGTGCGAGGCCAGCACCCCGCCGAGGCCCGCGGCGGCACCGCCGATCGTGAAGACGAGGGTGAAGGCTTTCCGGACGTCGATGCCAAGGGCCGTCACCATGGAGCGGTTCTCGACGCCGGCCCGGATGATCATGCCGTAGCGGGTGTTCTTCAGGAAGAACACCATGGCGAGCAGCACCAGGACGGCCGCGATGATGCAGACAAACCGGTCGTTGGGGACGCGGGCGCCCAGGATCTCGGTGGTGTCCTTGAACCAGGCAGGTCCCTGGATGAACACCGGGTCGGTGCCCCAGATGCCGTCGAAGAGGGCCACCGCGGCGAGCGAGAGGCCCAGGGTGATGAGGAGCTGCTCGATGTGCCGCTGGTACAGGCGGCGGATCAGCACGAACTCGGTGAAGGCGGCAAAGGCGGCCCCGGCCGCGGCACCGACCAGCAGGGAGAGCAGGAACGTCCCCCAGTCATCCGAGCCGGCTCGGCGGGCAACTTCCCATCCGGCGAAGGCTCCGAGGGTCAGGAACGCGCCATGCGCGAAGTTCAGCACACCCATCAGCCCGTAGATCAGGGACAGTCCGGCGGCGACGAGGAAATACAGGGCGCCAAGGCCCAGGCCGGTGAAGAGGAGCAGGACGACGGTACTCACAAAGCGGCGCCTTTCCGTGAGTTTTCCCGGGCTGGGTTTTCCCGTGCGGAGCCCTCAGCGGAGACACCCAGCAGCCGCTGGGTCAGTTCGGCGTCGTCGAGGAATGCCAGGGCGCTGCCGGTGTGGACCACCCGGCCGCCGGAGAGGACGACGGAGCCTTCGGCGAGCTGGCGCACAACGTGCAGGTTCTGCTCAACCAACAGAATGGGGACGGTCTTCGCTGCCTCGGCGAGAGTCTCGGCGACCTCGGCGACGATCTTCGGGGCCAGGCCCTTGGTCGGTTCGTCGACGAGGAGGATCTTGTTCGTGTTCAGCAGCGCGCGGGCCAGCGAGACCATCTGCTGCTGGCCGCCGGAGAGGGTACCGGCCATCTGGGCGGACCGGGCCAGCAAATCGGGGAAGAGGTCCTCGACGAGCTGGCGCCGGGGGGCGTCGTCGCGTTCGGCGAGCCGGAGGTTTTCCGCCACGGTTAGCTTGGAGAACACCTCGCGGTCCTCCGGCACGTAGCCCACCCCGCTGCGGATGATCTTGAACGTCGGATCCTTCTCGATCCGCACGCCGCCGAGCTCCACGGCTCCGGTCCGGTCGATCAGGCCGATGATGGCCTTGATGGTGCTGGTCTTTCCGACGCCGTTGCGGCCCAGCAGCGCGGTGATGCCGGTGGCCGGGACGCTGAAGGAGACATCCTCCACGACCTGCTGACCGGCGATATGGGCGTTGAGTCCCTCAATCCTGAGGATGGGTCGGGCTTCCCCTGCGGCGGTCATACGGGTTCTCCAAGGTAGGCACTCTGTACGGTCGGGTCCGACATCACGGCCTCCGGGCTGTCCAGGGCGAGCAGGCTGCCGTGGTGCATCACGGCCACCCGGTCCACGAGGCCCAGGACCACGTCCATGTGGTGCTCCACCATCATCACGGTGCAGCCGCGGTCCCGGTGCATTCCCCGGATGATCGCGGTGAGGGACGGGACGTCCCCCGACGCCACCCCGGCCATGGGCTCGTCCAGGAGGACGACGGCCGGGTCCGTCGCCAGCAGGACGGCGATCTCCACCTTGCGCTTCTCTCCGTGCGAGAGGTCCCCGGCCGCCGTCGTGAGCTGGCCGGTGAGCCCGACCTCCCCGATGGTGCCGCGGGCAATCCCCGTGGCCTCGTCGGAGGCGGAGGGGAAGCGCAGGATGCTGTTGCTGCCGCCGAGTTTCGCCTGGGCGGCGAGCCGGACATTTTCCAGCACGCTGAGCCGGGGAAACAGGTTGGAGGTCTGGAAGGTCCGTCCCAGCCCTGCCTTGGCCCGGCGGTGGACGGGCGCGGACGTGATCTCCCTGCCGTTAAGCGTGATGCTGCCCGTGGTGGGCCGCATCACTCCGGAAATCAGGTTGAACAAGGTGGTCTTTCCGGCACCGTTGGGGCCGATGACGCCGACCATTTCGCCGGTGCCGACCGCGAAGCTCACATCCTGGAGGATGCGGGCGCCGCCGATCTGCAGACCAAGGCCGTCCACCGCAAGGGCGGGCAGGGCTGGGGAATTCATTGGGATCCTTTGTATCTCGCTGGGTTGTGAGGGTGGTGCCCGGCGCTGTGCTGTATTGTCCGGAAGTTATCCGGCGTTCGGGCACAGCGCCGCGCCGGGCTACTTCTTTTCCGGCGGGGCGACGGTGTCGCCCGCAACCACCTTGATGAGCTCGGGGGCCCAGCTGCCGCCCGTCTGGACGAGCTTGACCTGGTACATGTCCTGGACCAGGGCGTGGTCCGAGGCGCGGACAGTTTCCTTGCCCTTGGGGCCGTCGAAGCTGAATCCCTCGAGGGCCTTGACCATGGCGTCGGTGTCCGAGCCGCCTCCCTTGATGGCCTGGACGATCATCTGGCCGGCAACGAAGCCGTCGGGGGTGAACAGGTCCGCCTTCTTGCCGGCCTTCTCGACCGCGGCGATCATCTTCTTCTCCACCTCGCTGCCCGCGGCGCCCGGGAAGTAGTGGTTCAGGAAGCTGATCTTGGCGGTCGCCTCACCGTAGGCCCCGAAGGTGGCGGCGTCGCCGAGCCCGGTGACGACCGGGGCGGCGTCGAAGGCGCCCTGCTGGCTCAGGGTCTGCCACATGGTGCCGGACGTGGCCCCGGCCCACGCCACGAAAACCATGTCCGGCTTCGCATCGATGAGCTGGCGGGCGAAGGGGGTGAGCTCCTGTCCGTCCGGCACCAGCACAGCCTCCACGGTGGCGCCCTTGGCTCCTAGGACGGCCTTGACGGCGGCGACGTTGCCCTGGCCGAAGGCATTGTCCTGCGCGAAGACGACGACCTTCTTGCCGTTGGTGTCGATGAACGAACCTGCGGTAGCGACGTCCTGCAGGCTCTGGCGGCCCGAACGGAACGTGTACTTGTTGATGCCCTGGATCGCGTCGGTGGCAGCCGGCCCGGAGATGTAAAGGACCTTGTTCTGCGCGGCCTGTTCCGCCAGCTTGAGCGCGATGCCGGAGCTGACCGTGCCGCCGATGATCTTGTAGCCCTTGCCGATCATGTCCTTGGCGGCCGTCACGGCCTTGTCCGGATCCCCGCCGTCGTCGGCGTATGTGAGGTTGATCTTGGCCCCGTTCACGGCGCCGGTCCCGCCGGTGGCGTGGTCGATGCCGGCCTGCAGGCCCTCGTAGTAGGTGGCCCCGTAGGCCGCCAGCGGTCCGGTCTTGGAGTAGATGATGCCGACGTCGACCGGCTCGGCGGCCGTGGTGCTGCCCGACGGGGCCGGCGCTGCGGTGCCGGCAGTGGGGGCACAGGCGCTGAGGGCGAGCCCGGTGGCCATAACGGCGGCCATCAGGAACTTCTTTGTATCCTTCACGGGATGCCTTTCGTTGAGAATCCGCGGAATCTGAGCAGGAGAGCTGACTGGAACTGCGCTGAACCTGAAAGGTGATTCAGATTACGGCAAACCTATGGTGCAGGTCACAGTGTGTCAACGGATTTCCAGTGCGGCTTTGCAACGTTATGGCAACGGTTTGGGCGTCACATGTGGCAGGCCATGGCTGCGCCGGAGCAGGTGAGGGAGCATCCGGCGCAAGGCGGAGCAGGGTCAGGCGGGTCAGGCGGGGACGGCGGTATCCTGGGCCACGCGCCGGCAGACCGTAGTCATAAACGGCGTGAATTCGCTCGCGGAACCCAGCCGGAGTCCGGCAGTGTGCGTCAGCACGCCGTCGTCGACCCGGAATGTATGCCGGGACGTGCCGCGCTCGCTGCGCCGTTCCATGGTGAGCGTGCCCTCCTGCCAGCTGGCGCGCGCGGGCGCTTCCGGGGGCAGGCCCATGCTGTTGACGTGGTACCAAAGGGTATCCGGGCGGTCCGGGTCTACGGTGAACACGCCGTGGCCCTCGAAGCGGGTGCCGTCGGCTTCCGTATGCCGGTAGCTGTGCGTCACGGCCAGTCCGGCGGCGGCGCGGGCGAACGTGAGTTTGATGGCAGCAGCACGCGCCGGCCCCCACGGCGTCGCCTCCCATCGCGTGGTGCCGGTCCAATGCCCGAGGAACGCCTCAAGCGCCTCGTGTGCACTGCCTGGCAGCGGCCGGTCCATGATTTCCTTCCAGGTGGGGGTTCCTCCCAGCGGCCCCGTCCCCATCATCACGCGGCGCCGCCTGCCCTGTCTAGGGTGCGGGCACGCCACCCGGCCCAGTGCAGGCCCAGCTCAGCGGCCTGCGGGGCCGGTCCTCAGAGGCCGAAGGTCTCGGCTTCCTCAAAGGGACCCACCACCGTGATGGTCCGCGGGGCGGCGGCGAGTTCGCGGGCGAGCTCCTGGACGTCGGCGGCGGTGACGGCCTTGATCTGGCGCAGGGTCTCGTCGATGTCCTGGTATTCACCGGAGACGAGTTCGGCCCGGCCCAGCCGGGACATCCGGGAGCCGGTGTCCTCCAGGGCCAGTACGATTCCGCCGCACAGCTGCCCGACGGCCTTGCGGAGTTCCTCCTCGGAAATACCGCCCCCGGCCAGCTTGTCGAGTTCGGCGCCGAGCAGTTCGAGGACCTGCCGGACTTTCGACGGCGTGCAGCCGGCGTACATGCCGAAGTAGCCGGCGTCGGCATAGGAGGAGGCGAAGGAGTAGGTCGAGTACACCAGTCCGCGCTTCTCGCGGACCTCCTGGAACAGCCGGGAGGACATGCCGCCGCCGAGCACGGCATTGAGCACGCTCATGACGAAGCGGCGGACGTCGGTGGCAACGATGGTGGGGCAGCCCATGATGATGTTGGCCTGCTCCACCGGGCGCTTGACCACGTGCAGGCCGGCGGTGCCGGTGATGGAGGCGCGGTCGGTGGAGCGGCGCTGCACGGGCGCTGCGTCGGGTTCAAGGCTCCAGCCGGCGGAGTTCAGGGCATCGACGACGAGGCCGCAGACGACGTCGTGGTCCAGTCCCCCGGCGGCGGTAATGACGAGCTCGTCCGGGCGGTAGTAGCGGCGGTAGTGGTCCCACACGGAGTCGCGGGCCACGGCCCGGATGGCGTCCGGGGTGCCGCCGATCGGCCGGCCCAGCGGGTGGGTGCCCAGCACGGCGGCGACGAAGTGTTCGTGGGCGACGTCAGTGGGGTCGTCGCTGTCCATCGCGATCTCCTCGAGGATGACGTCGCGTTCCTGCTCCATCTCCTGCGGGTCCAGCACGGCGCCGGTGATCATGTCCGCGATGACGTCGATTGCCATGGGGAGGTCGGTATCCAGCACCCGGGCGAAGTAGCAGGTGCTTTCCTTCGCCGTGGCGGCGTTGGATTCGCCGCCGACCTCGTCGAAGGCCGAGGCGATCTCGAGGGCGGTGCGCCGCTTGGTGCCTTTGAACAGCAGGTGCTCCAGGAAGTGCGTGGAGCCGTGCTGCCCGGGGGCCTCGTCGCGGGAGCCGACGCCGACCCAGAAACCGATGGTGGCCGAGCGCTGGCCCGGCATCGCTTCAGTAAGCACGCGGACGCCGCCGGGCAGGACCGAACGGCGCACCTCGGAACCGCCGTCGGCGCCGTGGATCAGGGTGTCAGCGTGCTGGTTCTGCTCAAGCGGCAGGGGGACGACAGTCATCAAGGCCTTTCGGTAAACACATGCCAAATCTGCCTGCAATCGTACCAGCGGCATACCGTTCCAACGGTCCGGCCGCGGCACCGGAGAGCCACTGACGACGTCGGCCGGCATCCCCGCCGCCGTTAACGGCAGCGGGGCCGGTGGATGATCCACCGGCCCCGCCACTTGATTCAGCTCAGACTACTCTGCGGACTCCAGGGCGACCTCAGCGTTGTCGGCGTCCTCGGAGCCGGCCTCGCCGGCCACAACGGGTGACAGGGAGAGCTTGCCGCGGTCATCGATCTTGGTGATTTCCACCTGGATCTTCTGGCCGACGGAGACGACGTCATCGACGTTGTCCACGCGCTTGCCGCCGGCGATCTTGCGCAGCTCGGAGATGTGCAGCAGACCGTCCTTGCCCGGAGTCAGGGAAACGAAGGCGCCGAAGGTCGTGGTCTTGACGACCGTGCCCAGGTACCGCTCGCCGATTTCCGGGATCTGCGGGTTCGCGATGGCGTTGATCGCGGACCGTGCTGCGTCGGCAGACGGGCCGTTCGTGGCGCCGATGTAGACAGTTCCGTCGTCCTCGATCGAGATGTCGGCTCCGGTGTCTTCCTGGATCTGGTTGATCATCTTGCCCTTCGGCCCGATGACCTCGCCGATCTTGTCTACCGGGATCTTCACCGCAATGACGCGCGGAGCGAACTCGGAGAGCTCATCCGGGGTGTCGATCGCGGAGTTCAGGACATCCAGGATGTGCAGACGGGCTTCGCGGGCCTGCTTCAGGGCGGCCGCCAGGACGGAGGCCGGGATGCCGTCGAGCTTCGTGTCCAGCTGGATGGCCGTAACGAACTCAGCGGTGCCGGCGACCTTGAAGTCCATGTCACCGAAAGCATCTTCGGCGCCGAGGATATCGGTCAGGGCGGCGTAGCGGGTCTGGCCGTCAACCTGGTCGGAGACCAGGCCCATGGCGATACCGGCAACGGCGGCCTTCAGCGGCACACCTGCGTTGAGCAGGGACAGCGTGGAGGCGCAGACGGAACCCATCGACGTCGAACCGTTGGAGCTGAGAGCCTCAGACACCTGGCGGATGGCGTAGGGGAATTCCTCGCGGGACGGCAGCACCGGCATGATGGCGCGCTCTGCAAGGGCACCGTGGCCGATTTCGCGGCGCTTCGGGGAACCGACGCGGCCGGTCTCGCCGGTGGAGTACGGCGGGAAGTTGTAGTTGTGCATGTAGCGCTTGCGCGTCACGGGAGACAGCGAGTCAATCTGCTGTTCCATCTTGAGCATGTTCAGCGTGGTGACACCCATGATCTGGGTCTCGCCGCGTTCGAAGATGGCCGAGCCGTGGACGCGGGGCAGAACCTCAACCTCGGCGGTGAGCTGGCGGATGTCCGTCAGGCCGCGGCCGTCGATGCGGATCTGGTCCGTGAGGATGCGCTGGCGGACAACGTGCTTGGTGACGGAGCGGAAGGCTGCGGACAGCTCCTTCTCGCGGCCTTCGAACTGACCGGCCAGGGAAGAGGTGACCTCGTCCTTGAGCGAATCCGATGCGGTGTCGCGTTCCTGCTTGTCGCCGATCTGGAAGACAGCGGCCAGCTTCTCGGCGGCAGCGGACTCCACAGCGGCGTAGACGTCGTCCTGGTAGTCCAGGAAGACCGGGAACTCGACGGTCGGCTTGGCGGCGCGTGCGGCGAGGTCCGACTGGGCGTCGCAGAGGGCCTTGATGAACGGCTTGGCGGCCTCGAGGCCTTCCGAAACAACTTCTTCGGTCGGGGCGGTGGCGCCCTGTTCCTTGATGAGGTTCCAGGAGTTGTCGGTGGCTTCGGCTTCAACCATCATGATGGCGACGTCGTCGTCCTTAACGCGGCCGGCAACGACCATGTTGAAGACGGCGTTCTCGAGCTGGGAGTGCTTCGGGAACGCAACCCACTGCGAACCGTGCTCGTCGGCGATCAGGGCAACGCGGACGCCGCCGATCGGGCCGGAGAACGGCAGGCCGGAGAGCTGGGTGGACATCGAGGAAGCGTTGATCGCCACGACGTCGTAGAGCTCGTCCGGGTTGATGGAGAGCACGGTGACGACGATCTGGACTTCGTTGCGCAGGCCCTTGACGAAGGTCGGACGCAGCGGGCGGTCCATCAGGCGGCAGGCCAGGATGGCTTCCGTGGACGGGCGGCCTTCGCGGCGGAAGAACGAGCCCGGGATACGGCCGGCGGCGTACATACGCTCTTCGACGTCGACGGTCAGCGGGAAGAAGTCGAACCCTTCACGCGGGTGCTTGCCGGCTGTGGTGGCGGACAGCAGTGCGGTCTCTTCGTCGAGGTAGACCATCGCTGCGCCGGCTGCCTGCTTGGCAAGACGGCCGGTTTCAAAGCGGATTACACGCTTGCCGAAGCGGCCATTGTCAATGACTGCTTCTGAGAACTGGATTTCGGGACCCTCCATAGAGAGTCACCTCCGTTTCATGGTTCACGGAGTCCAGCCGCATCAACCCAGGCCAGCATCTGTCGGCTGGCCTGCACTGCACCCGGTCATCGATCGAGACCCACGGGCTAAGGCAACATTTCCTTGAAGCCGTTCCCGGAGATCACTACCGAAGACCGCGAATGCGTGATGCGGTTGATCCTCCTGTTGAGTTTTGTGTGAAGAAGGCGGCCCTTTCCGTTCCGGAAGGGGCCGCCCCTTAAAGCTGACTAGCGGCGCAGGCCGAGACGCTCGATGAGCGCACGGTAGCGGGTGATGTCAGTGTTCTTGAGGTAGGTCAGCATGCGCTTGCGACGACCGACCATGGCCAGCAGACCGCGCTGGGTGTGGTAATCGTGCTTGTGCACCTTCATGTGCTCAGTGAGATCCTTGATCCGCTGAGTCAGGACTGCAACCTGGACCTCCGGCGAACCGGTGTCGCCCTCGGACGTTGCGAAATCCTTGATGATGGACTGCTTTACAGCGGCTTCAAGTGCCACGATAACTCCTAGAGATGTGCCGTGAGGCCCGAATCAGTAACTCACTGCCGGGGGTGCTGGGCCGGTAATTCCCCTCCGAAGGGAGGATCGACCGTACACAACAAGAGCCAGCCGCCACGGACTGCAGCCGGATCCAACGTTTAGTTTACCGGCACGCCGCTAATCTTGTCGAAACGGCCCGTCCTGCTGCCCGGAAGTGCCCTGCGCCAGCCGGTCGCGGATGGCGGCCATCCCGCGGTACAACTCCGTGAAGGACGTGCTCAGCGGGGACAGCCCGATCCGGATGCCGTGCGGCGCCCGGAAGTCCGGAATGACGTCCTGCTCCCACAGCGCCGCGGTCATCTCCCGGAATGCCGGGTGGTCCACCGTGATGTGGCTGCCGCGCAGTTCCGGATCCCGCGGCGTCGAGAGTTCCACGCCCGCCGGGGCGAGCCAGGCGTCATGAAGTTCGACGGCGTACGCGGTCAGCAGCCGTGATTTCTCCCGGACGGCTTCCATGCCCACCTCCTCCAGCAGGTCCAGGGTGCCGCGCATGGCGAGCATCCCGAAGACCGCGGGGGTACCGCTGAGGAACCCGCGGATTCCTGCGGCGGCCTCATAGCCGGGGCCCATTTCGAAGGCGTCCTTGCGGCCCATCCAACCCCAGATCGGCTGCTGCAGTCCCGGCAGGTGCCGGGCGTTGACGTAGGCGAACGCGGGTGAACCCGGTCCCCCGTTGAGGTACTTGTAGGTGCAGCCGGCGGCGAAATCGACGTCGGCGCCGTCCAGGGCGATCTCCACGGACCCCGCGGAATGGCACAGGTCCCACACCACTAGCGCGCCGGCGTCGTGCACGGCCGCGGTGATGCCCGGCAGGTCCGCGAGGAACCCGGAGCGGTAGGCGATCTGGCTCAGGACCACGACGGCGGTGGCCGGGCCGGTGGCGGCCCGCACCTGCTCGACGCTCACGCCGGCGGAGGGCTCGGCGTCGATCCAGCGCAGCGTGAGGCCCTCTTCGCGGGCGATGCCCTCGACGAGGTAGCGGTCGGTGGGGAAGTTGTCCGTGTCCAGCACGATTTCGGTGCGCGCCGGGTCGGTCACAGCGGCCAGCGCGGCCCGGATCAGCTTGTACAGAACCACCGTGGTGGAGTCGGCGATGATGGTCTGCCCTTCAGCGGCGCCGAGGACGGCCCGGCCGAGCTGGTCGCCGATGGCCTGCGGGAGCTCGAGCCATTCCTCGTCCCAGCCGCGGATCAGCCGGCCGCCCCAGCTGTCCTGGATGAAGCTGCCGATATCGGTGACGGTGCGCTTGAGCGGGCGGCCCAAGGAATTGCCGTCGAGGTAGGACAGGGCAGTGTCGGTGCCGATGAAGTGATCGCGGTAGGCAGCCAGCGGGTCGGCGGCATCCAGTTCGCGGGCGCGCTGGAGGAGGGCTGTGTCGTAGCCGGCGGCGGCCTGCGCCGCGGGGCCCGCCGTGTCCGGCTGAAGGGCGCTCACTGGCCGATCTCCGTCCGGACGGCGAAGAGCTCCGGGAAGAAGGTCAGTTCGAGCGCTTTCTGCAGGAAGGCGGCGCCGCTGGAGCCGCCGGTGCCGGACTTCATGCCGATGGTGCGCTGCACCGTGCGCAGGTGCCGGAAGCGCCAGAGCTGGAAGTTGTCCTCGAGGTCCACGAGTTCCTCACAGGCCTCGTAGGCGCCCCAGTTGTCCGCGGCGTTTTCGTAGATGTACTTGAAGACCGGGACCAGCTCGGCGCAGAACTCGTGCGCCCGGGTGACGTCCCGCTCGAGCAGCGAGGCGGGAACGTCGAAGCCCTGCCGCTTGAGGTAGGCGAGGAAGTCGTCATAAATGCTCGGGGATTCGAGGAGCTCCAGGAGCATCGCGTGGGCCTCGGGGTCTGATTCGAACACCGGCAGCATCTTGCGGTTCTTGTTGCCAAGCAGGAACTCGACCGCGCGGTACTGGCTGGACTGGAATCCGGAGGAGTTGCCCAGGAAACCGCGGAACTGCGAGTACTCGGTGGGGGTGAGGGTGGCCAGCACGGACCACTGCTCGGTCAGCGTTTTCTGGATGTGCTTGACCCTGGCAATGGCTTTCAGGGCCGAGCCGAGATCGTCCGAGCGTAGCCAGGCGGCGGCGCTGCGGAGCTCATGCAGGACCAGCTTGAGCCACAGTTCCGTGGTCTGGTGCTGGATGATGAACAGCATCTCGTCGTGGTGCTCCGGGGCGCTGACCGGCTGCTGGGCGCTCAGGAGCGTCGGCAGCTGAAGGTAGGACGCGTAGCTCATCTTTGAGCTGAAGTCCCGGACAATATCCTTGTCCAGCTCCCTGGTATTTTTCTCAATCGTCACGTTTCTTGCCTTCCTTGCCCTATGGCGGTGCATCACTGCGCGGACCCGCCGGCGAAACCGCCCGCACGGACCCGCGAATCTGCCGAGCGGTTCAGCGCGGCGGTTTGGCGCAGCGGTTTAGCGCAGCGGTTTAGCGCAGCGGTTTAGCGCAGCGGTTTAGCGCGCGAACAGAATGTTGTGGGCCTGGACCACGTCCAGGCGCATCTGGTCCACCAGCGCCTCAGGGCCACGGTACGCCACCATCCCCCGCAGCCGGGCGACGAATTCCACTACTACTGTCTGGCCGTACAGATCGAAGTCCTCGACAGCCTCTTCGGGGCGGTCGATCACGTGCGCCTCCACCTGCCGGCTGACGCCGTCGAAGGTGGGGTTGGAGCCCACGGAGATGGCGGCGGGCCAGCGCGTACCGGCCTGGTCGACGAGCCAGCCGGCGTAGATGCCGTCTGCCGGGATGTAGCCGCTGGCGTTGGCGGCGAGGTTGGCGGTCGGGAAGCCAAGGTCACGGCCCCGCGCCGCCCCGTGGACCACCTCGCCGCGCATCCGGTGGGGCCTGCCCAGGACGGCGGCGGCCGTGGCGACGTCGCCCTCGCGCAGTGCCTCGCGCACCCAGGTGGAGGAACAGCGGCGGTCCGTGCCGCCGTCGTCGTCCGAGCCTTCGTGTGGATCACCGTGCAGCGGGAAGCCTTCGGAGCCAAACTCGCTGATGACCAGGACCTCGAACCCGAGCTTCCTGCCGAGTTCCTGCATGGTGTCCAGGTCACCGGAGTTGCCCCGGCCAAACCGGGCGTCGTGGCCGATCACGACGTGGCTGGCCTTAAGGCTGCCGACCAGGACGTCGGCGACGAATTCTTCGGGGGTGAGGCTGGCCAGTTCGAGGGAGTACTTCATGACGAGTACTGCGTCGAGGCCGAGTTCGCCGAGCGCGACCAACTTGTCTTCCAGGCCCATGATCAGTTCCGGGGCGGATTCGGGGCGGTGGACCTGCGCCGGATGCGGGTCGAAGGTGATGGCGACGGCCCGGGCGTGGTTCAGGCGGGCGATGCGGATGAGCTGTGAGAGCACCTGCTGGTGGCCGCGGTGCACACCGTCGAAGTTGCCGAAGGTAACGACGGAAGGACCAAAGTCCGCCGGGACTTCGGACGGATCGTTCCAGATGTGAACCATCACCCTCGCCTTTTGCTGCCTGCCATGTGCGCCTCCGGAGAATCCTGCCTGCTCCGGAACTCTCCTAGATTACCCGCAAACGCGGCACGCCTCCGACGGGCGCTGCCTGGCCCCGGGCAGCGCCCGTTCGCGCTCAGGACACCGGGACCGCGCTGCGCGGGTAACCGTCCGGCGGCGCCTGTGCGGGCACCGGTGAGGTGATCGACGCCGAGCGACCGCAGAGCCAGCCGGTGGAACGGACAAATGAAGACGGCGGGCGCGGGGGGATCCTGGGTGGCCTGCCCGGGAAGAAGTCGGCCTGGAAACTGGCGGGTTGCCGCACTCCGGACGGGAGGGGGCGCAACTGGCAGGGTCATCCCATCCGCGCCGGAGACCGCCGGACAGGGACAATATGGGGGACATCATCATGGGTTTGACCGTCCGGGCGCCACACCTTGCCACTGTTTGTCTGCTGCTCGCTGTGGGAGTGTCGTCGAGCGCCTGCGGCGGCGCGGCCAAAGCGGCCGGGACTGCCGGGAGTGCCGGGACACCCCCGATGTCCAGGTCAACGTCAGCGGAACCGCCGGTGGAACCGCCCGTGGGCGGCTACGAGGGCTGGTGGAACGCTACACCGGCCAGCGGCAGCACCGCCGGGCTCCCCCAGGAAACGGTGGCCATCAACACCAGGACCAAGACTGTGGTCGATGCGTTCAGCCGGAAGATCAACGACGCCGGGCGGCCAACCTTGATCGCCGATGTTCCTTACACCGATGTTCCTTACACCGTTGTTCCCGACCCGTCCTGGCCGGCAGACTCCGTGATCATCATCGACACCGTGACCAACAAGGTGATCGCGAGCTTCCGCGTGGACCTCAGCGGCAACCCGATCCGCTAGCGCGGCCGACGGCGTTCGGCGGGGCGCCTGCCAACGTGCCGGGGCCGAAGTGCGCAGTGGTGTTTCCAGCGGCGCGGTGGTTCCGCCAGTGCAGCAGCCCAGCGGCCAGGATCAGCGGAATGTGGATGGCCGGGAGGTTCCGAGCGAACCACCGCGGCAGGTAGATATCGGTAACGGAGCCCGTCTCGTCGCCCAGGTCCCTGGCCACAGCGGTGAGCGGGCAGTGGAAGCCGTTCGCGGTAAAGACCAGGGTCTCGGCGGTGACGACGCCCGCAGCCAGGCCCACCCTGCGGTCAGTACGGCCTCTGGCGCCGGCATACAGGACGTAGACCATGCAGGCCTCGATCGTGAACCAGGCGAAGGTGTGGAATGCTTTCACGGCCCGCAGCAGGGAAGCACGCTCCGCTTCCGCCAGCTCCCCTGGGGCCTTGAGTGCAGCCATGCGACCAGCCTAGCCGCCGTCCGCCGCCATCGGGTCAGAGGCTTTCGGCCCGCCCGGACCCAGCGCCCGTGGCGGACAGGTCCGCGAGCCAGGCGTCGAGCTCGCGGGGGTGGCGGAACAGCACCGAAGGCGGCATCGCTGGATCCGAACGGATACTGCGCATCACCTGCCGTTTCCGTGTGAACGACCGGAAATGCCACCGGATGATCGAGTCCTGGATGAAGAGCCGGGCAAGGGTCTCCTGATTGCCGTTGCAGACCGGTTCGCGGGTCACGGACCGCCGCAGCGTGCGGCGCACCAGCCGGGCCAGCGAAAGCCAGCGCGGATAGTCCAGGCCGACGACGAGCTCCGCCCGCGGAAGGACTACGTCCCGCCACACCCCATACGCACTGTCCAGCACCCAGCGGTCCTGGGCCGCAATCGCTGCGGCGATGTCCCGCTGCTCCTCGACGGTCCGCTGTTGCCATCCGGGCAGCCAGCCAATGTCATCGTCCGCCGAGAACTCGGGCAGCCCCGTGGCGTGAGCATAGGCCCGGGCGGCGGACGACTTGCCGCTGCCGGTTACCCCGTAGAAGAGGACACGGGAAGGTGCGGCCGGAGATGATCCGGGGGCCGTGCGGGCTTGGACGGCTGCGGGCTGCGCAAGTGATTTGTGGAACTCGGCAGCTTTTTCCGTGGCAACGGTTCGGTTGCCGGCCCTGTCCAGATATTCGTAGGAGTATGTCGAGGTGCCGCGGGTGGGCCGGTAGCCGAGGCCTTCGTAGAGATTTCGTGCTGCGGTGTTGCCGGGTTCGACCCGTGTCCCCGGACCATGCCGTGGCATAGATCAGGTCCCCGGCTGCCTGGCGTTCCAGGAAACCCTCTGCGATGTTTGCCCCCGGAGGCTCGTGCAAGCGCAGGGCGGGGAGGTCGCCCGCCGTGCACCTTCGGATGCTCACGGATGTGTTCATGGTTTGTCCCCCCGGATGTGTCACCGCGCTGGGCCCGGCCCCATGAGCGCATCGGCGATACGCTAGCACCTCCCGCCGGACCGCGGGGCATACCGGTGTGCGACACTGATCCGATGTCGACGTTCACCGTCCTGGCCGGGGCCCCGTTTCCGATCCCGAGGTACTCGCGCTGTACGAATCTGTGGGCTGGGGTGCGTATACCCGGGAACCCAAGGTCCTGGCCGCGGCCGTCCGCGGTTCATCCTTCGTAGTCAGTTGATCAGCCTTCTTGCCCTGCTTCTTGCCGCGGTCGCCGTTTTCCTGTGGCTCTACTTCCGCAATACGCGTATCGAGTTTGGGGATGAATACCTCTCACGGACCAATCTTTTCGGGGTGAGGCAGGACTGGCCGGCCGACCAAATCGGTGCGGTGGTGGTCGTGGAGCAGCTAACGGCGTTCGGGCAGCCTCCAACCCCCAACACCTTCGTTCTTGACACCGAAGGCAGATGCATCCTCCGCCCGACCAGTCAAATGTGGACGGATGGAGAAGTCGGCAGATTGGTTGGCTCGATTGGACGCACTCCGGAGAGAATCAAGGAACCGATCGCGGCAGGTGCTCTGCGTAAGCGCTACCCGCGCGCTGTGCCTTGGTGGGAGGCCCATATCTTCGCATCCGCCCTAATCGCCGCTGGGGCCTTCCTTCTTGTCTTATTTGTCTACTACATGATGTGAACGGCAAAGCCGTCGGCCCAGAAGATCCGCCCCGCTGGCCCCTCGGAGTCACACTCCGGCCGGCACCGGCAGTGCCGTGGGAAACTGGGGGCATGGACAGCCCTGTTGCCCCTACCTCCAGCCCGGCCCTCCCCCACGACGCAAAGCCCCAGGACGCAAGGCCCGGCCAGACACAGCCGCACGCCGCACAAACCGAGCTCCCCATCGAGCTGCGCCGCCCTCACGGACCCCGTGATCCCGGTGACGCCTGGGTTGAAGGCGACCGCGGACGGTTTTGGGGGCGCTTTGGGTCGGCGGGTCTCCTCGTGCACGACCCCGCCAAGGGCATCCTGCTCCAGCACCGAGCCCTGTGGAGCGATCAGGGCGGCACCTGGGGACTCCCGGGCGGAGCCCTGCACCAGGGCGAAGAAGCGGTCCACGGCGCTCTGCGCGAGGCCAAGGAAGAAGCGGCCGTTCCGCCGGAGAACGTCCGTGTGCTGTTCACAACGGTCTTCGATGTCGGCTACTGGACCTACACCACGGTCGCCGTCGAGGTCGTGGACGCGTTCGAACCGAAAATCAGCGACCCGGAGAGCCTGGAGCTGCAGTGGGTGCCGGTCGAGCTCGTCGGCGAAAAGGAACTGCATCCCGGCTTCGGATCAGCCTGGCCGGACCTTCGCCGCAGACTGTCGGGGCCCGAGGCCGGAACGGACTGAGACCTCGACGCCGGCCGGGCGGAGGTCAGCACCAGCGGCCGGCAGCAACAGCGGCATTCCGCTCTGGAGCAGTCCGTCCTAAGGTTCGGTTATGACGACCGAAAATCACACCCCGCCTCCTGTCCGGCAGCTGCGCCTCGTCGTCGAGACGGAGGATTACGACGCCGCCCTGATCTTCTACCGGGATGTCCTGGGACTCGTGGAACGTGAGGTGGTTCCCAGCGAGGGCGACGCACGCATCACGATCCTGGAAGCAGGCCGCGCCACCCTGGAGCTCTCCAACCCGGCGCAGGTCAAGTACATCGACCGGGTGGAGGCCGACGGGCGGCCGAGCGCCCGGATCCGGGTCGCCTTCGAGGTTGACGATACGGAAGAAGCCAGACGGGACCTCATGGGGGCCGGCGGCACGCTCATCGCGGCACCTCGGGAAACGCCGTGGCGCTCGGTGAACTCACGGCTCAACGGCCCGGCCGGGCTCCAGATCACGCTGTTCCAGGAACTGGACCGGCCCGAGGACTAGGGCGCTCAGGCCTGCTTCGGGGCCGGACGGCGACGGTACAGCCAGACGAGGCCCAGGACGGGCAGCAGCAGCGGGATAAACGCGTAACCGCGGCCAAACAGGGACCAGACCGTCTCATGCGGGAAGTTAACCGAGTCGAACAGGCTGAGCGCCCCGACCACCAGCACACCCACCAGTTCCACGAGCACCGCCGCAACGGAGACCTTGAACCAGGCGCGGCCGGACTTCGCGAGGGACACTGTCGCCACCAGGTAGACGACGGCGGCGAACGCCGAGAGCAGATACGCCAGGGGGGCTTCGGAGAACTTGGTGAGGATCTGGTATCCCGCCCGGGCCGTTGCGGAAATCGCGAACACGGCATAAACGGCGATCAGCAACCGGCCGGGGCCGGTGTTTCGGGTGTCTGTTGCCGCCGGGGCCGGACCCGGTTCCGCAGGATCAGCCAGGGCCGGCGCCGCTGCAATGTCCTCACGCGTTGGTTTCGCGCTCACGTTCTCTGCCTCTTCCACGTCAGTACCAGATCTGATTCATTCGGGCCGCCATCACCACGGCGGTGACCCCCACGGCGGCGAGCACGAAGTTGCTCCAGCGGGTGCGTTCCAGGATGGCCCAGTACACCGCGCCGACCGGCAGCAGGAGTGCCGTCAGCAGGTAACCCCAGAACTCCCACGGCTCCCCCGCCATCTGTTCCCCGCCCGCGACCCGGACGATCGACCCGACGAGGTAAACCAGCAGGGACAGTTCGACGGCGGCCACCGAGAGGATCGTCGTGTCGTTCGGGGCCTTCTTGAGGATGCCGGCGGCCAGGCAGATGACGGTCGAGACCAGGCCGACCACCAGGATGATGTAGAAATACGCGTCCACTACTGACCGGCCTGCTGTTCCGCCGTCGGCGGCTTGGGCGCCCGCTTCTCATTGTCCGGCGCGAAGACCAGCACCGGTTTGGCGTAGCTGCCCTTGTCAGCGAGCAGGGCCACAAGAGTCCCGTCCGGGGCGAATCCGGCGGCCGGATTCTCCGGTGTGGCTGCGCCCGCTGTGCCAGCCCCCGCCCCCGCGGCGATCCTGCGGCCGAAGGAAATCTCGGTGGTTTCCTCGTTGCTGAGTTCACGGTTGGGCATGAGCGCCCGGGCGGCCTGGGACATTTCCAGCACATCCAGCTCTTCGGCGAGCTGTTCGAGGGTATGGGCCTGGTCCAGCGTGTAGGGGCCGACCTGGGTGCGGCGCAGCGCCGTCAGGTGACCGCCGACGCCGAGCGCGTCGCCGAGGTCGCGGGCCAGGGCCCGGATGTAGGTGCCGGAGGAGCACTCGACGGTGACGTCCACGTCCAGGGCCTCGCCGTCGCGCACCGGACGGAATCCGTGGACCTCGAAGCGGTGGATGGTGACCGGCCGTGCGGCCAGCTTGACCTCTTCGCCGGAGCGGACCCGGGCGTACGCGCGCTCCCCGTTGACCTTGATGGCGCTGACGCTGCTGGGAACCTGCTGGATCTCACCGGTCAGCGCGGCGACGCCGGCCCGGACGGCTTCCTCGGTGACGGCGGCGGCGCTGTGCGTCGCGGTGACCTCGCCCTCGGCGTCGTCGGTGACCGTTGATTCGCCCAGGCGGATGGTGGCCGTATACGTCTTGGAGGTGCCCACAATGTAGGTGAGCAGCCGGGTGGCCTTGTTAATGCCAACCACGAGAACGCCCGTGGCCATCGGATCCAGCGTTCCGGCGTGGCCCACTTTTCGGGTACCGGCGAGCCGCCGCATCCGTCCAACCACATCGTGGCTGGTCCAGCCTTGCGGCTTGTCCACTATTACCAGTCCAGAAAGCACGCTCCCCAGTATATCTGCGCCGGTTAGGATGGCAGACATGCCCGAGCTTGCCCCCCACGTCCGAGACGTCCCCATCAACCAGATCCGAGAAATCACCGAAGCCGCCTGGGGCACCCCCGGCGCGATCGTGCTGAGCATCGGCGAACCGGGCTTCGCGGTCCCCCGCCATATCCTCGACGCCGGAATGGCCTGCCTGGACCGCGACGAAACGAACTACACCCCGAACGCCGGCATCCCGGCCCTGCGCGAAGCTTTCGCGGCCAGGTTCCGGGAACACAACGCGACGCCGGTCGGCGCGGACCGCGTCTACGTCGTTGACGGCGCCCAGCAGGGCCTGCACTTCGCGATGAGCCTGCTGCTCTCCCCCGGTGACGAAATCCTGATCCCCAACCCGGGCTACCCGACCTTCGCCATGACGTCCAGCCTGCTGCACGCCGTTCCGGTGCAGTACCCGCTGTATCCCGAGCACGACTTCCAGCCCCGGATCGCGGACATCGAGGAACTCATCACGCCGCGGACCAGGGTGCTGATCCTTAATTCGCCGTCCAATCCGCTGGGCGCCGTCCTGGGCGAGGAGCTCACCCGCAGCCTTGTGGCGATGGCCGTCCGGCACGATCTGTGGATCATCTCCGACGAATGCTACGAGGCGTTCACGTACGACGTCCCGCATGTCAGCCCGGCCCGCTTCGACAGCGACGTCCCGGGAGAAGCCCGCGTGTTCACCTCGCTCACGCTCTCCAAGACCTATGGCCTGACCGGGCTGCGGATCGGCGCCCTCATCTGCCCGCCCGGCCTGGAGCAGAAGATGAGCAACGTGATGGAGTCAATCGTCTCCTGTGTCGCCTCGCCCTCGCAGTATGCGGCGCTGGCCGCGCTGACGGGCCCGCAGGACTATGTCCGTCACGCCCACGCGCACTACCGGGCCAACCGGGACGCCGCCTCGGCCGTGTTGGCCGCCAAAGGGATCCCGTTCCTCACCGCGCAGGGGGCCTTTTACCTCTGGGCGGACGTGTCCCACGCCAGCGGCGGGGACGTGCGGTCCTGGGTCCGGCGCTTCCTCGCCGATTCCCGGGTGTCCTTTGCCCCCGGCACCGCGTTCGGCTCGATCGGCGAGGGCTGGATCCGGATTGCCCTCTGCAGCAGCCAGGCTGATCTCGTCGAAGGCCTCGGCCGGCTCCCGGCGCGGGTCGCGGCCCAGGGCTGACAGCCCGGGCATAGGGTCCCTGTCCCCTACCGCGGTGGCACTGCAGCGCCTAACCTGAGCGCAGTGCGCGGTCTTCGCGTGCGTCGCGGGGCGTACCGTTCCGGGACTGGTGTCGGCTTCCGTCAGGGAGGTTCACATGTGGTGGCAGGACTTGTTATGGGGCATCTGGAACGGGCTCACGGCGTGGATCGTGCTGATCGTCCACGTCTTCGGCCAGTGGAGTGAATTCCCGTTCTACAACACGGCACGCGCCGGAAACTGGTACGACTTCGGCTTCCTGCTGGGGGTCGGCTCACCCCTCCTGGGAGGCCTGGGCGCCCGGGGCGCGCGGAGCCGGCGCCGCTGACGGCGCCGGGGAAACCTCCCCGCGCCGCCGCTCACTGCGCCGGGCCGGACCACCTCACAGCATGATCTCGTCCTCCGGCGACAATGGCGCCGGGGGCGTGTGGGCGAACGACAGCCTGACGATGAAGTGGCCCTCGGAGCAGTTCTGCGCGATGATGGCCCCCGACTCACCGGCCAGCTTCACGCCGAACTGAAGCTCCAGATGCTCCGCGCCGACTTCCTTCAGGACCTCCGCCGCCGCGTTGGCCGCCGGCCGGATGGCGGCGAGAGCATCCTCCAGCCGCCGCCCGGCGTTGGTAATTCCCTGCTCGTTCCGCGCCGGGCGTTCGACGCCGAAGCTGTCATCCGCGACCTCAACCAGCACCGTCCCGGAACCCACTTCGTAGCGCAGTATCTCGGTCATTGCTTCCTCCATTTCGCCCGCTGGACGGTCAGGGTTTTCCCGCCGCCAGGGCACCGTCGAGCCATTGGCGCAGGGCCGCCGCAGGCGGGGCACCCGCCTGCCGGGCGACCACTTTGCCGCCCCTGATGAGCAGCATGGTCGGTATGGCCTGGATGTCGAAGCGCCGTGAGAGCGCCGGTGACTTGTCGACGTCTACCTTGACGAGCTTGACCCGCCCGGCCCGCTCCTGGGCCAGTTTGTCCAGCACGGGGCTGACCATGCGGCAGGGGCCGCACCAGGCTGCCCAAAAATCGATCAGGGCGGGCGTCGAGGACTGTTCGGCGATGACAGCGAAGTCGGCGTCGCCAGCCTCGACAATCCAGGGCAGGTCCGTGCGGCAGTTGCCGCAGCGCGGATGGCCGGCTGCCGCCGTCGGTATCCGGTTGGTTTTCCCGCATTGGGGGCATGTGATCAGGCTGGAGCCCACGGACCGCCGCCTTCCTGAGTCCCCGCAGTCATGGTTCCATGGGACGCCCCCCGCCCGGAGCGGGCATAGAGTCCAAAGTCCCCGGCCAGGCCGTGGCGGCCGTGCCCGTCGGAGTGGCCGGCGTCAGTATTCAACGCGGTCCGGGTTGTCGTGCCAGGGCCGGAAGGGGACGTCCGACGCCGGGACGGCCGTCTGGCGGACCGGCATCAACTCCCGCCGGGTGCCGTCGAAGTACTCATAGAACAGCGCATCGTCGAAACCGGCGCCCGCAGCCGTCTGACGGTCCGCGGCGAAGTGGACCTGGTCAACGCGGGCCCAGAGCGCGGCGGCGACGCACAGCGGGCATGGTTCGCAGCTGGCGTAGAGCACCGCGCCGCTGAGATCGAACGTGGCGGACGCGGCGGCGGCCTTGCGGATGGCCACCACCTCGGCATGGGCTGTGGGATCATTGTCGCGCGTGACGCGGTTAACGCCCTCATGGATCCGCCCGTCAGGAGTCACCACCAGCGCCCCGAACGGTCCACCGCCCGCGGCCACATTGGCGGCCGCGAGCCGGATGGCCTGATCCAGGAAGCGGTGGATGTCCGAAGCTGAGGGTGCCGTGACCATGGTCCGATCATAGCCAGCAACCCCGCCCGCAATGGCAGATCCGGGGCCGCCGCGCAGGCATCGACTTTGCGTCGCCGAAGGCCTAATATCCGCTTGGGGGCCGTGAATGCGCCAGCTGCCTTAACACCGGTCTCAAGGGTCTCAACGATGTCGATTCCTCATCACTCGCCCCGGGAGCCAACCATGAGAACGAAATTTTCACTGCTCGCCACGGCGGCCACGGCCGCGGTGTGCCTTTCGACCGGGTCAGCTGCCGGCGCAGCCCCGGACGGTCCATCGGGACGGGACGCAGGGGACGCGGCACCGGTTCTCCTCACCGCCGGACTGGTGGGTCCGCTGCATGTCAGCGCCGACCGCGACGGCTCCGTCACGGTGAGCGAATCCTTTGCCGGCCGGCTGACCAGGGTCGACCCCAAGGGGAACAAGGACGTCCTCTACGAATCCCCTGACTGGAACGTTGCGGGCAACGACCGGCGGGATGATAGGACGTATTTCCTGGAGAGCCAGGGCGCCGGGCCCCATCCGGCCGAGCTGGCCGGCCATGTCCGCATCATCGACGACGACGACGGGCGCCAGCGGACCCTGGGTGACTTCGCCACCCTGGAAACGAAGGAGAACTCTGACGGCGAGACCCGTTACGGCTTCCGTCACCTGCCGGAGGGCTGCGAAGCCAAGCTGCCGGCCAACATGCCCGCCAGCTACAAAGGTGAAGTTGATTCACACCCGTACGGGATCGCCGTCACCGAGGAGACCATCTACGTCGCCGATGCGGGGGCAAACAGTGTGGTGTCGGTTGATACCCGCAGCGGCGAGACCAAGACGGTCGCCGTGCTGCCGCCGCGGCCCTACAAGATCACCCCGGCAGCCGCGGCCTCCAACGGGCTGCCCGGCTGCGTCGTGGGAACGACCTATGACTTCGAGGCCGTTCCGACCGATGTCGCCGTCGGGCCGGATGGCTGGCTGTACATCACCTCGCTCCCCGGCGGGCCGGAGGATCCGGCGCTGGGTGCCCGCGGGGCGGTCTTCAAAGTGGACCCCGACGGCGAGAAGGTGAAGCTCGTGGCGGATGACATCATGACGCCCACCGGACTCGCCCTGGGCGAGAAGGGGGAGCTGTATGTCGCCTCCCTGTTCGGCGGGGGTGTGCTCAGGATCGACCCTGACTCGGACGAGAGGACGGTGGTGCTTGAGGCCGGATTCGCCGCCGACGTGGACCTCCGCGGTGGCACCCTGTATGCCACCGTCAACGCCCTGCCCGGACCCGACGGCGAGCCGGACGGCCAAGTGATGTACCTGAATCTGCGGGACGGACGACATGACGGGGCCACCGGCTCCTGACAGGACAGCGGAGCGGGCACACAGAAATGGCCGGTCCCTCACCGGGGCCGGCCATCTCCGTGCAGAACTCCATTGCTTCGGAACTGCGCTGTTGCGCGGCTACTTGTTGCTGTCCTCGTCGACGTCGTCCTCGTCGGTAAGGTCCAGGCCCTCTTCGTCGAAGTCGTCCTCGTCGAGTTCCACGTCCTGCGGCGTATCACTCTTGTACGGGTCGGCGTCGCCCGCGTGCTTGGCGCTGGCAGCCAGAGCGGCCACTTCTGCGTCGCGCTTCTTCGCAGCCCGGAGCAGCTCCTCCAGGTTGGAGGCGTTGACCGGGATCTGGTCCGCCACGAATTCCAGGGTCGGGGTCAGCCGGACGGTGACGTTCCGGCCGACTTCCTGCCGGAGCACGCCCTTGGCTTTCTCAAGCCCTTTGGCAGCCTCGGCCTGGACCAGCTGGTCACCGAACACGGTGTAGTAAACCGTGGCGTGCTGCAGATCATTCGTCACACGCGCATCGGTAACAGTGACGCCCTCAAGCCGGGGATCCTTGACCCTCCGGCCCAGCGCCTCAGCAACAACAACCTTAATCCGCTGCGCCAACTTGGCAGCCCGTGCGGGATCAGCCATTTTCACTCCTAAAAATTTGGATGTACGACGGCGCGATGGCAGCTGACGTACACCTGGTGGGTTTTGATGCCACGCGCCTAAGGCAAGCCTACGACGGACCCGCTGGGGTTTTTCCGGCGGCCCGGGAGTGGCATCCAAGGCGGCAGCCGAGGGCCCCGATGCGAGCTTGCGAGCATTGGCAAGGCTGACGCCGCTGCCGGAGCCGGGCGGCCGACGTCGTCAGACATTGGCCGCCCAGCGCAGGGGGCGGGGCCGCCGGAAAAATCCAACGACCCCACACCTGTAACGCTGAACCGACTTAGACGCGCGGCTTTTCGCGCATCTCGAAGGTCTCGATGGTGTCGCCTTCGTTGATGTCGTTGAACGAGCCAAGGCCGATACCACACTCGAAGTCCGTGCGGACCTCGGTGGCGTCGTCCTTGAAGCGCTTGAGCGTCTCAACCGTGAGGTTGTCACCGATGACCTTGCCGTCGCGGCTGACACGGGCCTTCGCGTTGCGTCGGATAACACCCGAGCGGACGATCGAGCCTGCAATGTTGCCGAACTTGGAGGAACGGAACACTTCGCGGACCTCGGCGGTGCCAAGCTGGACCTCTTCGTACTCCGGCTTGAGCATGCCCTTGAGGGCCGCCTCAATGTCATCAATTGCTGCGTAGATGACGGAGTAGAAGCGCATGTCCACGCCTTCGCGGTCTGCCAGTTCGGCAACACGCTCGGCGGGCTTGACGTTGAAGCCGATGATGACGGCGCTGTCGACCGTAGCCAGGTTGACGTCGTTCTGCGTGATCGCACCGACACCGCGGTGGATGACGCGGAGCTGGACACCCTCGCCGACATCGATCTTGAGCAGCGCGTCTTCGAGGGCTTCCACGGCACCGGACACGTCACCCTTGAGGATGAGGTTGAGGGTGTCGATCTTGCCATCGGCGACGGCCTGGTCGAAGTCTTCCAGGCTGATGCGCTTGCGGCGCTTGGCCAGTGCGGCGTTGCGGTCCGCAGCTTCACGCTTCTCGGCGATCTGGCGGGCGGTGCGCTCGTCGGCGGTCACGAAGAACGTGTCGCCGGCGCGCGGGACGTTGGACAGACCAAGAACCTGCACAGGGCGGGACGGGCCGGCCTCGGTCAGGGCACTGCCGTCGTCGTCGAACATCGCACGGACACGGCCGTGGGCCGTGCCTGCCACGATGGTGTCGCCGATGTGCAGGGTGCCGGACTGAACCAGGACGGTAGCGACCGCGCCGCGGCCCTTGTCCAGGTTGGCTTCAATCGCGATACCGCGGGCGTCCTTGTTCGGGTTGGCGCGCATGTCCAGGGCAGCGTCTGCGGTGAGCAGGACGGCCTCAAGCAGCTCGTCGATGTTCAGGTTCTGGCGGGCAGAGACCTCCACGAACATGGTGTCGCCACCGTACTCTTCCGGAACCAGTCCGTACTCGGTCAGCTGGCCGCGGACCTTTTCCGGGTTGGCGCCTTCCTTGTCGATCTTGTTCACGGCCACGACGATCGGCACGTTGGCCGCCTGCGCGTGGTTAAGGGCTTCAACGGTCTGCGGCATCACGCCGTCGTCCGCTGCGACCACGAGGATGGCGATGTCGGTGACCTTCGCACCACGGGCACGCATGGCGGTGAACGCCTCGTGGCCCGGAGTATCGATGAAGGTGATCTTGCGATCAATACCTTCGTGAGCGTGCGTGACCTGGTAAGCACCGATGTGCTGCGTGATGCCGCCGTGCTCGCCCGCCATAACGTCGGACTTGCGGATGGCATCGAGCAGGCGGGTCTTACCGTGGTCAACGTGACCCATGACGGTGACAACCGGAGGACGTGCCTCAAGTTCCTCGTCGCCTTCGGCTTCCAGCTCGGCGTCGAAGTCGATGTCGAAGCCGGAGAGCAGGTCGCGCTCCTCGTCCTCCGGGGAGACGACCTGGAGCTTGTAGCCAAGCTCCTCGCCGAGCAGGGCGAAGGTCTCTTCATCCAGCGACTGCGTGGCGGTAGCCATTTCGCCGAGGTGGAAGAGCACGGTCACCAGCGCGGCGGGGTTCGCCTCGATCTTGTCGGCAAAGTCCGTGATGGACGAGCCACGGCGAAGCCGGACAACGGTGTTGCCATCGCCGCGGGGCACACTGACGCCACCCAGCGACGGGGCACTCATCTGCTCGAGTTCCTGGCGCTTGGCACGCTTCGACTTGCGCTGCTTGCCACGGCCTGCGCCGCCCTTGCCGAAGGCACCCTGGGTGCCACCGCGACCGCGGCCACCCTTGCCGAAGCCACCGCCGGCCGGAGCTCCGCCACCGGCACCGGGAGCACCGGTACCTGGAGCGCCACCCGGACGGCCGGGGCCACGGGCTCCGCCGCCGGGACGGCCTGCACCAGCGGGTGCGGGACGTTCGGTGCGGTTCGGCATCATGCCGGGAGTCGGACGGTTTCCGCCGGCCCCTGCCGGGCGGCCTGCGCCGGCTGCGCCGGCCGGACGCGGTGCGCCCGGACGTGCACCCGGAGCGCCGCCGGTGCGGGGAGCACCCGGACGGGGTCCACCGGCGCCTGCTGCGGGACGGGGGCCGCCGGGGCGTTCGCCCTCGGTGCGGCTTCCGCCCGGACGCGGCATGCCCTGGGAAGGAGCGAACGGGTTGTTACCCGGACGCGAGGGACGTTCGGTGTCGCCGCCGCGGCCCCGGGGCATGCCCTGGGACGTAGCGAACGGGTTGTTGCCGGGACGGGGACCGCCCGGGCGGGCTGCCGAGCCACCCTGGCGTGCCGGAGCAGCCGGGGCTTCAGCTTTGGGGGCCGGACGTGCGCCGGGCTTGGCGCCCGTCGAGGGCGCAGCCGGAGCCTGGGCGGCGGGAGCCGCCGGAGCGGCCGGAGCCGCCGGTGCAGCTGCCGGGGCGGCGCTGGCTGCCGGAGCAGCTGCTGCCGGAGCCGGAGCCGGAGCTTCTGTCTTGGTTACTGCAGCCGCCGGCGCTGTGGGTGCAGCCGGGGCCGGCGCGGGCGCCGGACGGTTTGCCGAGGGGCTGGCGGGTGCCTTGGGGGCGGACGCAGGCGCTTCAGACTTCGAAGCTGCTGCTGCGTCGGGGAACGCGTTGCGGAGTTTCCTCACAACGGGGGCCTCAATGGTGGAAGAGGCAGAGCGAACGAATTCGCCCAGTTCCTGCAGTTTGGTTACTGCATCTTTGGAAGTAATACCGAGCTCTTTAGCAAGCTCATGTACGCGGACCTTGGCCACATTTCTCCTGTCTCGGTCCGCACCGAGCCAGGCACGAACCGTCTACTTCTTAATGCGGACCTCCGCCGCGAGTGCAGCTGAAAGGTCCATTGCAGAGCGCAACAAAGTTGTCATCGTTGCGCACTCATCGCTGGGAACTCATCGGGTTTCCATCAGTTTTCTGACCCGCTTTCAGGTTGGACGGTTGTTGCCGCGGCCACCGGGGTGTCCACGGCTTGCGTGCCCGCCAGAATCCGGCGTTCGACGTCGGCTGTTCCGACAGCGCCGTTGAGGGCGCGTCCGAACGCTCGACGTTTGACCGCCAGTGCCAGGCACTTCTCGCTGGGATGCAGCCATGCACCCCGGCCAGCCATCCGGCGTCGTTCATCCACCACGACGGCGGATGAACCGCTGCCGTTGGCGACGAGCCGGAGTAGCTCCGACCGCGACCCTTTTTTCCGGCATCCGATACAGGTACGCTGCGGCTGATTCTCGAGGTGTTGCACGTGTGCCACTTACGAGTATCTTCCTGCCAGTACATATCTGCCGGTCCCGGGCTTCCGGAAGCGGTCTGGCCAAGGGTTGTGATCAACACCTTCGCCGGACGCAAAACCCGGACACGTATGGGACACGCGGATACCGGCCGTCAGGCGCGGTCATGTCTATTCTAGCCCCTCAATCGACCGGGCCCCGAACTTGCACGGACACGGACACTGACGGGCGGGCCGGAACGAGGACCCTTGAGTTGTGGGTCCCTGACGGGGGCCACGGATTTGGAACCTATTTGTCGCGGCTGCCCGCGGCGTCCGAGACGATGTCGATCCGCCAGCCGGTGAGCTTGGCGGCGAGGCGGGCGTTCTGGCCTTCCTTGCCGATGGCGAGGGAGAGCTGGTAATCCGGGACCACGACGCGGGCCGAGCGGGTTGCCTCGTCCGTGATGGTGACCGAATTCACCCGTGACGGGGAGAGCGCGCTGGCGATGAACGTCGCCGGATCATCGCTGTAATCGACAATGTCGATCTTTTCGTCGTTCAGCTCGTTCATGACCGCACGGACACGGGAACCCATTTCCCCGATGCAGGCGCCCTTGGCGTTGATGCCGGGGTTGTTGGCCTTGACCGCCATCTTCGTGCGGTGCCCTGCTTCACGCGCTAGGGCGACGATCTCCACCGAGCGGTCCGCAATTTCCGGAACTTCCATTTCGAAGAGCTTCCGCACGAGGCCCGGGTGTGACCGGGACAGGGTAATGGACGGTCCCTTGGTGCCGCGGTGGACGTCGACCACGAAGGCGCGGAGCCGGTTGCCGTGGAGGTACTTCTCCCCCGGCACCTGCTCGGGCGGCGGCAGCAGCGCCTCCACCGAGCCCAGGTTGACCTGGATCATGTGCGGGTTGTTGCCCTGCTGGATGGTTCCGGCCACCAGCTCGCCCTCGCGGCCCTTGAACTCGCCGAGGACGTTGTCGTCCTCAACATCGCGCAGGCGCTGCAGGATGATCTGCCGTGCGGTGCTGGCGGCGATGCGGCCGAAGCCGGCGGGGGTGTCCTCGAATTCGCCGATGGGGGCGCCGTCGTCGTCGATCTCCGTGGCCCAGATGGTCACGTGCCCGCTCTTGCGGTCCAGTTCGGCCCGGGCCTTCTCGAAGGCTCCCGGCGTCTTGTGGTAGGCCACCAGCAGGGCCTGCTCGATCGTCGGAATCAGGAGATCCAGCGGGATTTCACGCTCACGCTCCAGGAGTCTCAGTGCGCTCATGTCTATGTCCATTAGGCCTCCTCAGAAGGTCCATTGTTTGCGTTCTCCAGCCCTGCCTCTTCGAGGTGGCTGAACTCTATTTCGACTTTTCCGCTACGAATCTTGTCGAAAGGAAGCTTGATGGGCTCGCCCTGCTTGGGCTTCATGCCCTTCTTCACGGCAATTTCCGGGACCAGGGTGACGCCGTCGTCGTCGACGGACTGAACCCGGCCAGTGACGTTCTCGCCCTGCAGGACATTGACCTTGACCATCCGGCCGCGGGCACGGTGCCAGTGCCGCTCCTCAGTGAGGGGACGGCCGACGCCGGGCGAGGAAACCTCAAGCTCGTAAGGGCGCGCGTCGGTGCTGGGATCGTTGTCCAGGATGTCGGAGAGGGTCTTGGAGATCTCCGCGATGACGTCGAGACCGACGCCGCCCGCTTCCTCCTGCGGCAGGTCCACCACAACGTGGACGACGCGGTTGGCTCCGGCGACGTGAATGGAAACGTCCTCCAGGTACAGCCGGTTTGCCAGGACCTCGGGTTCCAGGAGGGCATGCAGCCGCTCGGCCTCGAAGTTGTGAGCGGGTGCGGCTTCAGCCTTGCCCGTCCCGGTCCGGTCTGCTGAAGTCGTGGCTTCTGCGTTGGTCATGATGCCGGCCGCCTCCCGTTAGATGATGTTGTGTCTACTAGCCTAGCGATTTTCCGGGCGCCATGGTGCACTTCAGTTCCCGGCCGGCATGACAACATGGTCTGTTGTGAAACATGACAGCGGGGAAAAGCGGCGGCGGAAGCACATACCCCGCATCGCGCTCCTGGCCTGCCTCGCCCTCGTGGTCGTGAGCCTCGGGATCGCTTTGAGTCCCGGAAGTCCCAAGGAGCCCGCCGAACCGCCGTTTTCCGAGCAGGCAAGGTCCGCGGCGCTGGCGGATTCCATGCGGCTGCGGGCCGCCGGCGAGGAACTGGCAGGGTCCACGTCCGGCGACGCGGCGCCCGCCGTGGCGCAGACTGTGAGTTTGCTGACAAGCCAGGCACGGGCCCTCCTGCTGCCGGGCCGGGAGGAACCGGAGACTGCTGTCTCGGCGGGGCCGGACGCTCCGCCGGCTGCCCCGTCTGGTGCCCAGTCCGGTGCCCGGTCCGCCGCCCCGTCTGGTGCGGCGACTGGCGCTGAGTCTGCAGCTGCGCTGCCCCCGTCGGCGGACGCGCTGGCAGCCGCCCTGGCGGACAGCGCCGCCCAGAGGCTCGCCGACGCTGCCGTGGCCGACGGCGGGATGGCCCGCCTGCTCGCCGCCGTCGGCACCGCCCAGCTGCTCCAGGCATCCTCCCTCGCCGCGGCTGCCGGTGCGCCGGCCCCGGCGGTGCCCGACCCTGCCGTACCTCCGCTCTCCGGCACGTGCCCGAGCCCCGCGGCGTCGCCGTCGTCCTCCCCTGCCGGCGCTTCGGCGGCTTCGGCGGGAGCAGGCGCCGCTACCCCCACACTGCCCGGAGCGCTGGCGGCGACCGTCAGGACCGAACACGAGGCCGTGTACGGCTACCAGGTGGCCCTGACCCGGCTGGGTGGCGCGGCGGCCGGCCGGGCGTCAGAACAGCTCGCCCTGCATGAGGCCCTCGCCGCTGGCGCGGAAGCGCTGAGCCGGGTGCATTGCGCCCCCGTGCCACAGCGCGAAGCCGGGTACAGCATGGAGCAGGACTTCCTGACCGACCCCTCCGCCGGTCTTGGAGGATTGGAGGCCTCGGCGCTTCCGGTCTACGGGGATCTGGTGGCCTTGAGCGAGGGCCAGACCCGTCAATGGGCGATCGCCGGCCTGGTCGGTGCCGCACGCCGCTCCGCCGCCTGGGGTGCGGAGACGGGCGCCCTCCCCGGCCTGGCAGTGGACCCGGCGGGCTTCCCCGAGTTGCCGTTACCCAGCCCGTAGCCTCCGGCATGCTTTTGAGCTGGGCGGCGGGGTGGCTCCGTTTATGCCGCGTGTCGGATTGCGGCCGGACTGGGGTTGCTGCGTGACTGGTATTGCTGCGTAACTGGTACTGCTGCGGGGAGGAAGTGCCTACTTAGGCTCGTCATACTGGCCAGCTGTGGGCGTCGGTGCTTTGCTGTACTCATGGACAGTCAAGCCGCCCCCATCCAGCATGAGAACGAGCCCCACCACACTGACATGGCGCACCGCCTCAACTGGCTGCGCGCGGGTGTGCTGGGCGCTAACGACGGCATCGTCTCCGTCGCAGCGATTGTGGTCGGCGTCGCCGGCGTCACCACGGATTCCGGCCCCATCCTTGTCGCCGGCACCGCTGGCGTGGTCGGTGGAGCAATCTCGATGGCCCTGGGCGAATACGTCTCGGTGAGCAGCCAGAAGGACAGCCAGCGGGCCCTGATCGAGAAGGAACGCCGGGAGCTGGAAGAACAGCCCGAAGAGGAGCTCGAGGAACTCGCCGCGATCTACCAGGGCAAGGGCCTCAGCGCGGACACCGCCCGGACCGTGGCCAAGGAACTCACCGCCCACGATGCCCTCGGCGCCCATCTGTCCGCGGAACTGCACATCGACGAGACGGACATTGTCAGTCCGTGGCACGCCGCGTTCGCCTCGGCCGCGGCGTTCCTGGTCGGCGCGATCCTCCCGATGCTTGCCATCCTGCTTCCGCCGGAGAACATCCGTGTTCCGCTGACTTTCGTGGCCGTGCTGGTCGCCCTGGCACTGACCGGGGCGGTCGGCGCATGGATCGGCGGCGGCTCGAAGATGAAGGCCGCCGTGCGGGTGGTGATCGGCGGCGCCGCGGCGCTCGTCGCGACCTTCCTGATCGGCAGCTGGCTCGGAGCCAGCGGCATCACCGTCTAACGGGCCTGCTTCGCCGGCAGGATGGTGCCCCGCTGACCATATGGCGCCGCCTGCGGGACCCGCGACCTGGCCTTCCACGCGCCCGCCCGCTGACCGGTCGCCCGCCGGACCCGGCGGTTCCAGGTCGGCCCCAGCAACTACGCTGGATCCGATGAGTCAGCCAGCAGACATCCCTATCCCGCCCGACCTCAGCCGCCGCTACGGCGCCAGCTCACCCGGCCGCGGCTGGCTTGCCTCTCTGCCCCGCCTGGTCCGGCACTGCCTGGACCAGTGGCAGCTCGAGCTGGACCTCGCCCCCGGCGCGCTGCCGTGGAACGGCCACGGTGCCATCGTGATCCCGGTGCGCCTTCGCGCCAACGCCAGCACCGGGACAGGCACCGGAACGACCGGCAGCACCGGGGGCGGCGCCCAAATTACGGAGACCGGCACCAGCAGCGAGTTCGGCGATGGGACCCTCGGTGCTGCGCGCCCGGCCGCCGTCCTGAAGATCGCCTATCCGCACGACGAGGCGCTCGTGGAACCGCAGGCCCTCGCCCTCTGGGACGGGCACGGGGCGGTCCGGCTGCTGGCCAGCGACGCCGGGGCCGGTGCGCTGCTGCTGGAGCGACTGGGCGCTGGCCGCTCCCTCCAGGACGCGCCCCTGGACGAGGCCGTCCCCGTGTGGGGCGCACTGGTCCGCCGGCTGAGCCTGGTCCCGGACGGACGGCCCCAATGGCGGGATTTCGGCCACGTGGCGGCCCGGGCCGAGCAGTGGAGTGATGAGCTGCCGGAGAGCTGGGAACGGCTGGGACGGCCCTTCCCGCGCTGGCTGCTGGAAGCCGCGCTCGAGGTCTGCCAGACCCGCGGGGCCGTCGGGCGCCGCTCCGGGCAGGATGTGCTGGTCCATACCGACCTGCACTATCTGAACATCCTGGCCCGGCTCCCCGGGGAGGAACCGGAGAGCGGCGGCGGTGAACCAGCCGATCGCTGGGCCGCCATCGATCCGCAGCCCATGATCGGCGAGGCGGAATTCGCGGTGGCACCGTTGTTGTGGAACCGGATCCGTGAGCTGTCGCGGGCGGATCCGGAACGGGGCCTGCGGGAGCGCTGCCGCGACTTCAGCATGGCCGCCGGGCTCGACGCCGAGGTGGCCCGGCAGTGGAGCCTGGCCCGCGAGGTCGACAACGCACTCTGGTACGCATCGAAGCCACGGCACGACGGCGACCTCGCCCGATCGCTCTGGGTGGCCAGCACGCTCGCCGACCGCACGCTCCCGGAGCTCCCCGCGCCCCACGCGCTGCCGGTGCCGGGCAAATGAACGGCCCAGCAGGCAGTGGATCGGAGCCAGGTCCGGCCGTGAGTGAAGGTGCACCCGGAGTCCGGCGTCCCGGTGCCCAAGAGTCCCGGCGCCCCAGAGTCCGGCACTCGGGTGTCCCGGTGTCCCGGGACCTTCGGCTCTAGCCCCTCCCCTGGCCCCGGACGAGGGTGGAATGCATGCACGAACCCTGCGAGGGGCGCTCGGACTCCGTGTCCGAAGGGCATGCGGAGCGGACCAACGACGATCCGTTTCTCCGGTATGCAGCCCGCTTCGACCGGCCGATCGGGGACGTCAGGAACATGCTCCGCCCCCCGGGCGCTGTACCCGCCGCGATTGCCCGTGCGCTCGGTTTGCCCGCGGCGGCGGTCCAGGGACCGGCGTCGTTCTTCAGCGATTTCTCCGCGCAGCGCGGGGCCCGGCATGTCCGCGTTTGCACCGCCGCCGCGTGCTTCGCGGCGACCGCCGGAGCTCACGTTGCCGAGGTCGAGGCGGCTCTTGGGGTAGAGACGGGGAGACGGACCGCGGACGGCTCCGTTTCGATCCAGGCGGTGCGCTGCCTCGGCTACTGCTTCGCCGGTCCCGCGGCCCTCGACGGCGACCAGGCCTGCGCCGGTGCCGATCTGGCATCGCAATTGCGTGGGGAATCCCGACCTGAGGCGCCACCCATCCCCGTTCACAACGACAGTCCGGTCCCTGTGGTGACTGCCGGACTGGTGGGTACGGCGCAGCCGTGGTCGGTGTGGCCTGGCGTTCTCGCCTCAGGCGCACCCCACGAGATCCTCGGCCAGGTGGAGTCAGCGCGTTTGCGGGGACGTGGCGGGGCCGGGTTTAGCGCTGCTGCCAAATGGCGTGCCGCCCTTGAGCACCCCGGGCCGAGGGTGGTGGTGGCCAACGGTGATGAGGGTGACCCCGGGTCCTATGCGGACCGCCTGCTGATGGAACAGGACCCGCACCGGGTGCTGGAGGGACTCGCCCTGGCCTGTTTCGCTGTCGGTGCGGCCACTGGAATCGTGTTCGTCCGCTCGGAGTACCCCCGCGCCGCCGCCCGGCTGCGGGAGGCCCTGCTCGAGGCGCGCGCCGCCGGATTTCTCGGCCCCGAGACAGGGGGCAAAGGTTTCAGCCTGGAGATCCAGGTGGTGGAAGGTGCCGGCTCTTATGTCTCCGGCGAGGAAACGGCACTACTGAACGGGCTTGAAGGCCTGCGCGGCGTCGTGCGGCCCCGTCCGCCATTTCCGACCGGGAGGGGCCTGCACGGCCGGCCCACGGTAGTCAATAACGTAGAAACGCTCAGTGCACTCCCGTGGATCGTCCAGCACGGGGGTGCCGCGTACGCCGCGCTGGGGACCCCGGAGGAAACCGGCACCGTGCTCGTCTGCCTGTCCGAACGCTTCCGCCGGCCCGGAGCCTACGAGGTGCAGATCGGCACACCGCTGAGACGGATCGTGGAGGAACTCGGTGGCGGACTTCGAGGCGGTGCCACGTTGCGGTCCCTCCAGATCGGTGGACCGCTGGGCGGGTTCGTCGGGCCCGATGACCTCGACGTCCCCCTGAGCAACGCCGCCCTCTCCAGACGCAACGCAGCCCTTGGTCACGCAGGGATCGTCGCCTTCGATGACCGGCTGTCCGGCCGGCAGGTGCTGGGGAACCTGTGGGACTTTGCGGCGGCGGAAAGTTGCGGCCAATGTTCGCCCTGCCGGGTGGGGACGTGGCGCGGCAGCGCCCTGTCGGAACGGCCTGATGATCCCGAGATCCGCCGCGAACGCGGTGAGGTGCTGCGCACGATGGCGGCGGGCAGCCTGTGCGCCTTCGGCCGCCGGGTGCCGGCCGCGGTGCGAAGCCTCGCCCGCGTCTACAGCCTGGACGGATGGCAATCGTGAGGGTCTTTGTCGACGGCCGCCAGGTCGAGGTCGCCGCGGGCGCCACGCTCCTCGACGCGGTGCGGGCCGCCGGCCTGGCCCTCCCCACGCTCTGCCACGATGACCGGCTCACGACTGTGGCTTCGTGCCGGACCTGCCTGGTCGACGTCGCCGGCCGGGATCCGGCCGCCGCCTGCAGCACCCCGGCGGTGGACGGAGTGCACATCGCCGTCGCGGATTCACGAGGGCTGCGGCGGGAGGCACTGCAGGCCATCGTCGCAGGGCTGCCGCCCCGGGCGCTGGATGTCCCGGTTGACCGCAGCGAACTGGCCCGGCAGTGCGCCGACTATGGGGTGGTCGCCCCGGCGGGCTCTCCCAGACCACCGGAGCGCGGAGTTGACCACTCCCACCCGTACGTGAAGCTGGACCGCGATCTCTGCATTGCCTGCGGGCGCTGCGTCCGCGCTTGCGCCGAAATCCAGGGCACGTTCGCCCTGACCCTGGTGGGCCGAGGATCCGCCACTGTGGTGGCGCCGGGAACCGGCGGCCCCTGGGCGGAGTCCGATTGCGTCTCGTGCGGGGCGTGCGTCGACACGTGCCCCACCGGGGCGCTTTCCGAGCCCGGGCTGCTGCTCAATCTGCTGCCGATCGAACGGCAGACCCTCACCACGTGCGGGTATTGCGGCGTCGGCTGCAGCCTGGAGGTCTCAACCCGCGACAACGCGATCATGACCGTCCGCCCGGCCACTGACCTCTCGGTGAACCGCGGCCACGCGTGTGTCAAAGGCCGGTTCGCCCATGGGTTCCTTGGTTCTTCGGACCGTCCTACCGGACCGCTGATCCGCAAGGACGGGACACTGACGCCCGCGTCATGGGAGGAGGCCACCTCCTACGTGGCCGCCAAGCTGGGCGAAGTCCGGGCCGAAGAGCCGGATGGATTCGCCCTCATTTCGTCGGCCCGGGCCACGAACGAGGAGAACTATCTGGCCCAGAAGTTCGCCCGGGCCGTCATGGGCACGAACAACGTCGACAACTGTGCCCGGCTCTGCCACGCCCCCTCCGCTGCGGGGCTGGCCGCCACGTTCGGCCTGGGCGGCGGGACGAACCCGTTCGATGATCTTGATCGGTGCGACGCCATCCTCCTGGTCGGCGCCAACCCGACGGCGGCCCACCCGGTCGTCGGCTCCCGGATCTTCCAGCGGGTCATGGAGGGCGCGCGTCTGGTGGTGGTGGATCCCCGGCGCACCTCACTGGCCCGGCACGCCGACGTCCACCTTCGGCCGCAGCCGGGAACCAACGTCGCCGTGTTCAACGGACTCGCGCACCTCCTGGTCCGCGAGGGGCTGGTGGACGATGACTTCCTCAACACCCACACCAGCGGCTACGAGGAACTGCTCGGGTTACTCGGCGACTATCCACCGGACCGCGTGGCTGAAATCTCCGGCGTCCCCGCGGAGGACCTGGTGCGCGCGGCTTTGATGTACGGGCAGGCGCTGGCTCCGGCGATCTTCTATGGACTCGGGGTGACCGAACACCTGCACGGCACGGACGGTGTCCGGACCCTCTCCAACCTGGCCCTCCTGCGCGGCGCCGTGGGACCCGGATCCGGCGGAGGGGTGAACCCGCTGCGCGGACAAAACAACGTCCAGGGAGCATCGGACATGGGGGCCCTCCCCGATCTGCTGCCCGGATACCAGAAGGTCTCTGATCCCAAAGCGCGGTCCCGCTTCGCCGTTGCATGGCGGACCAGCATCCCGCCGCGGCCGGGACTTCGGATCCCGCAGATGTTCGCGGCCGCCCGGGGCGGGTCGTTGAAGGCCCTCTGGGTGATCGGCGAGGACGTGCTCACCACCGACCCCAACAGCACCGCGGTGCGGGCCGCCCTGGCGGCCTGCCCGCTGGTGATCTGCAACGATCTGTTCCTCTCCCCCACTGCGGCCGCCGCCGACGTCGTCTTCCCGGTCGCTGCCTGGCTCGAGAAGGACGGCACTTTCGTCAACTTCGACCGGCGCTTCCAGCGGGTCCGCGAGGCAGTGGCTCCCCCGGGCGGAGCCCGCACCGACTTCGCGGTCCTGGTCGACGTCGCGGCCCGCATGGGAGCGGATCTCGGCTGCGCGACACCGGCCGAGGCCATGGCGGAATGCGCCATTGTCGCGCCGCTGTTCGGTGGAATCTCGCACCCTCGCCTGGATAAAGACGGTCCGCTGCACTGGCCGTGCGTATCTGCCGCATCCCCCGGAACGCCGCGGCTTTACCAGGACCGCTTTGCCACCCCCGACGGCCTGGCGCATCTGGCAGCGCGGCCCTACCTGCCTCCGGGCGAGCAATGCGACGCGGAATTCCCTTTCCTGCTGATCACCGGCCGCCGGGGAGAGCATTACAACTCCGGCAGCATGACCCGACGCACCGACAACCTGCACCTGCTCACCGAAGAGACGGTCGACGTCGAACCCGGCGACGCGTCCGCGCTGGGCCTCAGCGAGGGGGATTACGTCCAGCTGGACAGCCGGCACGGAACGGCGGTCCTGCGGGTCAGGATCACGGACGAGGTGGAACCCGGGCAGGTGTTTGCCGGATTCCACTTCCCCGGGGCCACGGTCAACAGCCTTACCTCTTCCCTGGCGGATGAAGCCACTGGCTGCCCGGAATACAAGGTGACGGCCGTCCGCGTTGCCGTCCGCCCCTGAGTCGGCCGGAAACAGCGGCGGCCAGGAAACAGGGGCCGGACATCGCGGCGCGGTCAGCCGCGGACCGCCGCCACGGCGTCCCGGACGGTGGCGACGGCGACTGCCACGTCGGCGTCGTCCGTGCTCCAGTTGCTGACGGAGATCCTGAGGATGTCGCGGTCCTGCCAGCGCGAGCCGGACATCCAGACCCGGCCGTCGTCGATGATCCGCGCCGTCACCGCACGGGTCGTTGCGTCGTCGCCGAAGGCCAGCGAGACCTGGGTGTAGTCGACGTCGTTGAGCACCTCAACGCCGTCCAGCGCGGAGAGCTGCTCCGCCAGTTGCCGGGCGTGCAGTACCAGCCCGCGGATCTGGGCGGCGACGCCCTCCCGGCCCAGCGATTTCAGCGCGGCCCACACCGGCACCCCGCGGGCCCGGCGGGACAGTTCCGGCACCGACTCGAAGGGGTCAGCCGCGCCGTCGGCGTCCTGGATCAGGTAGCTGGTGTGCAGGCCCATGGCCGACCGCAGCGCCCGGGCATCACGGACCACCGCAATGCCGCAGTCGTAGGGGACGTTGAGGGTTTTGTGCGCGTCGGTGCCCCAGGAGTCGGCGCCCTGCAGCCCGGCGGTCAGCGCGGCGAGCTCCGGGACGGCGGCGGCCCAGAGCCCGAACGCGCCGTCCACATGGACCCAGGCGCCGTGTGCCTTGGCGACGGCTATTGCCTCCACGAACGGATCAAAGGCTCCGGAGTGCAGGTTCCCGGCCTGCAGGCAGACCAGCAGCGGGGGCGGGCCCGATCCAGCGGCTGACGCCCGGTCGACGGCCCCGGCCAGGGCCCGGTCCAGCTCCCGCGGGTTGATGCGGCCCTGCCGGTCCGCCGGGACCACCGTGGGCCGCCCCAGCCCCAGATACCTGAGGCCGAGGTCGATGGTGTCGTGCCGTTCCTGGCCCACGAAGCTGTGGATCCGCGGGCCGCCGAAGAGGCCGTCGCCGTCGAGGTCCCAGCCGGCGTCGGCCATCAGGCGCCAGCGGGCGGCGGCCAGCCCGGTGAAGTTGGACATCGTGGCGCCGGTGGCGAAACCGACGTCGGACTCTTCGGGCAGACCCAGCAGCTCCAGCAGCCAGGTGCCGGCGGCCTCTTCGATGGCCGCCGTCGCGGGGGTGGCGAAACGCAGTCCGGCGTTCTGGTCCCAGGCGCTGACCAGCCAGTCCGCGGCCAGAGCTGCCGGCAGCGTGCCGCCGATGACCCAGCCGAAGAACCGTCCGGAGGGCATGGCCATCAGCCCGGGTTCGGCCTTTGTGGCGAGATAGTCCACCACTTCCGCCGCCGGCGTTCCTTCCCGTGGCAAGGGACCACCGAAGTCGGCCGCGAGGTCCGTCGCGGTCGCCCGCGGGCCCACATGCCGTGTTGCCTGGCTCTCCAGCCACTGGCGGGCGTGCCGGGCCGCAGCCTCCAGGGCATCGCTGTAGCGTTCAACAGGAACTGACATAGCTGCATGCTACGCCCGCGGCAAGAAGGCGGGCAGTCCCTAAAAGGAGGGCAGCGTTCCCGGAGGGCAGCGTTCCCGGAGGGCAGCGTTCCCGGAGGGGCAGCGTTCCCGGAAGGCCGGCGGGGGTGGGCTTCCGGCGGCCGGGGGTGTCAGGCGAAGTTCTCCTGCCAGATGTCCGAGCCGAGCTTGATGATCAGAGCACCCACCACGGCCAGGAACACGACGCGGATGAACTTGTTCCCTTGCTTGACGGCGGTCCGGGCCCCGAGGTAGCCGCCGGCCATGTTCGCCAGGCCCAGAACCAGCCCGAGACCCCACAGGACGGCACCATGCGGCACAAAGAACAGCAGGGCCCCGGCGTTGGTGGCCATGTTCACGATCTTGGCCTTGGCGCTTGCTTCGAGAAAGGCGTAGCCCATCGCCGAGACGAGCGCGATGATCAGGAAGGACCCGGTGCCGGGGCCGATCAGTCCGTCATAGAACCCGATCACGCCGCCGATCAGGCACGCCAGCATGTAGTGCCGGTGGCCGTTGTGCCGCAGCCGGGTCAGCTCCCCGACGTTCGGGCGGAAGGCCGTGAACAGCGCGACGGCGACAAGGGCCACCACGATGATGGGCTTGAACACGCTCGCCGGGAGGTTCGCGGCGAGCACCGCCCCGCCAAAACTGCCGGCCATGGCAATCACCGCCATGGGCAGCGCGGTCCGCAGATCCGGCCGGACCCGGCCGTAGTAGGTGACGGCGCTGGTCGTGGTGCCGAAGATCGACCCCATCTTGTTCGTCGCCAGCGCCTGCACCGGGCTGATGCCCGGCACCAGCAGCATCGCCGGGAGCTGGATCAGTCCCCCGCCGCCGACGACGGCATCGACCCAGCCCGCGGCGAAGCCGGCGACCACGATCAGGATGAGGGTGCTGAGCTCGATCGACTCGAGTCCGGAAACCACGCCTGGACGGTCTGCGGGTTAGCTGTTGCGGACGGCGTCGACACAAAAGTCGACGGCCTTGTCAACGGCAATGTTTTCGGCGTTGCCGCTGCGGCGGTCTTTGATCTCGACGACACCGTCCACGAGCCCGCGGCCGACAGCGAGGATGGTCGGCACGCCGACGAGTTCGGCGTCACCGAACTTCACGCCCGGGGACACCTTGGGACGGTCATCGTAGATCACGTCGAGGCCGGCGGCTTCCAGGTCGAAGGCCAGCTTCTCCGCGGCAGCGAAGATCTCCTCGCCGCGGCCGACGGCCACCACGTGGACATCGGCCGGGGCGACGGCGCGCGGCCAGATCAGGCCCTTGTCGTCGTGGTTGGATTCGGCCAGGGCCGCGACGGCGCGGGTGACCCCGACGCCGTAGGAACCCATGGTGACCACGACCTGCTTGCCGTTCTGGTCCAGTACCTTAAGTTCCAGGGCTTCGGCGTATTTGCGGCCGAGCTGGAAGATGTGGCCCATTTCGATGCCGCGGGCGGTTTCCAGCGGACCGGACCCGTCGGGGGCTTCGTCGCCGGCACGCACCTCCGTGCACTCGATGACGCCGTCCCAGCCGAAGTCGCGTCCGGCGACCAGGCCGAAGACGTGCTTGCCGGCCTCGTTGGCGCCGGTGACCCAGGCGGAGCCGCTGACCACGCGCGGGTCCACAAGGTAGAGGAGCTTGGCGGCGCCCCCGGTGCCCAGCAGGGGCGCGTCCAGGGACAGTCCGGGGCCGAGGTAGCCCTTAACGATGAGGGGCTGCTTCTTGAGGTCCTCCTCGTTGGCGGCCTCGAGCGTGATTTCGCCGGCGATCGGCAGGAAGGACCCGATGTTCGCTTCCACGCGCTTGAGGTCCACGCCGCGGTCGCCCGGAAGGCCGATGACGACGATCTGGCGTTCGCCGGTCGGCAGGGTGACGGCGAGAACGACGTTCTTGAGCGTGTCAGCGGCCGTCCAGGCGCCGCCGTCGGCCTCGACGCGGGGCACCAGGACGTTGGCGGCGTCCACCAGGGTCTCGATGGTGGGGGTGTCCGGGGTGTCCCGGACCTCGGCGGCCGGGGCGTTGGAAAAGTCGATGTCCGCCGGGACCACGGTGGTGACCGCCTCGACGTTGGCTGCGTAGCCGCCGGCGGAGCGCACGAAGGTGTCCTCGCCGATCTCGGTGGGGTGCAGGAATTCCTCGCTCTTGGACCCGCCCATGGCGCCGGCGGTCGCGGCAACCGGGATGACTTCGAGGCCGAGGCGCTCGAAGATCTTCAGGTAGGCGCCGCGGTGCGCGGCGTAGCTGGCGTCCAGGCCGGCGTCGTCGACGTCGAAGGAGTAGGAATCCTTCATGATGAACTCGCGCCCGCGCAGCAGGCCTGCCCGGGGACGTGCCTCGTCGCGGTACTTGTTCTGGATCTGGTAGATGCTCAGCGGCAGGTCCTTGTACGAGGAGTACAGGTCCTTGACCAGCAGGGTGAACATTTCCTCGTGGGTGGGCGCCAGCAGGTAGTCGTTGCCCTTGCGGTCCTTGAGCCGGAAGATGCCCTCGCCGTACTCGGTCCAGCGGTTGGTGACCTCGTAGGGTTCCTTGGGCAGCAGGGCCGGGAAGTGCACTTCCTGGGCGCCGATCGCTGCCATCTCCTCACGGATCACCGTCTCCACCTTGCGCAGAACGCTCAGCCCCAACGGAAGCCAGGTGTAGATGCCCGGGGCGGCCCGGCGGATGTAGCCTGCGCGGACCAAAAGCCGGTGGCTGGCCACCTCGGCGTCGGCGGGATCTTCACGCAGGGTGCGCAGGAACAGCTTGGAGAGTCGAAGGACCACTGGGTATCTATCCGTTTCTGGGAAGGTGCAGGGCAAAGCAGCAAAACTGTGAATCAGCGGAACCGGAGAAACCGGCACACGCGTCTAGGTACTAATCTACCTTCAGCCCGGACACGGAAGAGCCACGCCATGACTGACGGAAGCCCCTGGCCGTTCCCGGCTGGTCATCCTGTCATGGCGTGGCTCTGCGGCCCCAGCACCGCCAAAAATTGGCTGTGAGTTCCGTTGTGTTGCCCTCCAGGGCGTCTGCATTCCCGGCTGCTGCTCCCGGGGATACACGTGCCCATGCGACACGGCTAGATCGAACCTATGTGACCCAGCGCACGAAAACAAGAGTCCGCATTCAGATATTTTTCTGGATGCCGGTGTTGCTGCTGGTTCAGGAGCTTTGCCGTGAAATGAGGGGTTGCGCCGCTGAAGGGGTCTAAAAGAGCACGGTGGCAAAGGTGCCGACCTGGCGGAAGCCGACCCGCTCGTAGGTGGCGCGGGCCCGGGTGTTGAAGTTGTTCACGTAGAGGCTCGTGACCGGTGCGAGGGTTTGGGCCAGGACGACGGCGGCGGCCATGTACCCGGCGCTGAGCCCCTGGCCGCGGAACTCCGGGTTCATCCAGACCCCCTGGACCTGCGTCACCTCCGGGGTAACCGCACCGAGCTCGGCCTTGAAGACCACCTCGCGCGCGGGGTTCAGATGGACCATCGAATGGCCCTCGCGGATGAGGCCCTTGACCCGGCGGCTGTAGTACTCCCGGCCGCCAAGGTACGGCGAATATCCCACTTCCTCTTCGAACATCGCCGCGCACGCGGGAAGGATCTTGTCGAAGTCAGCCAGCTGACCAAAGCCCAGCTGCGGATTGTGGGCCACGGCGGGGGGCCCGGAGATGGTCATCAGCGGCTGGTCGCCGCGGATCTCATGGGCCGTCAGGCCGAGCTGTTCCAGCCCGGAGTACAGGGCCATGACCGTCTCGGCCGGGCCGAAGATTGAGGCATACCGGCGTCCGGAGCGGTGCGCGGCTGCGGCCACCGCGCCGGCAAGCCCGGGGTCCAGCTGGACCGGAACCAGGTTCGCGCCGGCCCAGCAGGCGCCGAGAAGGGTGCCGCCGTCGAACACGCCGAGGATGGTGGCGCCGCCGGTGGTGGGGGCGGCCGAACCGGCCGCGGCCAGATGGGACAGGATGAAGACGTTTGCGACGTCGTCCTGCCGCGCCAGATCCACCAGCTGGGATGTGTCCGAGCCCCCCAGGGTCCGGACTGCGACGCCGGGAGCGGCGCCGTCCTTACGAGACGCTAACCACGGGGCTACCCTTGACAGCATCTTCGCCATCGGCCTCCCCCATCTCTTCAGCGATACGCATGGCCTCTTCGATCAGTGTCTCAACAATCTGGTCCTCGGGCACAGTCTTGATGACCTCGCCCCGCACAAAGATCTGTCCCTTGCCGTTGCCCGAGGCAACGCCGAGGTCGGCTTCGCGCGCTTCGCCCGGTCCGTTGACGACGCAGCCCATCACGGCAACACGCAGCGGGATCTCCATGCCTTCCAGCCCTGCCGTGACCTGCTCGGCCAGCGTGTAGACGTCCACCTGGGCGCGGCCGCAGGACGGGCAGGAGACGATCTCGAGTTTGCGCGGTCGCAGGTTGAGCGACTGCAGGATCTGGTTGCCGACCTTGATCTCCTCCACCGGCGGGGCGGAGAGGGAGACGCGGATGGTGTCACCGATGCCGCGGGACAGCAGGGCGCCGAAGGCCGTGGCCGACTTGATGGTGCCCTGGAAGGCGGGGCCGGCCTCGGTGACGCCGAGGTGCAGCGGCCAGTCGCCCTGTTCAGCGAGCATTTCGTAGGCGGCGACCATGATTACCGGGTCATTGTGCTTGACCGAGATCTTGAAGTCGTAGAAGCCGTGCTCTTCGAACAGCGACGCTTCCCAGACCGCGGACTCCACGAGGGCTTCCGGGGTGGCCTTGCCATACTTCTTCAGGATTCCGGGTTCCAGCGATCCGGCGTTGATACCGATCCGGATGGAGGTGCCGTGGTCCTTCGCCGCGCGGGCGATTTCCTTCACCTGGTCATCGAACTTGCGGATGTTGCCGGGGTTCACCCGGACCGCCGCACAGCCTGCCTCGATCGCGGCGAAGACGTACTTCGGCTGGAAGTGAATGTCCGCGATCACGGGGATCTGGGACTTTCGGGCGATGATCGGCAGGGCCTCGGCGTCGTCCGCGGACGGGCAGGCGACCCGCACAATGTCGCAGCCGGAGGCCGTGAGTTCGGCGATCTGCTGCAGGGTGGCGTTGATGTCCGTGGTGGGCGTCGTGGTCATCGACTGCACGCTGATCGGCGAATCGGAGCCGACGCCGACCGAACCAACCTTGATCTGGCGGGTCTTGCGGCGCGGGGCGAGGACGGGTGGCGGTGCTGACGGCATTCCCAGGCTGACCGAGGTCACATGGACTCCTTGTATTGAAGTAGGTCTGGCGGGGACGGCTAGGCTGCGTGGCCGGCCAGGAGGCCGGTCAGGGGAGCCCAGACCGTCGTGCGGATACCGGAGATGGCACCGGCAGCGGCGAAGGGATCCTGCTTGAGGACCTCGTTCAGGGCCAGCTCGTCGGCAGCCTTGAAGATTAGCAGGGCGCCGGCGCCGTCACCGTAAGGGCCGCTGGCGAGCAGCGTTCCGTCCTGGGCAAGTCCCGCGGTCCATTCGCGGTGCGCCGGGCGGGCGGCGTCGCGGGCTTCGGAGGATTCGGCATCGTATACGTACTCAACAGCAAAAACAGTCATACGGATACACTATCGCCCCGCCGGCCAGGTACCCATCCGGGCGGCATCAGCCGGGCGGCATCAGCCGAGGAAGAATACTTTGGCCAGGGCGGCGACGCCGGCCGCCCACAACAGGGAGGTGAGAGTGCCGATGATGAACCGCTCCGCGGCGACCGGTGTCTCTTTCAGCTCCGCGAAGCGGCCAAGGCCCTTGATTGCGACGACGTAGGCGATGGCGACCGGTTGGCCGGCGAGGATCGCGAGGCAGACCGCCAGGCGCTCCAGCACCCCGATGATCGCGCCGCCGCGCAGGATCCTGACACTGCTGACCGAAAGGGCCGCGGAGCCCTCCGCCGGGACGGCCACGCCGGCCGCGGCGGATGCGGTTCCGGTGATGGCACCGGGATCAACGGTGACATCCGCCGCGGGGTCGTTTGCCGGGTCGGCGGCTCCGGCGCCTGCGTCCTGCCGGTCATCGATGGTCCGGGCGAGCCGGAAGACCAGGGCCGTCACGGGCCATCCGACGAAGCCGGCCGTGAGCAGGGTCAGGGTGATCCAGAGCGCGTTCACCGGTCTCCTTCCGTGCTGTCCCGGGGGCGGGTATCCGGGTGCTGGGGCCCGCCCGCGTCCGGGGTTCGGTCTGCGGGCTGCCCGCGGGCGTCGTCGTTGGCGGCGATGACTCCGTGGGCGAAGGCCAGCAGCATTTCCGCCGCAGGCCTCGCGGCCCATTCTTCCTGCCAGCCGGAGCGCAGCAGCGCACGGCTCACCGACTGTTCCGTGATTCCCAGTTTCTGGGCAGCAATTTTCTGGGTGCCATGCGTGCCGGCGTGGCCATGCTGCACCGAGCGCAGTACATCCACGACCTTCCACTGGGCGGCCGTCCGGTCCTGGACCAGCCGTCCAATCAGCCGCAGCACCGCCTCGGCGTTGGCGCAGGCGCGCACGCCGGCGGATCCCGCGGGCGAGGGAGCAGCCTCTCCTCTGCGCAGGCCTCCGGAGACGACGGCGATGGGTACGTGCGCGGCGCCGGACTTGGCTTTCTCGACCGCCACGCGCGCCGCCACGAAGGCGGGGCCGGATCCTTCCCGCGGGCTGGCAGGCAGCGGCTGGTCCACCGCCCCCGCTCCGATTCCCACGTACCAGCGTCCGCTGCGCAGGGCGTGCAGCGCGATGGCGACGACTTCGTCCGGGCGTTCCACAACCCCCTGGACTTCGTCACCGACCGACCGCTCGAAGCGCCCGGCAGAGGAGAGCCCCGCCAGCTCCGCCAGGAGTTCCGGGACACGGTCGACATCGGCGCTGCTGCCGCGCTGGTCGATGGTCATCACGTACATAGCCCCACCTTAAGGGGCTGATCTTTCAGAATCAATCATTTTCAACTGAGTATCTCAAATAAGCCGAAATAAGCTGATAACGAAGAACCCAGCGCCCGGGCTCCGGCGANGGCTCCGGCGAAATCGCCGGAAAGCTGCCCGGTCGCCGTACGCTGCCGGCGACCGGGCAGCTTTCCGGCGATCTCGAGTTTCCCCGGCGTCAGCCGAAGAGGTTGACCGGCTTGACGATGTCCGCGTAGATCAGCAGGGCGCCCATGCCCATCAGCAGCACCGCCACCACGTAGGTGACCGGGAGCATCTTGGCGATATCGAACGCGCCGGGGTCCGGTTGGCCGAAGAGCTTGGCGATCCTGCGGCGGGCCCCTTCGTAGAGCGCGCCGGCCACGTGGCCGCCGTCGAGCGGCAGCAGCGGAATGAGGTTGAAGACGGCCAGGGCGAAGTTGAGTCCGGCCAGCAGCCCCACCAGGGTGGCCACCCGGGACTGCATCGGCACCTGCTCCATCGCGGCGACCTCCCCGGCCACCCGCCCCACGCCGACCACGCTGATGGGTCCGTTGGGGTCGCGCGGCGCCTCGCTGAACGCGGCCTCCGCCACGCCGGCCACCCGGGCCGGCAGGTTCAGGACGACGCCGGCGATCTGCCTGATGTTCTCGCCCGCCATCGGCAGGACGGTCGACGCCGGCTGCGGCACCAGCGCGGTCTGCGCCCCGATGCCCAGGAAGCCGACGTCCTGGTACTGGAGGGTGCCGTCGGCGCTCTTGGCCTGGCGGCCGTCGTCGCCCACCACGGGACGTGCGGAGAGGACCGGGGTGACGGTGGTGGTGACCGGGACGCCGTCGCGCTCCACCGTGATGCTGACCTGCCGGTCCGCGGACGCACGGATCCAGCCGGTGAGTTCATCCCAGCTGGTCACGGCTTTGCCGTCGAAGGAGGTGATGACGTCGTTGGGTAACAGGCCTGCGGCGGCGGCGGGCGTGAGCCGGCAGTCGGCGGAGTCCGGGTCCACGGTTTCGCCGGCCTTGACCTGGCATTTGGAGACGTCGGCGATGGTGGTGGTCTGGGTGGCGATGCCGAAGCCCATCAGCAGTACGGCCGTCAGCCCGAGCCCGATCAGCATGTTCATGGCCGGGCCGCCGAGCATCACCACGATCTTCTGCCAGACCGGCAGCTTGTAGAACACCCGGTTCGCGTCGGCGGGACCGACTTCCTCGTGCGCCTGCGAGCGGGCATCCGAGGCCAGGGACTGGAACATCCCGGTGCTGGAGGTGCGCACGGTGCCGTCGTCCTTGTTCGGCGGGTACATGCCGATCATGGACACGAACCCGCCCAGCGGGATGGCCTTGAACCCGTATTCGGTCTCGCCCTTCTTGCGGGACCAGAGGGTGGGCCCGAAGCCGATCATGTACTTGGTGACCCGGACCTTGAACAGCTTGGCCGGCAGCAGGTGGCCCACCTCGTGGAGGGCAATGGACACGGCGATGCCGATCGCCACAAAGACGACACCGAGGATAAAGAGGAGGACGGGACTCATGCTTCGATCTGCTGCTTCCTAGACGCTTCTGACGGCTAAACGTTCGTGGGTGCGGGCGCGTGCCCATCTTTCAGCATCCAGCACGGACTCCACCGTCAGCCCGGAGGAGCCTGTGTGTTCGCTGAGTACTGCTTCGATGGTATCGACGATGTCGGTGAACCGGATCCGGCTGGCGTGGAAGGCCATGACGGCCTCCTCGTTGGCGGCGTTGAAGACAGCCGGGTAGGTACTCCCCTGCCGGGCGGCGTCCTTCGCCAGTCCGACGGCGGGGAACGCCGCGGTGTCCAGCGGCTCGAAGGTCCAGCTGGTGGCCTGGGTCCAGTCGCACGGCCGGGCCGGACCGGGGACGCGGTCCGGCCATCCGAGCCCGAGGGCGATGGGCAGGCGCATGTCCGGCGGCGAGGCCTGGGCGATCGTGGAGCCGTCGATGAACTGGACCATCGAGTGGACCACGGACTGCGGGTGGACCACGACGTCGATCCGCTCCAGCGGGATGTCGAAGAGCAGGTGCGCCTCGATCACTTCCAGGCCCTTGTTGACCAGGCTGGCGGAGTTGGTGGTGACCATCAGGCCCATGTCCCAGGTGGGGTGGGCGAGGGCGGCCTGCGGGGTCACATGGTGCAGCTCGTCCCGGGTCTTGCCGCGGAAGGGGCCGCCGGAGGCGGTGAGGATCAGCCGGTCCACCTCGGCCGCGGTGCCCGAGCGCAGGCACTGGGCGATGGCGGAGTGTTCGGAGTCGACCGGGACGATCTGGCCTTCGCGGGCCGCGGCTTTGACCAGGGCGCCTCCCACAATCAGCGATTCCTTGTTGGCCAGGGCCAGGGTCGCCCCGGATTTGAGCGCGGCCAGGGTGGGCGCCAGGCCAATGGAGCCGGTGATGCCGTTGAGCACCACGTCCGCCTTGATCTCCGCGATCCGGGTGGACGCGTCCGGGCCGGTGATGATCTCCGGACGGTAACCGGTCACCCCGGCCGCGCCGGCGGCGTCGTCGATCAGCACCTGGAGGGCTCCCGGGTCGCCGGATGCCACACCGATGGCCCGGGCCCGGGTGTGGACGGCCTGCTGGGCGAGGAGTTCGAGGTTGCCGCCGCCCGCGCTGAGCGCCACGACCTCGAAAAGGTGCGGGGCGCCGTCGACGACGTCAATCGCCTGCGTGCCGATGGAACCGGTGGACCCGAGGAGGACGATCTTGCGCGGCTGCATGGTTCCATTATCCCGCACCGCGCGCCGTGCCCGGGTTCCCCGCAGGCCGCCCGGCCCGGCCATTCAGGGCCCGTTGCGCCCGGACACGCCGCCGGATGGCCGGAAGGCCCTCGCTGGCGCCTTAAAGCCGCCCCGGACGGACGCCGGACCGGTTACGGATGCCGCCGCGCATTGACGCCGCGACGCGCGGGCGTAACGTGGGGAACGTGGAGTGGACGGCCTGGTTTGACGCGCCGGAGTACGAGTTCGCCCGGCAGGTGATGCAGCGCGGCATCGCCGCCCTCTACTTCGTGGCCTTCCTGTCCTCGCTCAACCAGTTTCCGGCCCTCCTCGGCGAGCGCGGGCTGTTGCCGGTGCCGGAGTTCCTGGCACGCTCCAGCCGCCTGCGCCGGCCCACCCTGTTCAGCTGGCGCTACTCGGACCGGCTGCTGCGGGCCGTCTGCTGGGGCGGCCTGACGATTGCCGCCACGCTCGTGCTGGGCCTGCCGCAACTCGGCCCGCCGTGGGTCCCCATGCTGGCGTTCCTGGCCTTGTGGCTTCTGTACATGTCGATCGTCAACGTGGGGCAGACGTTCTACGGCTTCGGCTGGGAAATGCTGTTGCTCGAGGCCGGGTTCATTGTGGCGTTCCTGGGCTCCAACCAGACTCCCCCGCCGCGGACCATCCTGATCCTGCTGGCCTGGCTGGTGTTCCGCCTTGAGTTCGGCGCGGGCATGATCAAGATCCGCGGCGGCCGGGAGTGGCGGGACCTGACAGCCCTGTACTACCACCACGAGACCCAGCCGATGCCGGGGCCGCTCAGCCGGCTGGCGCACCTGCTGCCCAAGGCGTGGCACCGGATGGAGGTCCTGGGCAACCACTTCGCCCAGCTGGTGGTGCCGTTCTTCCTTTTCGCCCCGCAGCCGCTGGCCAGCGTGGCTGCGGGGATCATCATCTTCACCCAGCTCTGGCTGGTGGCGAGCGGGAACTTCGCGTGGCTCAACTGGATGGCGATCCTGCTCGCCTTCGCCGCCGTCAGCGACCCGGTGGCGCATGCCTTGGTCCCGGCGATCCCGCTCGACTGGCACCCTTCGGCGGGCACCGCTGCGGAAGCCGCCGCTGGAGGCGCCACCGGCGCGGCCGGCAGCCAGGCGCCGGTCGCGTGGCTTGTGGTGGTCCTGGTCGCCACCGTGCTGCTCGTGGTGCTCAGCTACCGCCCGATCGAGAACCTGTTCTCCCACTACCAGCTGATGAACGCGGCCTTCAACCGCTGGCAGCTGGGGAACACCTATGGCGCCTTCGGCACGGTCACGAAGCAGCGGATCGAAATCGCCGTGGAAGGCACGCTCGCCGCTGAGCCGGACGACACTGCGGACTGGCGGGAATACGGCTTCCGCGGAAAGCCCGGCGACGTCCGCCGGATCCCGCGCCAGTGGGCGCCCTACCACCTCCGCCTCGACTGGCTGATGTGGTTTCTGCCGCTGCGCACTGTGCACGAGAAGTGGTTCTACGCCTTCCTGGCCAAGCTCCTGGAGGCCGACCGTCCCACCCTGCGCCTGTTGCGGCATGATCCGTTCGACGGCGCACGGCCCCGCTGGGTGCGGGCGCGCAGCTACCTGTACCGTTTCGCCACCCGGAAGGAATTCCGCGCCACCGGCCAACGCTGGGTCCGGATCCCGCTGCACGATTCGATTCCGCCGCTGTCCCGGCCGCCGGATGCCTGAGAGCCGTCGGACGCGGATGGCCGGAATGGTTGTCACCATTCCGGCCATCCGGATCGAATCAGTGGGGCATTCTGCCTACACGGACAGCTCGTCCTTCACCGGCGCGGCCTCCAACGCGGCCTGACGGCGGCGAAGCCACCAGGAGCCCACGAAGATCAGGGCCATGGAGACGTACACAACCACCGCGAACGGCGAGGAGAACAGCGCCGTGGGATCGTTCTGGGAGAGCTGCAGCGAGCGCCGCAGCTGCACTTCGAACATCGGCCCGAGGATCATCGCGACCACCAGAGGCGCCACAGGGTAGCCGTAGCGGCGCATGAAGTAGCCCAGGATGCCCACCATCAGCAGGACCCCGACGTCGGCCGCGGCAAAGTTCACCGAGAAGGCGCCCAGTGCCGCGAAGACCAGGATGCCCGCGTAGAGGTAGGGCCGCGGAATCTGCAGGATCTTCACCCATAGGCCCACCAGCGGCAGGTTCAGCACCAGCAGCATCAGGTTCCCGACGTACAGGGAGGCGATCAGGGTCCACACCAGCGCGCCCTGGTTCTCAAAGAGCAGGGGCCCCGGCTGGATCTGGTAACGCTGGAACGCGGTGAGCATCATGGCCGCGGTCGCCGTCGTCGGAATTCCGAGCGTCAGTAGCGGCACCAGGACGCCGGCGGCGGCGGCGTTGTTCGCCGCTTCCGGACCGGCCACGCCCTCGATGGCGCCCTTGCCGAACTGTGCCTTGTTCTGGCCCTTGGCCAGTTTCCGCTCCGCGGCGTAGGACAGGAAGGTGGACACGTCCGCCCCGCCCGCCGGGACCGTGCCGATGGGGAAGCCGATGAAGGTGCCCCGCAGCCACGGCTTCCAGGACCGTTTCCAGTCCTCCTTGGACAGCCAGGCGTTCTTGCCCTTGCTGACCGGGATGACCTCGACCGGCCCGTGCCGCAGCTTTGAGGCCACGTACAGGGCCTCCCCGAGGGCGAAGAGGCCCACGGCCACCAGGACCATATCGACGCCGTCGACCAGGGTGGGGTTGTCGAACGTGAAGCGCTGTTGCGCGGTGCTGTCATCGATGCCGATCATCCCGATGAACAGCCCCAGGCCCAGTGACGCGAGGCCGCGCAGCACGGAGGCGCCCAGCAGGGCACCGACGGTGAGGAACGCCACGATCATGAGTGCCACGTAGTCCACGGGTCCCAGGCCCACGGCAAGTTCCGCGACGACCGGCGCCAGGAAGGTCAGCAGCACCGTGGCGATGGTGCCGGCGACGAACGAGCCGATCGCCGCCGTCGCCAGGGCCGCCGCGCCACGGCCGGCCTTGGCCATCTTGTTGCCCTCCAGCGCCGTGACGATCGAGGATGACTCGCCCGGCGTGTTGAGCAGGATGGAGGTGGTGGAGCCGCCGTACATGCCGCCGTAGTAGATGCCGGCGAACACAATCAGGGCGGCCGCGGGATCCAGCGCGTAGGTGATGGGCATCAGCAGCGCCACCGTCATCGCCGGACCGATGCCGGGAAGCACGCCGACGGCGGTGCCGACGAAGACGCCGCCCAGGGCGTACAGCAGGTAGACCGGCTGCAGCGCCGTCGAGAAACCCTCGAGGAGCATCATGAAGCTATCCATTGAAGAACGGCACCCCCTCAAGCAACGGGCCCGGCGGCAGGGAGACACCCAGCAGCCCGCCGAAGACGTACTGCAGCACGAGCGCCAGCACCACGGAAATGATGACCGCCTTCCAGAGCGGCTTGGCCTCAAGGGTCCAGGCCGCCCCGCTGAACAGCACGGCCGCGGCAACGGGCCAGCCGGCCGGTTCGATCAGGAAGATGTGGAGCACCACAAAGCCCGCAAGTTTCGCGAGGGCCATCCAGTCGGTCTTGGCGTCAACGTCGAGGTCTTCGCTTTCCTCGGCCTGGCCCACCTTGCCGCGGAACACCTGGGCGACGATGCCGGTGCCAACGAGCACCAGCATGGTGCACACGATGTAGGGGAAGGCCCGCGGGCCGATGCCGGTCTCCGACGGCGGGATCGGAATAGACCCCGCCGCCAGGAGGCCCGCTGCGCCCACGCTCACGAACACCAGGGCGAAGAGGATCTCCCCCGTGGGCCGCTTGGCGGGCGTGCTGACTTGGGTGGACATTGTTACTTGACCAGGCCGATCTCAGTCAGCGTGGTCTTGACTTTGGTGATGTCCTCGGTCAGGAAGGTCTTGAACTCGTCGCCGGCGAGGAAGGCGTCATCCCAGTTGTTCTTGGCTAGGGTGGCCTTCCAGGCTTCCGTGGCGTGCAGCTTGGTGACGACCTCGGTCAGCTTCGCCTTCTGCGCCTCGTCGATGGAGCCCGGGGCCACAACGCCGCGCCAGTTGGTCAGGACGACGTCGATGCCCTGGTCCTTCAGCGGCTTGACGCCGGGCAGGGCCGGTGCCTCGGAGGTGCCGGAGACGGCGAGCGCCCGGACCTTGCCGGCCTTGACCTGCTCGGCGTACTCGCCCACGCCGGAGATGCCGGCCTGGACCTTGTTCCCGAGCAGGGCGGCGATCGATTCCCCGCCGCCGGAGTAGCCGATGTAGTTCAGCTTGTCGGATTCGACGCCCTGGGACTTCAGGATCTGGCCGGCCAGGATGTGGTCCGCGCCGCCGGCTGAGCCGCCGGTAATCGCCACGCCCTTGCCGTTGGCCTTGATGTCAGCCACAAGATCCTGGACGGACTGGTACTTGGACGACGCCGGGACGACCAGGACCAGCGGCTCTTCGGTCAGGCGCGCAATGGGGGTAGTGTCCTCCAGCCGGGTCTTGGCGGCGTTGGTTTCCACCGCACCCACCATGACGTAGCCCATCACCATGAGCGTGTTGGCGTCCTTTTCGGTGGCGAGCTTGGCCAGACCGTTGGTGCCGCCGCCGCCGCCGATGTTGCTGACCTGCGCGGAGGTGACGAGTTTGTTGGACTGCAGGTCCTGCTGCATCGCCCGGCCCGTCTGGTCCCAGCCGCCGCCGGGGTTCGCCGGAACAATGATGCTCAGCTTTTTGATCGGCTCCGCGGCCGGGCTCTGGCCCGCTGTCGCGCCGGTGGCACCCCCGGCACAGGCCGACATGGCGAGGACGACGCCGGCCGCCCCGGCAGCGAGCGCAGCCCGGCGGGTGAAGGTGGGCCGGGTGAAAGTGGAGTGGGTAGTCATGGTTTCTCCTGTAGGAATGTGACGCACGTCATCGGAATCACTTCCCAGAGACTAGGAGCCGGCCGGGCCGTGGACCAGAATTTGGCCGTAGAGGTAGTAGTGGTCATATTGGTCACGGCCCTGAGTCCGGGATTGGCTGTGGCGGGCGCGGCGAGGATGGGAAGCTTGTGACATGGTTCACAGGATCCCCTTGCGCTTCCAGCTGGTCGCGCTGCAGCTCGGCATCGTCCTGGCTGTCCTGACGGCGGTGGGGGCCGTGACCATCCGGATGCAGGAGCAGCAGCTCAGGGACGCGTACAAGGGCAGGCTGATCGGCGTCGCCGAAAGCGTGGCCCGGCTGCCCTCCGTGGTGAATGCCTTCGGGTCACCGCAACCGGCCCAGACCATCCAGCCCATCGCCGAAGTCATCCGGCAGGCCTCGAATGTCACCTATGTGGTGGTGACGGACCGCAACGGTGTCCGCCAGTCCCACCCGAACCCCGCGGAAATCGGCCGGCCCGTGTCCACCGACCCGTCCGTGCCGTTGTCCGGCGAGATTTATGTCGGCACCCAGACGGGCACCCTGGGTGAGTCCTGGCGGGTCAAGGTTCCCATTTTTGACAGTGCCGGCACTGTCATCGGCTCGGCCTCGGTGGGCGTGCTGGAAAGCACCCTGGCTGAGGACCTGTACGAGGACCTGCCGCAGCTGTTCGGCTGGCTCCTCGGGGCCGCGCTGCTGGGGTCACTGGGCGCGATGTACATCTCCAAGCTCGTGTGGCGGCGGATCTACAAGCTGGAACCCGAGGACATTGCGGCCCTGCTCGAGACCCGCGATGCGATGCTCCATGGCCTGGGCGAGGGACTGGTCGCCGTCGACGCCGAGGGGAAAGTCGCGCTGGTCAACGACGAGGCCCGCCGGCTCCTGGGCGTGGGCGAGGAGATCACCGGAAAACCCGCCGGCGAATCCCTGGAACCCGGGATTCGCCGGTTGCTCGCCGCCGGATCGGCCACCGAGGAACTGGTGCTCTCCGGGGAACGGATCCTGCTCGGCAAGGTCAACGCCGCCACGGTGGACGGCCGGGAGGTGGGCAAGGTCCTCATCCTGCGTGACCGCACCGAGCTCCACTCGATCCTCCGCGACCGCGACGGCGCACTCGACGTGACGCAGGCGCTGCGGGCCCAGGCCCACGAATTCGCCAACAAACTGCACGTCATCTCCGGTCTCCTGGAGCTTGGCGAGCAGGCAAAGGCCGTGGAGTACCTGGGCCGCAGCCACAGCGACGCCGCCTTCGTCCACCGCCCGCTGGCGGCAGGAATCACCGATCACGACGTCCGGGCGCTGCTGATTGCCAAGTCCACCGTGTGCGCCGAGCGCGGCGTCGAGATCCTCGTGAGCCAGGATTCAGTGTGCACCCCGGACGGTACCGGTGACGTCATCACGGTCCTCGGGAACCTTATCGACAACGCGGTGGACGCCGCGGGCTACGACAGCACCGTCGCCGTCCGGCTGGATGAGACACCCGACGGCGAACGCACCATCACGGTCGAGGACGACGGACCGGGCGTCCCCGAGTCGGAACGCGCGTCCGTGTTCGAGGCCGGCGTCACCACCAAACTGGCGGAAGGCATCAATAGCCGCGGCTTCGGGCTGGCCCTGGTCCGGCGCGTGGCCAGGCGCCGGGGCGGCGCGGCTACGGTGTCGTCCTCCGCGTTGGGCGGCGCCTGTTTCACCGTAGTCCTGAAGACAAAAGAGGCGGAACTACTAAATCAATGAGCTCCATACGAACCCTCATCATCGACGATGACGTGGCCGTGGCCGGGATCCACCACGGGTTCCTGCTGGCCCGCGGCGGCTTCGACGTCGTCAGCCTGGCCCACACCGGGCAGCAGGGCCTCGACCTGGCGGCGGAGCTGCGGCCGGAACTGATCCTGCTGGACATCCACCTTCCGGACATGTCCGGCCTGGACGTGCTCCAGCAACTCCGCGGCCGCCAGCAGGCCCTGGACGTTCTGGTGATCACGGCGTCGAGGGAGCTGGACACGGTCCGCGGCGCCATGGCCGGCGGGGTGCTGCACTATCTGGTGAAGCCCTTCACGTCCCGGGCCCTGAACGAACGTCTGGACGAGTACCTGCTCCTGCGCCGCGAACTCGCCGCGGGCGGGGCGGGCGGGCAGCTGGACCAGGACAGCATTGACCGTCTCGTGGCCCCATCGCGCCGGGCCGCGGCTGCGGATCCCCTGAGCGGGTCTCCGGCGGGGCCCCCGGCAAGGCTGCCCAAGGGACTGTCCCGGCCCACGCTGGATGCCGTCATCGAGGCGCTCAAGTCCAGCCGGGAGGACGTCTCGGCGGCCGGGATGGCCCTTCAGCTCGGGCTCTCGCGGGTCAGTGCACGCCGCTATCTCGAGTATCTGGTCATCCATGGCTTCGCCCGGCTCACGCCCCGCTACGGTGCTGCAGGGCGGCCGGAGAACAGGTACCTGTGGAAACGCTGAGCATGTCCCGTTTTCATGGCGAGCGCTGAGCATGCCCCGCCGCGGTTCGGGCCGGTACCTCCCGAGGCTAGCGCCCGGCCCGCCGCAGCGTGGATTCGGCGTGCTTGAGGATGGGCCCGTCGATCATCTTGCCCTGGTGCTGGAACACCCCCGAGCCGGACGCGGCGGCGGCCGCCAGCAGGTCGGTGGCTGCCGCGACCTCGGACTCGGACGGCGCGTAGGCCCCGCGCACCACGGCCACCTGGCTCGGGTGGATACAGGCCTTGGACCCGAAACCTGAGGCGACGGCGTCGCGGGCTTCGACAGCGAGCCCCGCCAGGTCAGGGATGTTGACGTAGACCGAGTCGACGGCTTCCTTGCCGAGGGCCCGGGCGGCCAGCAGGACGGTGGAGCGGGCGTGCAGCGCAACCGCGCGGTAAGCGCCGTCGTCCGTCCTGCTCGAGGTGCCGCCGAGGGAGGCCAACAGGTCCTCGGCGCCCCACATCAGCCCGACCACGTTGGGTTCGGCCGCGATGGCGGCGGCGTTGACTACCCCCAGCGCCGTCTCGCAGAGCGCGAGCACGCTGTAGCCCTTCAGCTCCCTGAGCTGCTCCGCGCTCTCGGCCTTCGCGAGCATGATGTGCCGGTAAGGGGTGTGCTTGAGGCAGTGCAGGTCCTTCTCGAACTCCTCCGTACCGGCCGGGTTGATCCTGATGATCGTGCGGCTGGGGTCCAGCTCGGGGACGTCCCCGGTGGCGCCGAGCTGGGCGAGGATGGCGCCGCGGGCACGCTGCTTGTCCGCGGGAGCGACGGCGTCCTCCAGGTCCACGATCACGGCGTCGGCGCGCTCGGCGGCCTTCTGGTACCGCTCGGGGCGGTCGGCGGGGCAAAACAGCAGGGCGGGGCCCATCAGGAAGCTCATGAGTCTATTCTGCCCTTTGCGACGGGTTCTTTCCGGGGTGTTTTTGCCTGCTGCAGGTTCTTTCCTGGCGGGTGTGCCTGCTGCGCGGCGGTGTGCGCGTCCCGTGTCCACATCAGGCAGCTGCGGGTGGCGAGGGCCACGACCTCGCCGTGCTGGTTCCGGCCGGTGTGTTTCATGGTCACAATCCCCTGGCCAGGGCGGGAGGAGGACAGCCGCTTCCCGGTCACGACAGTCTCCGTGTACAGGGTGTCGCCGTGGTACATCGGGTGCGGGAAGGACACATCGGTGAGCCCCAGCTGGGCGATGATGGTGCCCTGGGTCAGCTGCGGAACGGACTGCCCCACCACGGTGGCAAGGGTGAACATGGAGTTCATCAGGCGCTGGCCGAACGGCTGCTCGGCGCTCCAGGCGGCATCGAGATGCAGGGCCTGGGTATTCATGGTCATAGTGGTGAAGAGGACATTGTCCGCCTCGGTCACGGTCCGGCCGGGCCGGTGCGCGTAGACCACGTCCTCCTCCAGCTCATCGAAATACAGCCCGCGCTGTTCAATGACACGGGATCCGGTAGCGCGCTCCTGCAGGGGTTCGGTCGTCATACGGTCAGTTCCTGATCTTCCTCGAAGAGCTCGGCGCCGGTGGCCGCGGCCACGTCCTCGGCGGTCACGTTGGGGGCGAGTTCACGCAGGACCAGCCGGGAGGTGCTTCCCTCGGTCACAACGTCGATGACCGCCAGGTCGGTGATGATGCGGTCCACGCAGCCTTTGCCGGTCAGGGGCAGCGTGCACTGCTCCACAATCTTGGGCCTGCCGTTCCGGTCCACGTGCTCCATCATCACGATCACCTTCTTGGCGCCGAACACCAGGTCCATGGCGCCGCCCATGCCCTTGACCATCTTGCCCGGGATCATCCAGTTGGCCAGGTCACCGTTCTGCGCCACTTCCATCGCGCCAAGCACGGCAACATCCACGTGCCCGCCGCGGATCATGCCAAAGGACGCGGCGGAGTCGAAGAAAGCGGCGCCCTTGTTGACCGTAACGGTTTCCTTCCCGGCATTGATCAGGTCTGGATCCACCGCACCCTCCGCCGGGTAGGGCCCGACGCCGAGGATGCCGTTCTCGGAGTGCAGGACCACCTCGACGCCGGCCGGGATGTAGTTGGGAATCAGCGTGGGCATGCCGATTCCCAGGTTCACGTATTGCCCGTTGCGCAGTTCCCGCGCCACCCTGGCGGCCAGTTCGTTGCGGGTCCAGCCCTTGCTCACCTCACCGGCAGGGTGTTCGACGGCGGCCGGCCGGTACTCGTGGCGGACCGCTTCGGGACGGGGCGGCGCCCCCTGCATGCTGTTGGATTCCATGGCCTAGGTTCCTGACTGGATTGCTGCTGTAGCTGGGGCTGCGGACCCGGCTGAGGTGCCGGCGGACGGAGCAGCCAGGGCCACCGTCCGCTTCTCGATGCGCTTCTCGACCCCGGGGGCGAGCACCACGCGCTGGACGAAGATGCCGGGAATGTGGACGTGTTCGGGGTCCAGCTCCCCCGGCTCCACGAGTTCCTCGACCTCGGCGATGGTGATCTTCCCGGCCATGGCGCAGAGCGGATTGAAGTTCATCGCGGTGGCGTGGAAGACGAGGTTGCCGTGGCGGTCGCCCTTCCAGGCGTGCACGAGGCCGAAGTCCGGGGTCAGCGACTCCTCAAGGACATAGTCGGCGCCGTGGAAGCCGCGCACCTCCTTCGCCGCGGAGGCGATCGCGACGTTGCCCTCGGCGTCGTACTTCTGCGGCAGGCCGCCGTCGGACACCTGCGTGCCGACGCCTGCCGGCGTGTAGAACGCCGGGATTCCGGCGCCGCCGGCGCGCAGCTTCTCGGCCAGCGTGCCCTGCGGGGTGAGGATCACTTCGAGCTCACCGGCGAGGTACTGCCGGGCGAACTCCTTGTTCTCCCCCACGTACGAGCTGATGGTGCGGCGGATCCGGCCGTCCTTCAGCAGGATCCCGAGTCCCCAGTCGTCGACGCCGCAGTTGTTGCTCACGGTCTCCAGGTTCGTGGCGCCGCTTTCGTGCAGGGCCTCGATCAGGGCCACCGGGATGCCGCAGAGCCCAAACCCTCCGACGGCGAGTGAGGCGCCGTCGTGGATGTCCGCCACGGCCTCGGCGGCGCTGGCAACAACTTTGTTAATCATCGGTGATCCTTCCTCGACGGTCGCGGCCAGCGGGCCGGCTAGAGCCCCAGTTCGCGGGCGATCAGCATCAGCTGGACCTCCGTGGTGCCCTCGCCAACTTCAAGGATCTTGGAGTCGCGGTAGTGGCGTGCCACGGTGAATTCGTTGATGAAGCCATAGCCGCCGAACACCTGGGTGGCGTCCCGCGCGTTGTCCATGGCTGCCTCGCCTGCGACCATCTTAGCGATGGCCGCCTGCGTCTTGAACGGCTTCCCGGCGAGCATCCGCGCGGCGGCGTCGTAGTAGGCCAGCCGGGCGGTGTGGGCCCGTGCTTCCATCCGGGCGATCTTGAAGGCGATGGCCTGGTATTTGCCGATGTTCTGCCCGAACGCGCTGCGTTCCTTGGCGTATTTCACCGACTGGTCCACGCAGCCCTGGGCCGCGCCGACGGCCAGCGCGGCGATCGCGATCCGGCCCTCGTCGAGGATGGAGAGGAAGTTGGCGTAACCGCGGCCCTCGGCGCCGAGCAGGTTTTCCTCGGGGACGTGGACGTTGTTGAGCGTGAGCGGGTGCGTGTCCGAGGCGTTCCAGCCGACCTTGTTGTAGGCCTTCTCGGCCTGGAAGCCTGGGGTGTCGGTGGGCACCAGGATGGTGGAGATTTCCTTCTTGATGCTGCCGTCCGGGCGCTCCTGCTGCCCGGTCACCGCGGTGACGGTGACAAGCCGGGTGATGTCGGTGCCGGAGTTGGTGATGAATTCCTTGTTGCCGTTGATGACCCACTCCCCACCGCCGCGTTTTGCGGTGGTCTTGGTGCCGCCGGCGTCCGAGCCGGCTTCCGGTTCGGTCAGGCCGAAGCCGGCGAGCGCCTTGCCGGAGGCGAGCAGCGGCAGCCACTGCTCCTTCTGGGCGGCGTTGCCGAAGCGGTGGATCGGCATGGCGCCGAGGGAGACGCCGGCCTCCAGGGTGATGGCGACGGACTGGTCCACCCGGCCGAGCTGTTCCAGGGCGAGGGCCAGGGCGAAATAGTCGCCGCCCATGCCGCCGAACTCTTCCGGGAACGGCAGGCCGAACAGGCCCATGTCCGCCATCTGGGAGACGATCTCGTAGGGGAAGCTGTGCTCCTCGTCGTGCTTGGCGGAGACCGGGGCCACCACTTGATCGGCGAATTCGCGGACGGTGTCGCTGAGGTCCTGGTAATCCTCGCTGAGTTCAAAATCCGGCATGGTGACTCCTTCGTCTGTGGTGCTGGCAGTGGTGCTGTCGATGGTGCTGGCGGTGATGCTTGCTAAGAACTGAGGCTGCGGCCTGTGCCGACGCCCGGGTGGTTACTCCGCCGCGCCCATGGCGATGACGGCTTCCTCGATGGTGTCCTCGGCTGCGTTGTCCGGCGGAGCCGGTGCCGTTGGGTGAACGGGGTGGATGGTGGCGAGGACCTGGTCTGCTTTCACGAGGTCTCCGGAGGCGACGCTGATGTGCACGGTTCCGTCCAGGGGCGCCACGAGCTGGTGTTCCATCTTCATGGCCTCCACGGACAGCAACACCTGGCCGGCCGCCACGCTGTCGCCGTTGCGGACGGATACCGACACCACGGTGCCGGGCATCGGCGAGCGCACGGCGGGGTCCGCGGCTCCTTCCTCGCGTTCAATCGCCGCGAGGACCCGGGCCAGCCGGGTCTCACGGGTGAGCACCTCGAGCCGGCAGGACCAGCCCTCGTTGCCCACGTAGACGTAGCGCGGCCCGCCGTCCGGGGGGACGTCCTGCCAGGCGGGAGCCTGCGCGAACCGGAGTTCCTCGCCGTCGAGCTCCAGATAGACGTCGTGACTGGACAGCCCCAGGACCTTCAACCGGTGCACCGGGCCGTTGTCGACCCGGACGGTGGCGTGACCGAGGTCAAGATTGCTCAGCCAGGTCACGGCCACGGTGGCCAGTCCCCCGCCGGGAACACCGAAACTCATGGTCCAGGCCGCCGGTGCGCCCAGGCGCCAGCCGGTCGTGGTGTCCCAGGGAGATCCGGGCGTCGCCGTCCCTTCGGCCAGGACCCAGAACGGCAGCGCCGCGGCGATGAGTTCGGCATCGCCGGTACGGCGGAAGGAGAAGTCCGGCATCTTACGCTCGATCAGGCCGGTGTCGAGCCGGCCGGCGCGGACGTCGGCGTCGTTGATCAGCAGGCGCAGGTACTCCGCGTTGGTGTCGATCCCCAGCACCGTGTAGCGGGCGAGGGCCGTGTCGAGCTTGTCCAGGGCGGCCGTGCGGTCCTGGCCCCAGGCGATGACCTTGGCGACCATGGGATCGTAGTCGCTGGAGATTTCCACGCCTTCCAGGAGCGAGGAATCGATCCGGATGTCCGGATCGGCAGAGGCGGGCGTGAAGGCGTCCAGGTCAGCCATCGCGGTGAAGGTCTCACCCCGTTCATCCAGGAGCAGCACTTCTCCACCCGAGGGCATGAAGTTTTTCTCCGGGATCTCGGCGTAGACGCGTGCCTCCACCGAGTGTCCGGTGAGCACGACGTCGTCCTGGCGGACGGTGAGTTCCTCGCCGGCGGCGATCCGGACCTGCCATTCGACGAGGTCGACGCCGGTGACCATTTCGGTGACGGGGTGTTCGACCTGCAGGCGGGTGTTCATCTCCATAAAGAAGAACTCGTCCGGGGCGTTGTCGGAGACGAGGAATTCCACGGTGCCGGCGCCGCTGTAGTTGACGCTGCGGGCGGCGTTGCAGGCGGCCTCGCCGATCCGGGCCCGGGTGGCACCGCCGTCGTTCATCGATTCCAGGAGCGGGGACGGGGCTTCCTCGATGACTTTCTGGTGGCGCCGCTGCAGCGAGCATTCGCGTTCGCCGAGGTGGATGACGTTGCCGTGGTTGTCCGCGAGGACCTGGACCTCGATGTGCCGCGGGGTCAGGACGAGGCGTTCCATGAAGAGGGTGTCGTCGCCGAAGGCGCTGGCGGCGACGCGGCGGGCGGTCACCAGGGTGTCGGCCAGGTCTTCGGAGCGTTCGACGATGTGCATGCCTTTGCCGCCGCCGCCGGCGGAGGGCTTGATCAGCAGCGGGAACCCGACGCTGGCCGAGGCCTCGATGAGCTGCCCGTCCGTCATGCCGGGTTCGGCGATGCCCGGCACCACGGGGACCCCGTAGCCGGTGACGTGGTTCTTGGAGCGGATCTTGTCGCCCATGACGTTGAGGGATTCGACGCCGGGGCCAATGAAGGTGATGTCCGCCTTTTCCAGGGCGCGGGCGAAGTCGACGTTCTCGCTCAGGAACCCGTAGCCCGGGTGCACGGCTTCGGCGCCGGTGTCGCGGCAGGCCTGGATGATGGCCTCGATCTTGAGGTAGCTTTCCGCCGCGGCGGCGGGGCCGATCCGGACGGCGAGGTCGGCCTCGCGCACGTGCCGGGCGTCGGCGTCGGCGTCGGAATAGACGGCGACCGAGCGGATGCCCAGCGCGCGCAGGGTGCGGATGACGCGGCAGGCGATTTCGCCGCGGTTGGCGACGAGCACGGTGCCGAACAGGGGGTTCTGTGCAGTGGGCGAAGAAGTAGTCGACGAAGAAAGAGTCATGGTGGGCTCACATCCGGAAAAGGCCGAAGGAGGTCTCCGGCAGCGGGGTGCGGGAGACGACGTCGAGCGCCAGTCCCAGGACGGTGCGGGTGTCCGCGGGGTCGATCACGCCGTCATCCCAGAGGCGGGCGGTGGAATAGTAGGGGCTGCCCTGGTCCTCGTACTGCTGCTTGATCGGGGCCTTGAATGCTTCCTCGTCCGCGGCGGACCATTCCTCGCCGCGGGCCTCGTACTGGTCCCGCTTCACCGTGGCGAGCACACCGGACGCCTGGTTGCCGCCCATCACCGAGATCCGGCTGGCCGGCCACATCCACAGGAACCGCGGTGAGTAGGCCCGCCCGCACATGGAGTAGTTGCCAGCGCCGAAGGACCCGCCGATCACCACGGTCAGTTTGGGCACCCGGGCGGTGGCGACGGCAGTGACCATCTTGGCGCCGTTCTTGGCGATGCCGCCCTGTTCGTAGTCCTTGCCGACCATAAAGCCGGAGAGGTTCTGCAGGAACAGCAGCGGGATGCCGCGCTGGTCGCAGAGCTCGATAAAGTGGGCCCCCTTGAGCGAGGATTCGCTGAAGAGCACCCCGTTGTTCGCGACGATGCCGACGGGGTGGCCGTGCAGCTTCGCGAAACCGGTGACGAGGGTGGTGCCGTAGTTCTTCTTGAATTCGTGGAAGCGGCTGCCGTCCACGAGCCGGGCGATGACCTCGCGGACGTCGTACTGGGCGTTGACGTCGGTGGGGACGGCGCCGTACAGCTCCTCCGGATCCGCCAGGGGTTCGACGACGGTGTCGATCTCCCAGGCGGGGGCGGCCGGCCGCGGCAGGGTGGAAACGATGTCGCGGACAATCTGGAGCGCGTGCTCATCGTTCTCGGCCAGGTGGTCGGTGACACCGGAGATCTTGGCGTGCACATCGCCGCCGCCGAGTTCCTCGGCCGTGACGATCTCGCCGATCGCGGCCTTCACGAGCGGCGGACCGCCCAGGAAGATGGTGCCCTGGTTGCGGACGATCACGGTCTCATCGCTCATCGCGGGGACGTAGGCGCCGCCTGCGGTGCACGAGCCCATCACGGAGGCGATCTGCGGGATCCGGGCCGCGGACATCTTGGCCTGGTTGAAGAAGATCCGGCCAAAGTGTTCCTTGTCCGGGAAGACCTCGTCCTGTTTGGGCAGGAACGCCCCGCCCGAGTCCACGAGGTAGATGCACGGCAGCCGGTTCTCCAGCGCGATTTCCTGCGCCCGGAGGTGCTTCTTCACCGTCAGCGGGTAATAGGTGCCGCCCTTGACGGTGGCGTCGTTGGAGATGACCAGGACCTGGCGTCCGTGGACCAGCCCGATCCCGGCGATGACACCGGCGCCGGGCGAATCGTCGTTATACATGCCGTTGGCAGCAAGCGGGGCGATTTCCAGGAACGGGCTGCCGTCGTCCAGCAGCTGGTCGATGCGTTCGCGGGGCAGGAGTTTGCCGCGGGCCACATGGCGTTCCCGGGACTTCTCCGGCCCGCCCAGCGCGGCCGTGGCGAGGCGTTCCTTCAGCTCGCGGGCCAGCCCCAGCTGGGCCTCGCGGTTCGCGGCGAAGGCGGCGCTCGTGGCGTCCACCTGGCTGGCGATTGTCTCCATTGACTGCTTCCGTTCCTGGCCTTCATGCTGGGGGCCTGTACTGCGCCGTTCCAGCCATTTCGGTTAGTGCCGCATAACTGAGATTTAGGTTAGTCTCTATTAACTGTGATGTCCACCACGACGCCACGGAAACGGCTGGATTTTTGAAATGAGGGATGTGCCGGTGACCGAACCCAGCGAGACGGACACGACCGCCAGGCAGCCCCCGGCGCCGCTGGCCGCTGCGACACTGGCCCCCGCGGCCCGGTCTTCCCAGGCTGCCCCGCCACTGGCCCCTGCAGCCGTGCCCCCAGGCGCCCTGCCTTCCCTGGCTGCGCCGCCAACGACGCTGCGCAGCCAGGCCAAGGAGAACCGCCGTAAAGCGCTGCTGTCCTCGGCTGCCGCGCTCTTCGCCGTCGACGGGTTCAACCGCGTCTCCCTCGAGGACCTCGGCGCGGCTGCCGGTGTCAGTGGGCCGGCGGTCTACCGGCATTTCGCCGGCAAGCAGGCCGTTCTGGGGGCGCTACTGCTGAGCGTCAGCCAGGAGTTGCTCGACGGCGGCCGGAGAGTGATCGCCGCTTCCGACGGCGCCGCTGTTGCGCTGCACCGGCTGGTGGAGTTCCATGTGGACTTCGCGCTCAGCAACCCCGACGTCATCCGCGTGCAGGACCAGGACTTCAGCAACCTCGCCGACGAGGACCAGGCCGAGGTCCGCACGCTGCAGAGAAACTACGTGGAGCTCTGGGTGGAGGTCCTGGCCGGGCTGCACCCCGGAACTGAGGATGCCGAACTCCGGATGCGCGCCCACGCCACCTTCGGCCTGATCAACTCCACCCCGCACTCGGTGCGCAGCCATGGGCGGCGGATTGCGGTCAAGCGGGCCAGACCGCTGCTGCAGAGCATGGCGCTGGCGGCCCTGATGGCCCCGGCCGTCCCCGAACCGCTCGGTTAGGCTTCCCACCGCCCTCGCCCGGCTCCGCCCGACCCACGGCATCCACGGGCAGCGTCCCGGGCAGTATGCGCCCCAAGCGCGCGGCACGGCCCCACACGGCAAACTTGCGGAGCGAAACCCGCGCAGTACCACCCGCCGCAGAACAAGGCTGCCGGCTGCTCCCTCACGAGAGGGTGCAGCCGGCAGCCGTGGGTCCAGGCGTGAGCTCGAAGTCGCTAGACCATGGCCAGGGCCATGCCCGGATCGGACAGCATGGCGCCGAGGTCCTGCAGGAAGCGTGAGCCCTGCTCGCCGTCGACCAGGCGGTGGTCGAAGGACAGGCTGAGCGTCATGACCTGGCGCAGTGCCACCTCATCCTGGTACTCCCAGGGCATCTTCCGCACGGCACCGAGTGCCAAAATGGCGGCCTCGCCGGGGTTGAGGATGGGAGTGCCGGCATCAATGCCGAAGACACCGATGTTCGTGATGGAGATGGTTCCGCCGGACAGATCGGCCGGAGCAGTCTTGCCCGCGCGCGCCGTTTCCGTCAGCTCGGTAAGCGCCGTGGAAAGCTCCAGCAGCGACTTGCGGTCGGCGTCCTTGATGTTCGGCACGGTCAGGCCGCGCGGCGTGGCGGCCGCGATGCCCAGGTTCACGTAGTTGTACTGGACGATCTCCTGCCTGGCTTCATCCCAGCGGGTGTTGAGCGTGGGGTGGTTCTTCAGCGCGATGAGCACGGCCTTGGACACCAGGGTCAGCGGCGTGAGCTTGTAACCGGCAAACGCGCGGCTGGCCTTGAGCTTCGCCAGCAGCTCCATGGTCGGGGTCACGTCAATGGTCAGGAACTCCGTGACGTGCGGTGCGGTGAACGCACTGGAGATCATGGCGGCGGCGGTGAACTTGCGCACGCCCTTGATCGGCGTCCGGGTTTCCCGCCCGCCCTGCGCCGCGGCGGGAGCCTGCGCTGGCACGCCGGCCAGGTCCCGGGGTGCGACCGGCAGGTCTCCCCCGCCGACGAAGTTCCGGACGTCATCGCGGGTGATGAGCCCGAACTCCCCGGTGCCAGTCACCAAAGCGAGGTCGACGCCGAGATCCTTGGCCAGCTTGCGCACCGGGGGCGTGGACCGCGGGCGTTCCGCCGATTCGGACGCAGGCAGGGTCTCAACACGCCCGGCCGCCGGAACCTCAAGAGCGGACCCGGGCTCAGCGACCGGAACCTCGGGGACTGCTTCGACGCGCTCAACCACCGGCGCCGCCGGAACCACCGGAACCACTGCAGCGGCGAAGCTGCGGCCACGGCGGGCCGGGCGGCCGGAGTTCTCGAGGACGGCGCCGTAGCCGACGAGGTTCGGTTCGCGTTTGGCGGGCGCGTCGGCGCCCCCACCGCCGGCGGTTCCGGAGCCGCCGGCGGGAGCGCCGTCGTCGCCCTCTACCTCAAAGGAGACGATCGGCTTGCCGACCTCCACGACGGTGCCGGGCTGTTCGTGCAGGGCCGCGACCACGCCGGCGAACGGTGAGGGAAGTTCGACGACGGCCTTGGCCGTTTCGACTTCGGCGATGATCTGGTTGAGCGTGACGGTATCCCCCACCGCGACCTTCCAGGCGACGATTTCCGATTCAGTCAGACCTTCACCGAGGTCGGGCAGCCTGAATTCCTTGATCATGGTGGCGCTCATCCTTCCAGCCCGCTCAGGGAGTTGGGGCGGCCCAGGGCGCGGTCTACGCCGTCCAGGATACGGTCCAGGCCCGGGAGGTGGTGCATTTCAACCTTTGAGTACGGGTACGGAACGTCGAAGCCGGTGACCCGGACCGGGGCAGCCTCGAGGTGGTAGAAACAGCGTTCGGTGATACTCGCGGCCACCTCGGCGCCGATGCCGCCGGTCTGGGAGGCTTCATGCGTGATGACCAGCCGGCCGGTCTTCCGGACCGAGGCTTCCAAGGTCGCAAAGTCCAGCGGGGCGAGCGAGCGCAGGTCGATGACCTCGATGGACACGCCTTCATCGGCGGCGGCGAGCGCGGCGTCCCTGGCCGTCTTGACGAGCGGGCCATAGGCCACGAGCGTCACATCGGTGCCTTCGGTGACGACGCGGGCCTTTTCCATCGACAGGGCGGCGCTGAGTTCCAGGGTCTCGTCCACCTCGCCCTTGTCGTGGTAGCGGCGCTTGGGTTCGAAGTAGAGCACCGGATCATCCGAGGCGATGGCCTGCTGGATCATAGTGAAGGCGTCCTGCGGGTTGGAGACGCTGATCACGCGCAGGCCCGAGGTGTGGGTGAAGTAGGCCTCCGGCGACTCGGAGTGGTGTTCCGGGGAGCCGATGCCGCCGCCGAAGGGCACCCGGATGGTGATGGGCATCTTGACCGCGCCCTGCGTGCGGTAGTGCATCTTGGCGACCTGGCTGACGATCTGGTCGAACGCCGGGTAGATGAAACCGTCGAACTGGATCTCGACCACCGGACGGTACCCGCGGTAGGCCAGGCCGACGGCGGTGCCCATGATGCCGGACTCCGCCAGCGGGGTGTCGACGACGCGGTGCTTGCCGAAGTCCTTCTGCAGTCCGTCCGTGACGCGGAAGACACCGCCGAGAGCGCCGATGTCCTCGCCCATGAGGATCACCTTGGGATCGTTTTCGAGGGACTTGCGCAGGCCCGAATTGATGGCTCGGGCAAAGGTCATCTGCGTCATCAGCGTGCACCTTCTTCAGAAGCGGCTTCTGCGGGATCGCCGAAGGAAGCCAGGTAGCGGGAGTAGTGGTCCTGCTGGCGTTCCAGCGGGGCATGCGGCGTGCTGTAGACGTGCTTGAAGATGTCCATCGGCGCCGGCTCGGGCATGTTGATGGTGCCGGCCCGGAGCGCCTTGGCGACGGCGTCCGCTTTGGCGGCGACGGCGGTTTCGAGCTCCCCGGTGAGCAGTCCCTTGCGGTCCAGCAGCGACTTCAGCCGGGCGATCGGGTCCTTCGCGGCCCAGTCCTCGAGTTCGTTCGCGTCGCGGTAGCGGGTGGGGTCATCCGCCGTGGTGTGCGGGCCCATCCGGTAGGTGACGGACTCGATGAAGGTGGGGCCGCCGCCGTGGCGTGCTCGGTCGACGGCGATCCGGGTTGCCGCCATCACAGCAAGGACGTCGTTGCCGTCCACCCGCATGCTGGGGATGCCGAAGCCTGCCGCACGGTCCGCGATCTGGATGTGGGACTGCAGCCGGACGGGCTCGGAGATGGCCCAGTGGTTGTTCTGGCAGAAGAAGACCACCGGGGACTGGAAGCTGGCGGCGAACACCAGGGCCTCGTTGACGTCGCCCTCACTCGTGGCGCCGTCGCCGAAGTAGGCCACGGCGACCGAGTCGGCGCCGTCGTTCTGGATTCCCATGGCATAGCCGGTGGCGTGCAGGGTCTGGGCGCCGATGATGATCTGCTGGGTTGCGACGTTGACCGTGTAGGGGTCCCAGCCGGCCAGTGCATTGCCCCGCCAGGCTTTGACGATGTCCTCGGGGTTCACCCCGCGGCAGTAGGCCACACCGTTGTCGCGGTAGCTGGGGAAGACGAAGTCGTCGTCCCGCAGGGCCCTGGCCGAACCGATCTGGGAGGCCTCCTGGCCCAACAGCGGCGGCCAGAGGGCGAGTTCACCCTGGCGCTGCAGGGCGGTGGCTTCGGCATCGATCCGCCGGATGACCACCATGTCTTCATAAAGCGCGCCGAGCTGTTCGTCGCTGACGTCCTGGACCCAGGGATCGAACTCGGGATGACTCACGCGTTCACCCCCGGGGGTGATGAGCTGGACGAGATCCCCGCCCGTCCGCCTGTTTGATTCTGCATTGTTCCCGGGGCCCCCGGCGGAAATGCCGCCCTTGCCCGCGTCGTCGGTATACACAGTTGTACGCACCTTCTGACGTCGTCTGACCGGTGCCCGCGGGACTCGTGATCCCGGTGCGCGCCAGCCGCCCGGGCGCCGTTGCCCCGGATATCTGTGACCCTACTCACAATGCCCATTGGGTACAACCACCGGCTAATAAACTGAGCATTCTGCCCTGCCTGGCACCTTGACACCGTGCTAATCTTGCGCATTATGCAACCCTTGGATCGCACCGACACCCGCCTGCTTTCGGCCATGGCCCGGGACCCCCGCCGGACCGTGGTGGCGCTGGCGCAGAAACTGGGGTTGTCACGGAATACCGTCCAGGCCCGGATGGCCCAGCTGGAAAAAAAGCACGTGTTCCTGTCCTTCGAGCGCCGCATCAATCCGGCCGCGCTGGGCTACCCGCTGATGGCCTTCATCTCGGTACACGTCCAGCAGCAGAAGCTTGGCACGCTGGCGGTGGAACTGGCCGACATTCCGGAGATCCTGGAGGGCTACGGCCTGACCGGCTCGGCTGACCTGCTGCTCCGGGTGGTGGCGCTCGACGCCGAGGACCTGTTCCGGGTCACGGGCAAGATCCTGGCCTGCGACGGCGTGGACCGGACGGACACCGCCCTGGCCATGGGTGAGCTGATCCCGTTCCGGATCCAGCCGCTGCTGGAACGCGGCTCCGCCGAGGGCTGAGGCCCCCGCGTCGGGACCTCCGGCCCGGGACCTCCGCGGCTCGCCGCGCGCGAAGGCCGCAACGCCGCGACGCCAGAATGGCAGAAGCCCCCGTGCGGTTGCACGGGGGCTCCTGCCGTTTGTCAGCCTGTGAGATCACCAGCGGGTGGTGCTTAGTGGTCCGTGGCCTTTTCGGCGCCCACACCCGTGAGGGAGCGGACTTCCATTTCGGCCTGCTTGGTGGTGTCTTCCAGCCTCTTGTCCAGCACCGAACCGAGCCAGCCCAGGAAGAACGCGAGCGGGATGGAGACGATGCCAGGGTTGCTGAGCGGGAAGACCGCGAAGTTGGCGCCCGGGATCATGGACGTCTTGGCACCCGAGACCACCGGGGACAGCGCGATCAGGATGATCGCCGAGCCCAGCCCGCCGTACATGCTCCAGACGGCGCCCTGGGTGGTGAACTTGCGCCAGTACAGCGAGTACACGATGGTGGGCAGGTTGGCCGAGGCCGCCACCGCGAAGGCGAGGGCCACCAGGAACGCCACGTTCTGTCCGTTGGCGAAAATGCCGCCGATAATTGCCAGCACGCCGATGACAACCACGGTGCGCCGCGCCACCTTGACCTCCGTGGCCGCGTCGGCCTTGCCCTTGGCAATGACGCTGGCATAGATATCGTGGGCGAACGATGCCGCCGCCGTGATCGTGAGGCCGGCGACGACGGCCAGGATGGTGGCGAACGCCACCGCCGAGATGAAGCCGAGCAGCAGCGGCCCACCGAGGTGGAACGCCAACAGCGGTGCGGCGGAGTTGACGCCGCCCGGGGCGCCCTTGATCGTGTCAGCGCCAACCAGCGCCGCAGCACCGAAGCCCAGGACCAGGGTGAACAGGTAGAACAGGCCGATCAGCCAGATGGACCAGACCACGGACTTGCGGGCTTCCTTGGCGGTCGGAACCGTGTAGAAGCGCATCAGGACGTGGGGCAGGGCCGCGGTGCCAAGCACGAGGGCCAGGGCCAGGGACATGAAGTCGATCTTGGAGGTTTCAGTCTTGCCGTACTGCAGGCCTGGGTTCAGGAGGTTCTGGTTGCCTGAGGCTTCCACCGCGCCGCCCAGCAAGGCGGAAAGGTTGAAGCCGTAGATGGCGAGGACCCAGAGGGTCATCACGGCAGCTCCCGCAATCAGGAGCACGGCCTTGATGATCTGGACCCACGTGGTGCCCTTCATGCCGCCGATCAGTACATACATGATCATCAGGGCGCCGACGACGATGATGACCAGCGCCTGTCCGCCCCAGTCGCTGATGCCCAGGAGCAGGGAGATCAGGGTGCCGGCTCCGGCCATCTGGGCCAGGAGGTAGAAGAAGCAGACCACAAGGGTGGAGATGGCCGCCGCGATGCGCACGGGGCGCTGCTTGAGCCGGAAGGAGAGGACATCGGCCATCGTGAACTTGCCGGTGTTACGCAGCAGTTCGGCCACGAGCAGCAGGGCGACGAGCCAGGCGACCAGGAAGCCGATGGAGTACATAAAGCCGTCGTAGCCGTTGATGGCGATGGCGCCGGTGATCCCCAGGAACGAGGCCGCCGAGAGGTAGTCGCCCGCGATGGCGGTGCCGTTCTGAGATCCGGTGAAGGACCGTCCGGCGGCGTAGTAGTCGGCGGCCGTCTTGTTGTTTTTGCTGGCCTTGATCACGATGATCATCGTGATCGCCACGAACAGGGCGAAAATGCCCATGTTCAGCAGCGTGGTTTCCTTGAGATCCTCAACGACCACTGCGGGGACCATAAACGTCATTTCTCTACCCCGTTAATCTGGTTGCCATGCTTGTCGAATTCGTGGCCTTCGATTTCGTTGCGGATTTCCGCTGCGATCGGGTCAAGCTTCCGGTTCGAGTAGCTGACGTACCAGCCGGTGATGGCGAACGTGGTCACGAACTGAAGCAGGCCCATAATCAGTCCGACGTTGATGTTGCCCCAGACCTTGGTGGACATGAATCCCACCGCGTAGTCGGCCAGCAGGACATAAGCGAAGTACCAGAGCAGGAATGCAATGGCCATCGGAAAGACAAAGCTGCGGTGACGCTTGCGCAGTTCCTGGAACCGCGGCGTCGATTGGACTTCCTTGAAGTCCACGTCCGCCGTGGCGTCCGTTTCTTGGGCTTCGTGACCCATCGTTCCTCCTCATTGAGACTTGTGCGTCCACACCGGCTGCCTTGGCCTGCTCCGAACAGCCCTCCGGCCAATGTGACTGTAATCACTGTCTCGCGTGAGGCAGCCAACATCCAGAACCGCCCGGCCCTGCGTCGCTCAGCGGTCGGGATGCTGCGGTCAGCGGCGTCCCCGGCCCGGTCCAGCGCCCTTTCGGCCCCTGCCCGGCGGGTGCCGCGATACGCTGGGCCCATGCCCGACTCTCCCCTATTCATCGCCGCCGCCATCGCCGTGATCGCGGCAGCGATCGCCGTCGTCGTCGCCGTTGGGCTCAAGGTGCTCCGCTCGTTCCGGGAGCTTGGCACGGACGCGGAACGGGCCACGTACAAGACGCTGCACGCGGCGTCGCGCGCCGGCCAGCACCTGCGCACCGGCCTGAATCCTGCCGGCGCCGCCAAAGCCAGCCGGCAGCTGCGCAGCCTGCTGGGCTGCGACGCGCTGGCCATCACGGATACCAATGGCGTGCTGGCCTGGGACGGGGCCGGGGAGGATCTCAAGCCGCTGCTGATGGAGCTCGCGGCCGGAGTGCTCGACGGCGGCCATACCGCCGTCATTCCGGCCGGCGAAGTGCAGGAACTCGCCCACGGCAAGGGCGCCATGGCGACCCGCACGGACGTGGAACGCGCCGCGGTGATCGCCCCGATCAAGGCCGGGACCCGGGTGGTGGGCGTCGTGGCGGCCTTCGCCCCGGCGGCAGGTGCCGGACTGGTCCGGGCCACCAGCGAGGTGGCCGACTGGGTGGCGACGCAGGTGGAACTGGCCGAACTCGACGCGTCCCGCACGCTGCTGATGGAGGCCGAAGTGCGTGCGCTCCGGGCCCAGATCAGCCCGCACTTCATCTACAACTCCCTGAACGCGATCGCGTCCTTCATCAACACCGATCCGGTCCGGGCCCGGGAGCTGGTGGTGGAGTTCGCCGACTTCACCCGCTACTCGTTCCGCCGGCACGGGGACTTCACCACCCTCGCCGAGGAGCTGCGCTGCATCGACCGCTACCTGCTGCTGGAGCGGGCCCGGTTCGGCGACAGGGTGCAGGTGAGCCTGCGGATCGCTCCCGAGGTGCTCAGTACCGTGATCCCCTTTTTGAGCCTGCAGCCGCTGGTGGAAAACGCTGTCCGGCACGGCCTTGAGGCAAAGGAGGGCCCCGGCCACATCTCCATCACCGCCAACGATGCCGGCGCCTTCGCCGAGGTGACCATCGAGGATGACGGTGTGGGCATGGATCCGGAACAGCTGCAGGCTGTCCTTGCCGGGCACGGCGACGGCGAGCATGTCGGGCTGCGCAACGTCGATGCCCGGCTGCGGCAGGTCTACGGCGACGAACACGGTCTGGTGATCGAGACCGCGCCCGGCGAAGGCACCCTGATCACGATGCGCGTCCCCAAGTCCCAGCCCCGCCACGATGCCTGATAGGGGTCAAACGCCTCCGGCGTTAGTCTTGGACCATGATTAACGTCCTCGTCGCCGACGACGAGCTGCCCGCCGTGGAGGAACTGGCCTTCCTGCTCCGCCGGGACGACCGGATCGGCACCATCCACCGCGCGTCCTCCGGGGCCGAAGCACTGCGGGCCCTTGAGGCCGAGGAGGTCGACGCCGTGTTCCTCGACATCCACATGCCCGCACTCTCGGGCCTGGACATCGCCCGCGTCATCGCTCGCAGCAGCAAGCCGCCCGCCGTCGTCTTCGTCACCGCCGATGAGGACTGCGCCCTGGAAGCGTTCGAGCTGGCCGCCGTGGACTACCTGCTGAAACCGGTCCGCGCCGAGCGGCTGGCGAAGTCGATCGGCAGGATCAGCGAGCTGCTCAAGGACGGCGCCCCGCGGCCGGAAATGATCACCGTGGACCTCGGCGGCACCACAAAAATGATCCGCCGCGACGACGTGACTTACGTCCAGGCCCAGGGCGACTATGCCCGGCTGCACACTGCGGACGCCAGCTACCTCATCCGGGTCCCGCTGGCCGATCTGGAACAGCAGTGGGCCGACGCCGGGTTCCTCCGGATCCACCGCTCCTACCTGATCGCGTTGAACCACGTCAGCCACATGAAGCTTGCCGCCGCCCGGCCCAGCGTCACCGTGGCAGGGGCCGAACTGCCCATCAGCCGGCGTCACCTACCCTCCGTGCGGGAGAAGCTCGAGACGACCCGGATCCGGCCGCAGGCATGACCCGCGTCCGCGTCACCGCCCCCCGAACCATTCTTCCGGGAAGCAGCACGCTGCCTGCCGCGCGGTCGGCCGCCGATTCGCGCGACGCCGCCGAGGAGTCCGACGCGGGGCAGGTGTTTGTCCGCTCACTGATCCGCTCGCAGCTGCGGCTTGCCGTCGTCGTGGCCGCGGGATTCCTGGTGATTCTGGTCGCGTTTCCGCTCATGCTGGGACTGGTCCCGGGCCTCGCGGAATCAACGATTGTGGGTCTGCCCTTCGACTGGGTGCTGCTGGGCGCCGGGATCTATCCGGTGATTGGGCTCAGCGCCTGGCTGTATATCCGGATGGCGGCCCGGAACGAGGCCCGCTACCGGGATCTCGTCGGGGACAAGTGAGGCGACCGTGAACCCGGTCGTCGGCATCGCGGCGTTCGCCGCCGTCTCGCTGGCCACGGCCGTCATCGGTTTTTACGGGTTGCGGATCTCGCGCACCACCGGGGATTTTTACGTGGCGTCACGGACGGTCCGGCCCTGGTGGAATGCCTCCGCGATCGGCGGCGAATACCTCTCGGCGGCGAGCTTCCTCGGCGTCGCCGGGCTGATCCTGCTCTCCGGCACGGACGCCCTGTGGTTTCCGGTCGGGTACACTGCCGGCTACCTGATGCTGCTGCTCTTCGTCGCCGCCCCGCTCCGCCGCTCCGGCGCCTACACGATTCCGGACTTCACCGAGGCGCGGCTCGACTCCAGGGTCGTGCGCAGCGTCACGAGCGTCGTCGTCGTGATGGTCGGCTGGCTCTATATCGTCCCGCAACTCCACGGCGCGGCGCTGGCGATCCGGATTACCACCGGGCTGCCGGCCTGGGTGGGGATGGTGGCCGTGGTCGCCGTCGTCTGCGTCACGGTGGTGGCGGGCGGCATGCGCTCCATCACCTTTGTCCAGGCTTTCCAGTACTGGCTGAAACTGACGGCGCTGGCGGTGCCGATCCTTTTTGTTGTCTTCGTGCTGGCGGACTCCGGTACTGCCCCCGTGGCGGAAGCGTCCGCGAACCCGACGGGCGCGGCTCCGGCGGGGATGTACCAGAACATTTCCCTGATGGTGGCGCTGCTGTTCGGGACGCTGGGGCTGCCGCACGTGCTGGTCCGCTTCTACACGAACCCGGACGGGCAGTCGGCCCGCCGGACCACGCTGATCGTGCTGGGCCTGCTCTCGGTCTTCTACCTGTTCCCGACGGCGTATGGCCTGGTCGGCCGGATGTTCGCCCCCCAGCTGGCGCTGAGCGGGCAGGCCGACGCGCTGGTGCTGCTGCTCCCCGGTGAACTGGTGGGCGGGACAGCGGGTGATCTGCTGTCCGCCCTGGTGGTGGCCGGGGCGTTCGCCGCGTTCCTGTCGACGACCTCCGGGCTCGTGGTCTCGCTTGCCGGGGTGATCAGCCAGGACCTCTTCGGCGGCAGCGTGAAGGGCTTCCGCCGGGCGGCCGTGATCTCGGCGCTGGTCCCGCTGGGCCTGGCGTCCATGACGGGATCGCTTGCGCTGGCAGGCAGCGTGGGGATGGTGTTTGCGTTTACCGCATCCACGCTCTGCCCGGTGCTGCTGCTGGGCATCTGGTGGCGCGGGCTGACCGATGCCGGGGCGGTCGCCGGCATGGCGACGGGGGCCATGCTGTGCGGCGGTGCCATGGTGGCAGGGGCGATGCTGGGCGCTGGCGGAACGCCGTCGTGGCTGGCGCAGCCCGCCGCCTGGACGGTGCCGGCCGCGTTCGCCGTGATGGTTCTGGTCTCGCGGGCCACCAGGCCCCGGGTGCCGCGGGGCATCACCCGGCTCATGACGCGGTTGCATACTCCGGAACGGCCGCTGGTCACCGAGCGCTGAAGGCGCTCAGTCGATCGCGGCCATGAGTTCGACGACCCGGTCCATGAAGGCGTCCACCTGGTTTTCCTCGTAGCCGTCCTTGCCGACGGCGGGACGGAAGACGGCGCGGCGGACATTGTCCACGCTCAGCGGCTTGTCCTCTTCGAGGTACCCGATCAGCTCGTGGCAGAGGTCATCCACGTCCGAGGTGTTGTAGCTGCGGGCCTTGGCCTTGGCGGGGCGCCGGAAGCGCTGCCCGTCAGGGCGGTGCAGACGCCCGCGGAGCAGGCCGGCGAGCCGGCCGATCTCGCGGAGCCAGGCTTCCTCGCCGCGTTCGGCCACGAGTTCATCGCGTTCCCGCAGGGCAAGGGCGTCCTCCAGCCGGTCCAGGGCCGCGTCCACGCCGGCCGCTGCATAGCCGCCCTTGACGGGGTCGAAGGAGACGGCCCTCACGTCCCCGCTCTTGACCGGCCGGGCGGCGGACCGGGGCGTCTCAAATGACACCCGTGCGCGCTGCATGAACTGGTCGACCTGTTTGGCGTTGTAGCCGTACTCGTTCCGCTGCACGCGGTCAAAGGACGCAGGAATCTGCCGTTGAATGTCCACTGTGCTGTTTTCCTTTAATGCCGTTCGACTGGTTTGCCCGGCACCATTCTAGGGGCCGGAAGGTGGAACAGGGGGTGCCTTACGCGCCGGCAAAGGCGGAGTAGAGGATGAATGCCACCGGGCACGCGAAGACGATCGAATCCAGCCGGTCCATGACCCCGCCGTGGCCGGGCAGGATGCTGCTCATGTCCTTGATCCCGAGTTCGCGCTTCACCATGGATTCGGAGAGGTCTCCGGCAGTGGCCGCGGCCACCATGCCCACGGCCAGGATGACACCGACCCACCAGGGACGGTCCAGCAGGAAGACGGCGGCGAGCACTCCCACGACCGTGGCGCCGGCAATGGATCCGGCGAAGCCTTCCCAGCTCTTTTTGGGGCTGATCTTCGGCGCCATCGGGTGCTTGCCGAGGGAGGCCCCGACGAGGTACCCGAAGGTGTCGTTGGCGACCACCAGCAGCAGGAGGGTGGCGATCTGCCACGCTCCGGGGGGAGCAGCGCCGCCGGGCCACAGCCCCACGGGGGTCTCCCCCACGAAGGTGTGCAGCGGCAGCACGGCGAAACTGATCAGGAAAGGGATCCAGGCCAGGGTGAAGACACCGGCGAAGATGCTGCGCGCGGAACCGGCAGCACCTTCCAGGGACCGCCAGATCAGCGCCGCGACGCTGCTGAGCAGCATCGCGAACAGGAGGCTTTCGGTGCCGCCGAAGTAGGCGGCGGCCGGCATCGCCACGGTGCCGGTCATCACCGGAACAATCGGCAGCCGGGTGCCGGTGGTTTCCAGTGCCCGGAAGAATTCCCAGACACCGAAGACCGCGAAGGCGGTGACTATGAGCACGAACCCCAGCGGAAGGAACAGCAGTCCGCCGAGGACAATCACGAGCATGCCCACGCCCACCGCCGTAGCGGCGGGCAGGTTCCTGCCGGCCTTGGGAGTCGGATTCCTCCACTGTTTCCCCCGCACCCGGACGTCCGGTCCGGGTTCCCCCTGTTCCTGCGCCATCAGACCTCGAGCAGCTCGGCTTCCTTGCGCTTGAGCAGCTCATCGATCCCGTCGACATGAGCCTTGGTCATGGCATCCAGGTCCTTTTCGCCACGGCTGCCCTCGTCCTCGCCGGCCTCGCCGTCCTTGACCAGCTTGTCCAGGGTTTCCTTGGCCTTGCGGCGGATGTTGCGGATGGACACCTTGGCGTCCTCGCCCTTGGACTTGACGATCTTGACGTATTCCTTGCGGCGCTCCTGCGTCAGGTCCGGGATGGTGATCCGGATGACGTTGCCGTCATTCGACGGGTTGGCGCCAACCTCGGAATCGCTCAGCGCGCGCTCGATATCGCGCAGGGCGGTCTTGTCGAAGGGCGTGATGAGGATGGTGCGGGCGTCCGGAACGGCGAAGGAGGCCAGCTGCTGCAGCGGCGTCGGGGAGCCGTAGTAGTCCACGAGGACCTTGTTGTAGAGGCCCGGAGTGGCGCGGCCGGTCCGGATCGAGGCGAAGTCTTCCTTGGCTACTTCAACCGCCTTGTCCATCTTTTCCCCGGCTTCGAGCAAGGTTTCTTCGATCACGGTCTCTCCTCAGAAATTGGTGCACCCGCCGTTGGCGGGATGCTGCACGGTCTTGGTTGTGTTCCGCCGTCCTGCCCCGGATCCGGGGAGCGGAACTGTCCTGAAAACATCCTAGCCGGTGCTAGGGGGTGACGACGGTGCCCAGGTCCTCGCCCAGAATGGCGCGGGTGACGTTGCCTTCGCCTTCCATGCCGAACACGACCATCGTGAGGTTGTTGTCCTTGCACATGGTCATGGCGGTCTGGTCCATCACCCGGATGTCCCGGCGCAGGGCGTCATCGTAGCTGAGGTGGTGCAGTTTCTCGGCCGTGGGGTCCTTCTTGGGGTCCGCGGTGTAGACGCCGTCGACGCCGCTCTTGGCCATCAGGACGACGTCGGCGTGGACCTCCATGGCGCGCTGGGCGGCCACGGTGTCGGTGGAGAAGTACGGCAGGCCGGCGCCGGCGCCGAAGATGACAACACGTCCCTTTTCCATGTGGCGGATGGCGCGGCGCGGGATGTACGCTTCGGCGACCTGGCCCATGGTGATGGCGCTCTGGACGCGGGTTTCGACGCCGGCCTGTTCCAGGAAGTCCTGGAGGGCCAGGCAGTTCATGACCGTGCCGAGCATGCCCATGTAGTCGGCGCGGGAACGGTCCATGCCGCTCTGGGACAATTCGGCGCCGCGGAAGAAGTTCCCGCCGCCGACGACGATCGCAACCTCGACGTCGGGGACTGCTGCGGCGATCTGCTTGGCGACGCCGCGGACGGTGTCAGGATCAACGCCGAGCTTTCCGCCGCCGAAGACCTCACCCGATAGCTTCAACAGGACTCGGCGCCGGCTCTTCTTTGGCTGGACTGAAGTAGTGACGGTTTCCATGGTGCCTTCCCGTTGGTGAACTCTGAAAAAGGGTATCGTGCCGGGGACCAAAGGCGTCATTCCGCCCGGACCCGGCGCTGCCCCGGGATGGCCTCCGGGATCCATGACCCTGCAGGCCTGCCTGCAGGAACACCTGCGGGCATACCCGGTGTGCATGCAAAAGGGGCGGCCACCGCAGTGGCCACCCCCTCAGCGTGTCTGACTGGTGTCTGACTAAGTGCCTGACTGGTGTCTGGTTAGGAACCGACGCGGAAACGCGCGAATCCGGTGCCCTTGACGCCGGCCTCTTCGAGAACCTGCGCGACAGACTTCTTGGCATCCTTGGCGAATGCCTGGTCGAGGAGAACCTCGCCCTTGTAGAAGCCAGTGACACGGCCTTCCACAATCTTGGTCATTGCAGCTTCGGGCTTGCCTTCAGCCTTGGCAGTCTCCCCGGCGATGCGACGCTCGGACTCGACGAGCTCGGCCGGAACGTCCTCGCGGGAGAGGTAGTTCGGGGACATCGCAGCGATGTGAACGGCAACGTCGTGGGCTGCGGTGGCAGCTGCTTCGCCTTCGCCGTCAACAGCGAACAGGACACCGACCTGGGCCGGGAGATCCTTGGAGGTCTTGTGCAGGTAAGCGTCGACCGTGGCGGCTTCGAGGCGGGCGATGCGGCGGACAACAACCTTCTCGCCCAGAACTGCACCCTCTTCGACGACAACCTCGGACAGCGGCTTGCCGTCGACCTCGGTGGCGAGCAGGGTCTCGAGATCGGCAGCGCCGGACTCGACGGCGACAGCCAGGACCTTGTCGGCGAGCTGGATGAACTTGTCAGCCTTCGCAACGAAGTCGGTCTCGCAGTTGACTTCGATCATTACGCCAACGCCGCCGGCGACCTTGGCAGCAACCAGGCCTTCCGCGGTGGAGCGGCCCTCGCGCTTGGTAGCGCCCTTGAGGCCCTTGATGCGGATGATTTCGATGGCCTTCTCGGCGTCACCGTTAGCCTCGTCAAGAGCCTTCTTGACATCCATCATGCCGGCGCCCGTGCGCTCGCGCAGAGCCTTGATATCAGCGGCAGTGTAGTTCGCCATGTGAACCCCTCTGTCTAGAAATTTTGTGTGGTGTACGGACTGACAGGACGGCAGCTCACCCGGTGAGCGGCCATCCTGTCAGTTCCCCTTACGCGCAGGGCGTGCGGGGAGATCCGGATTTATATGTCAGCTGAGAAAAGCAGTCTGTCTGACTACTTGGCTTCGCCGGCGGCGTCGTCAGCAGCCGGGGTAGCCTCGGCGGCTGCCGGGGCTTCCTCTGCAGCGGCGGGTGCCTCTTCGGCGGCCGGAGCAGCCTCGGCGGCGGGTGCCTCGGCAGCTGCCGGAGCGGCTTCAGCGGCCGGAGCGGCAGCAGCCTCTTCGGCCTTGCTGCCCTCAAGGAGCTCGCGCTCCCACTCGGCGAGCGGCTCTTCCGGAGCTTCCGTGGTGCCGGTGGCGCGCTGGTTGCGGGCAATGAGGCCCTCAGCAACGGCGTCAGCAACAACGCGGGTCAGCAGGTTGACGGAGCGGATGGCGTCGTCGTTGCCCGGGATCGGGAAGTCGACTTCGTCCGGATCGCAGTTGGTGTCCAGGATGGCAACAACCGGGATGTTCAGCTTCTTGGCTTCGTCGACAGCAAGGTGTTCCTTCTTGGTGTCAACGATCCACAGCGCGGAAGGCGCCTTCGTCAGGTTGCGGATACCACCGAGGTTGGTTTCCAGCTTCGTGAGTTCGCGGCGAAGGAGCAGCAGCTCCTTCTTGGTGTACGCGGAACCGGCGACGTCGTCGAAGTCAATCTCTTCGAGTTCCTTCATGCGCTGGATGCGCTTGGAGACCGTCTGGAAGTTGGTCAGCATACCGCCGAGCCAGCGCTGGTTGACGTACGGCTGGCCAACGCGGGTGGCCTGCTCGGCGATGGATTCCTGTGCCTGCTTCTTGGTGCCAACGAAGAGAACGGTGCCGCCGTGTGCAACGGTGGCCTTCACGAACTCGTAGGCACGGTCGATGTAGGACAGCGACTGCTGCAGGTCAATGATGTAGATGCCGTTGCGCTCCGTGAAGATGAAACGCTTCATCTTCGGGTTCCAACGGCGGGTCTGGTGTCCAAAGTGGACGCCGCTGTCAAGCAGCTGGCGCATAGTTACGACGGGCATGCCGGCGCTCCTTCCGGCAGGTCATTCATGAGACAGCCCACGGGCTGTCTTACCCTGCCAATAGTTGACGGTTAATTAGCAACACCCAGGCGGGCGGTGCTCCTGGCATCCACTGCGCTTCTCCACCGGACCACAGGCCCGGACCGAAAGAAGCGCAGTCCTCCACACCCTGAAGAGTTGAACCTTCGAATGAGTTGGGCTGGATACGCGTAGTCAGCCGCTGCTCCCCCGCACCCCTGAATGAGGCGTGCCGGCTTAGACAAATTACCTTGATCAAGCGTGAGGGCACAGCAAACTGCTCCACCAAGTGTACTACAGGGGCGGTGCCCGATTGCACGGTTTCCGGGGGCCTGCGGAGGGCTTGCGGAGGCCCTGCGGAGGGCCCACGGAGGCTTCGCCGCGCCTGCGCGGGAGTCCTTGCAGCGCCTCTGCAATGCCAGTTTCCGCGCCGCTGTCCACATAGACCGGTGGGGCACTTCCGCCGATCAGACGGCAACAGCAGGCTTGGTTCATGAACACTCCGGCGCACGCTGCCGCCCTGGCTGCCGCACTCCTTTTGGCACTCTCCCCCGTGACGGCATCCGCCGGCCCAGGAGCGCCGCCCGGTCCCACGACGGGCCCCACGCGCGGCTCCGGCACGGTGGCTGCGGGGTGGAGCTGGCCGCTGAGCCCCCGGCCGGGTGTGCTGCGCGCCTTTGATCCGCCGGCCAGACCCTGGCTGAGCGGGCACCGCGGTGTGGATCTGCGGGCATCGCACGACGGCGCCCCGGTCACCTCGCCCGCGACCGGAACCGTGAGCTTTACCGGCGTCGTGGCGGATCGTGCGGTCATCACCGTCGACCACGGCAGCGGATTGCGGAGCAGCTTCGAGGCGGTTCGCAGCGATCTCGAGGCGGGCGGCGCCGTCGCCCAGGGAGAAGTCCTGGGGTGGATCCAGCCCGGCCACTGCACGCCGGCGCCCTGTGTCCACTGGGGCGTTCGCCGCGGCGCGGAATACCTCAATCCGCTGGCCTTCGTGACAGACCTGCGGCCCTCCGTCCTGCTTCCTCCCCTCGATCCCGCACCCGGGTAGGGGCGCGGAGGGCGGATCAGGACGAAGGGCCGCGGGCGGTGGAACCGACCGCCGGGCGCCGGGCGTCTTGGGGCCGCCGTGCGCCCAGGGGCCGTTTCCTAGACGATCGCGGAGATGCCCGTGATCGCCCGGCCTGTGACGAGGGTGTTGATCTCGTGGGTGCCCTCGTAGGAATAGATGGCCTCGGCATCCGAGAAGACCTTGGCCATCTCGTAGTCCGTGACGATCCCGTTGCCGCCAAGGATGCCGCGGCCCAGGGCCACACTCTCGCGCATGCGGGCCGTGGTGAAAGCCTTGGCCAGCGCCGACTGCTCGTCCTTGGCCTGGCCAAGGTCCTCCAACTGCGAGAGCCGCACCATCATGCCCATCGAGCTGACGGCGTTGCCGAGGATCTGCACGAGCTGGTGCTGCACCAGCTGGAAGGAGGCAATCGGGCGCCCGAACTGGCTGCGCTCCACGGCGTAGCGGCGGGCCACGTCGAACGCGGCGAGCTGCTGGCCGACCGCCTGCCAGGCAACGGCAAGGCGGGTGACCTTGAGGACCTTGTTCGTGTCGCGGAAGCTGTTGGCGTTGGCGAGCTTGAAGAACTCGGGGACCACAACGTTGTCGAGGGTGATGTCGGCGTTCTGCACGGTGCGCAGCGAAATCTTGTTTTCGATCTTGGTGGCCGTGTAGCCCTCGGTCTTGGTGTCGACGAGGAAGCCCTTGACCTGGTTGTCGGCGAGGTCGCGGGCGTAGATGACGACCCAGTCGGAGAACGTGGCGTTGCCGATCCAGCGCTTGGCTCCGTTCAGGATCCAGCTGTTCCCCTCCTTGCGGGCCGTGGTGCGGGTGCCGCCGGCGACGTCGGACCCGCCGAGGGGCTCGGTGAGGCCGAACGCGCCGATTTTCTTGAGCGAGTAGATGTCCGGCAGCCACGCTTCCTGCTGCTCCTGGGAGGCCAGCGCCTCGATGGAGCCGGTGAAGAGTCCGTCGTGCACGCCAATGAAGGTGGCAATGGACGTGTCGGCGCGGGTTGCCTCGGCGTGCATGATGCCGGCGAAGAGGTTGGAGTAACCCTGCCTCCGGACCGGGCTGACCAGATCGATCTCGGCAAGCTTCGGGATCAGGTCCATCGGGAACTCGGCGCGGTTCCAGCAGTCAACGGCAATCGGCTTGACCTCGCGGGCCAGGAACTCACGGACCTCCGCGAGCCGGTCCTGTTCCTTGCCACTGAGCAGCTGCTCGAACGCAAAGAAGTCGCCATCGGCGTACGGGAGGTTGTTGATGTCGATGTCAGCTTTGGGCATGGTGTTCCTTCACGGGAGATCAGCAGCGACCAGGAGAACACAGGCGCTACGCCGGCGGGATGTTACTCACGAGTAACTTACCGCAGTTCGCGAGGGCGCCGCAAGTGGCGGATGACATACCGATGGGCAGACAAAGGACGCGTTCCCCCCCCAGGGCTACGAGGATCGGCGCCCGTCTGGACAACGCACCGTCGCACAAATCCAAGGAGCCGTGGCCGGCGTCCAACGTCGGCCACGGCTCCCGTGGAGGCGGTTCCCTCACAGGGTTCCGCGGAAATGTAGGGCTACTCGGACTTGAACCGAGGACCTTAGGATTATGAGTCCCGCGCTCTAACCAGCTGAGCTATAGCCCCTTGCGCCCGGAAATCTTTCAGGCCCGAGCGGGGCCGGAGGATTCCCGGGCGAAAATCACTCTAACAATAGTAGTGCCCCGGTTCAGACGACGAGGTCGTCGTAGCTGGCGCCGCGGTACAGATCCTCAAATGCCTGCAGGGTGCGCTCGAGGCTGTGGTTCTCCACCAGGCCACGGCTCGCCTTGCCCATCGCGGCCAGCTCATCGGCGGGCAGCGACAGTACGCGGACCATCTTGGCTGCGAGGTCGTCGCTGTCGTTGGGCGTGAACAGATAGCCGTTTTCGCCGTCGTGCACCAGATGCGGGAGCGCCATGGCGTCAGCCAGCAGCACCGGAGTGGAAGCCGACATGGCTTCCAGGGTCACGAGCGACTGCAGTTCCGCCGTCCCGGGCATGCAGAACAGGTCCGCCGCCAGATAGGCCTGGCGGAGGTCGGCGTCGCTGACCAGGCCGAGGAACGTGACCCGGTCCTGCAGCCCGAGCCTGTCAACCTGGTCCTCCAGGGCCGGGCGCACCTCGCCGCCGCCGACGATCTCAAGGTGGACGTTCATCTCCCTGGGCGTCTTGGCGACAGCGTCGACCAGGACATCGATGTGCTTTTCCTCGGCGAGCCGTCCGACAAACAGCACGGTAGGGCTCGAGTGGCGTTCCAGTTCCTCCCCCGGTTTGAGTTCGTAGGCGGCTGAGTCGATGCCGTTGGACAGTGGCAGGACCGTGCGGAGGAAGGCGTGCTCATGCATCGCCTTGGCCGCCAGCGGCGTCGGGGTGGTGACGACGTCGGCCTGGCCCATGACCTTGCCCATGTCCTTCCACGAAATGCGTCCCACGATGTCCTTGAACCACTGCGGGAAGGGCAGGAACGGGTTCAGGTTCTCGGGCATGAAGTGGTTGGTCGCCACGATCCGGATACCGCGCTTGACGGCCTCGTAGAGCACGTGCTCGCCGATCATGTAGTGGCTCTGGATGTGCACCACGTCGGGCTGGATCCGGTCGAAAAGCAGGCTGATTTCCTTCTTGATTTCCCAGGGGAAGGTGATCCGGAAGTATTCGTGAGTGGGAACTGAGTGCGAGCGGATCCGGTGGACCGTGCCCTCGTCGCTGAACTCGGTGTAGCTCTTGCCTTTGTCCGGTCGGCAGGCCAGCACGTGAACCTCGTGTCCGCGCGCCGTCATGCCTCGAGCCAGGCGGTAGCCGAACATGGCCGCGCCATTGACGTGGGGCGGGTACGTGTCCGCGGCAATCAGGATGGTCAGCGGGTGCTGGTTGTCAGGCATGGTCACGTGGGGGGCTCCTGGTGGTCACGGTGCGGACAGCTGGGACTTGTGGTGGCCGGCTGGTTGCCGGCGCAGGCGTGCCGGGCCTGCTGCTGAGGTCTGTTGACGTCCTATTACACCCGACCCGCGGCCTTCCGCGCGTCCTTCTTGCGCTTGGTGACCTCGGGATGGTGTCTGGACAAAGCGATCACTCCCACGATAGCAAGCGAACCGGCCGCCCCCATCGCTATGGCCGTCACCGCATGGACATCCGGGCGCAGCTCGCCGAGGATCGTGATGCCGATCGCGATCCCGACGATCGGGTCGATCACTGTCAGTCCGGCGATCACGAGGTCCGGCGGGCCACCCGAGTAGGCGTTTTGGACGAACCACGAGCCCAGGACTCCGGCGGCCACGATGGCGACCACCGAATACCACGGCACATTCTGCACGCCCAGGCCGTTCGGATCCAGCAGGTGCTTGCCGATGATGCGGGTCAGGACGGCGACGAAGCCGAACAGGATTCCCGCGCCGAGGATGTAGATAAAGGCGCTCATCCGGTGCCGGAACACCAGGGCCAGGGTCCCGAACAGCCCGACAGCCAGGGCCAGCAGCAGCACAATGGTCAGCTCGTCGGAGGAGCTGACCTGATGGGTTTCCTGGGTCACGTTGACCGCCAGGATCACGAACAGGGCCGAGCCGGTGACACAGGCGGAGATGGCCACCACCGTGGCCCGGTTGATGGTCAGCCCCTGGTCCTTGGCATTGACGATCGTGGTGATGACAAGGGCAATGGCCCCGATCGGCTGGACTACGGTCAGCGGCGCCATGACCAGGGCAACGGCGTTCATCGCCATGCCAAGGACCAGCAGCAGCAGGCCGAATACCCAGCGCGGGTTGCGGATCAGACGAAGCATGCCGTGGTTGCTGAGCGCCAGCCCTCCGGTGTCGGCCTTGACCGCGCTTCCCTGCCGCTGGGCGCCGATCGCGAGGCAAAACGCGCCCAGTACCGCAAGCAAAACAGCGAACCAAACCATCAGCGGGTGCCGCCGTCGGCGTCGGGTTTGTGGCTCTTGAGCTCTTTGCCCTTGCGGATAATGGCCCAGAAGTAGTTGTAGCCGGCGATCCAGTGCCCCACGAGCCCCAGCCCCAGGCAGATCCAGGCGGCGGTGAGGTAGACCTCGGTGCCGGGGACCGGGAGTTTGGAGAGCACGAGCAGCGGCGTGCCGACCAGCAGGAGCGCAGTCCGGATCTTGCCGATCCGGCTCACGGGGAGGTCGGGGTGGCCGTGGAAGTAGTAGAGCGACAGGGCGAGCAGGATGGCGTCCGGGATCAGCAGCGCCGCGAGGTACCACCACTCCACGACGCCGGCGATCACCAGCGTCACAGCAACCGCAATCAGCGAAAGCCGGTCCGCGATGGGATCCATGACCCGCCCGAGGTTGGACATTTGGTCGAACCGGCGGGCGACGTAGCCGTCCACCCAGTCCGTGCTGCCCATGATCGCCAGGACGAGGGCAGCGTAGCCGTATTCCTGCACCCCGAGCACGAGCCAGATGAACAGCGGCACGCCGAGGAACCGCACGACGGTCAACACGTTGGGGATGGTCAAAACCCTGTCGTGGTGGGTCTGGGGCCGACCAGGCCGGGAACCAGCGCCGATGAACTTCATCCAGTCCCCCTTTCCATGGCCGGCAACGATCGGGCGTTGCAGTTCAGCGGGCTACCTAGCCCTTAATAAGTTTGCGCAGCAGGAACACGAGGGCGGTTGCCGAGGCGGTGAACGCCACGAGCGGCTTCCAGCGCTGGCCCAGCTGGCCTGCCACGCCCGCGCCGTCGGTACCGGCTCCGCCGGACGCCGCTGGCCGCTTTGCGCGGCGGCTGGCCGCGGCGCGAAGCTCGGCAACTTTGCCGCTGAGCTGTTCCTTGCCGTCCTGCAGCTTCACCTGGGCCACGGCCAGGAGGGCCTGCGCCTGGGTCTTGACGTCCAGTTCCTCGTTGAGTTCGTCGCGGACTCCGGTGAGGTGGGTGCGGCGCTGGTCCAGCCGGCGTCGCAGTTCCGCTTCGGCGGGCGGCGGGCCGAAGTCCGGCTCGGCAGCCTTCTTGGCTTCCTTCTCCGACTGGGCCTTGGCGGCGGCCTCTGCCTTGGCGGCCTTGGCTGCCTTGTACTGCTCGGATTCCGGATCCAGCACGGCAGGATCGAACGCTGAGCCCTCCTTGGCGATGCCGAGGTCGTACTTGAGGCCCCGGATGGTGTCTTCGGGAACCAGCGGCAGGGCCTTCTTGAACTTGCCGACCCCGACCAGGCCGGCGATCAGGGCGATCAGCAGGAAGACGCCGCAGACCAGCAGGGCCGCGAGCCATGCGGGCATGACCGTCGCGAGCCCCATGATGGCGGCGACGATCAGGCCGGTTACCAGGAAAGCGACGAAGATCAGCGCGACGGCGAGAAAGGCTGAGGCAACACCGACCTGGATGCCCTTGCGCTTGATCTCGACCTTGGCGAGGGCAATCTCGTCGTTGAGTTGCCGCGGAGCCAGTCTGGAGATCAGCTTCAGCGTCTTCGGCAGCGCGGAAATGCGCAGCCCCCCGCTTGTCCCGCCGCTGTGACGTCCGCTCATCGGTCCCGCCTATCTGGTTACGTCTGTGATTCCGCTTCCGCGGGCTTGCCGGTCTGCGCAGCTTCGCGCACACCCCGGTGTCAAAAGTACCATTCAGGCTCCCGGCCGCCGCGCGGGCGCGGGCTGTGGCGCGCCCTCCGCTGCAGACCTGCCCGGCGGCCGTGCGCCCTAGGATTGACCTTTGTGACCACACCCACCAATCCCGGCGATTCCCTGAGCCGCCGCCGCAAGCTCCTCTACATCCTGATGCTCGGCGCCCTGACCGCACTGGGACCCTTCACCGTCGACCTGTACCTTCCGGCTTTCCCGGCACTGGAAGAGAGCCTGGCCGTTTCGGAGGCGGCCGTGCAGCTGACACTGACCGGAACCACGCTCGGCTTTGCGCTGGGCCAACTGGTGGTGGGCCCGCTGAGCGACAAGTTCGGCCGGCGGATGCCGCTGATCCTTGCGACGGCGGTGCACATTGCGGCCTCACTGGGGGCTGCACTGTCGACCGACATCACGACGCTGGGCTTCTTCCGGGTGCTGATGGGCATCGGCGCCGCGGGCGGCGGCGTGGTGGCCATGGCTATGGTGCGGGACCTGTTCAGCGGTTTCGCCATGGTGCGGATGTTCTCCCGGATGGCCCTGGTGAACGGCCTGGCGCCGATCCTCGCTCCAGTGATAGGTTCCCAGCTGCTGCTGTTCATGCCGTGGCCGGGGATCTTCTTCTTCCTCGCCGGCTACGGCATGTGCGTCCTCATCGCGGCGGTGTTCGTGGTGCGCGAGACGCTGCCCCGGGAACTTCGCGGAAAAACCGGCATGACCGCCCGGCAGCGCTACGGTGTGCTGTTCAGGGACCGGATTTTTGTGGGGCTGCTGCTGGTGGGCGGAATGAACTTCGCCGGGCTGTTCACGTACCTGTCCGCGTCGCCGTTCCTGTTCCAGGACGTCTACGGCTTCAGCCCGCAGCAGTACGGCCTGCTCTTCGGCGTGAATTCCCTGGGCATCGTCGCGGGCGTGCAGACCAGCTCGAGGCTCATCCGCAAGGTCCCGCCGCAGTGGATCCTGGCATGCTCCACGGCGTGGATGTTCCTGATGGCTTTGCTGATCGTGCTCTTCGACCAACTGGGCTTCGGTCTGTGGGGCGTGATGGTGCCACTGTGGTTCTACATCCTCGGCGCCGGCTTCACGTTCCCCTGTGTCCAGGTGCTGGCGCTCGCCAAGCACGGCGCCCAGGCCGGGACCGCGGCCTCCCTGCTCGGTGCCGCCACCTTCCTGATGGCAGGCCTCATCTCGCCGGTGGTGGGCTGGCTCGGTGTCACGTCTTCCACCCCGATGGGCGCCGTCCAGGCCGCCTGCATCTTCCTGGCCGCGGCCGCCCTCTGGCTGGTCGTCAGGCCCCGCACGGTCCCGCCGATCCAGTAGCCCCGCACGCCCCCACCCCGCTGGACATGCCCATTTTTGGCGCGCAGGAGTGCGCATATGGGCACCATGTCCACGCGCCGCCCCCGGCACCGGACATGTCCCCCGCGGCGTCAAGCCCAGGACCACCCCCGCGCGGAGGACATGCCCAGCCTTCGCAGCCGGGAGTGGGCATATGGGCACCATGACCATGCGCCGCCCCCGGCACCGGTCATGTCCCCCGCGGCGTCAAGCCCAGGACCACCCCCGCGCGGAGGACATGCCCAGCCGTCGCAGCCGGGAGTGGGCATATGGGCGCCATGTCCACGCGCGGGCCCCAGCGCTGGGCATGCCCCCCCGGCATGGCCGCCCAGAGTGGGCATGTCCCCCGGGGCGGGTCCGCGCAGTTGCCCGGGGGCCCTGTTGCCGCTCCACGGCGGGCGATAAGGTTGTTGATGTGCCCCACTGGCAGGATCCTCCGCCCAAACCGGCCACGTGGCAGCGGTGCGACGCCGGAATCCTGCCTCTGTGGTGGGATCGGCTGTGCAGCCAGACCAGCCAGCAGTCGGCGGCCCTCTTCGCAGCCGGCCTGTTCACCGAGGACCGCCGGCGCCCGATCGCCCAGTGGTACAACCCGGCCGTTGATGCGGCGCTCCTGGTCGCACCCGAAACGTCTCCGGAGTGGCCCGTGCAGCGCTTCGGCATCTTCTACGCCCCGCCCGGCGGCGGCTTCACCCAGGTGCACTCCGCACCGCACGAATGGCACCCCAGGGAACCCCGCACGTCCCCCACCGAGCTCGAAGCCTTCAGTGCAGCCGTGGCGGAGGCGGAGCGGTTCCTCCAGGTGGAGATGTACTTCGTCTGAGCACCCTCCAGGCCGCCGTAAGAGGGCACAAAAAAGGTCCCGCAGCCAGTTTTTCACCGGCTGCGGGACCTGTCCGCTCCTCCTGCTGGACTTGAACCAGCAACCCTTCGATTAACAGTCGAATGCTCTGCCAATTGAGCTAAGGAGGAATGAAGCAGGTATGACATTAGCAAAGGTTTTGCCGCTTAGGAAATCGGACCGCCGCCCTGCCCGTCATTGTCCGGCAATACCCCCTACGGGTATAAAAAAGTCCCCGTCCCGGTGACCCGGGACGGGGACTGCGCGCTCCTCCTGCTGGACTTGAACCAGCAACCCTTCGATTAACAGTCGAATGCTCTGCCAATTGAGCTAAGGAGGAATGAAGCGGATACAAGCCTAGCAAACACCGTGCCGGGAAGTGAAATTGCCCCTGCGGGACAACACTGCGGGACAACACTGCGGGACAACACTGCGGGACAACACTGCGGGACAACACTGCGGGACAACACTGCGGGACGATCGGGCGCGGAGATCAGGCCTCTGCGCGCAGGGACCGCCGTTGCATTTCCAGCTGCATGAGCTCGCGGTTCAGCCGCTGGAACTTCTCCGGGTCGGCCGTCGCGTCCAGCCGCTGCAGCTGTCCCATCTTGTCGGCCTTGACCCTGGTGATCTGCAGCTCGAACAGGCGCGCCAGGATGTCCTTGCAGTAGCGCAGGACGCCGTCGGCGGTGCTGGCCGGCAGCGGGACCACCGCCAGCTCGGATACGAGCGGGCGCAGCGGCTCGGGCACCTCCTGCAGCAGCTGCTCCACCCAGCGCACCGGGTCAGCCGCGAACGCCAGCCCGGTGGCCCGGATGGCCTCGTGAATGGCCAGGTACGCCGGCGTCGAGAACCTCGCCTCGGAGAAACGCTGCCAGGTTTCACCTTCAAGCATCCCGGGCTGCTGGAGGGCCACCTCAAGCGCCTGCCGTTCCATCGCCGCCACGGGGTCGCGCGGGTCGGGACGGTTGAAGGACGGCAGCGCGGCCGACGCGGTCAAGGGAGCCACCCCGGGGGCGGATCCACCGCCGGTCACCGTAGCGTATCCGGAGCCCTGGCCGCGGCCCTGGCCCGGGTAGGTGCCGGAACCAGCTCCGCCCGACGGCGCCTGGGCGGCACGTTTGGCGGCGGCGCCCACGGCCCGGCTGACTTCCTCGACCGGCATGCCCAGCCAGCCGGACAGTTCCCGGGCGTAGGCGGGACGGATGCCCGCGTCGCGGATCTGGGCGACGACCGGGGCGGATTCCCGCAGGGCGGCGATCCGGCCCTCGACCGTGTCCAGGTTGTGCCGTTTCAGGGCGGCCCGGATGGCAAATTCGAACAATGGACGGCGGGTGGCGATCAGGTCCCGTACGGCGGCGTCGCCCTTGGACTGGCGCAGCTCACAGGGATCCGCGCCGTTGGGCTCCACGGCCACGTAGGTCTGCGCGACGAATCGCTGGTCCTCCTCGAAGGCCCGCAGGGCCGCCTTCTGGCCGGCGGCGTCGCCGTCGAAGGTGAAGATGACTTCGCCGCCGCTGCCGTCGTCAGAAAGCAGCCGGCGGGCAATCTTGATGTGTTCGGTGCCGAAGGCCGTGCCGCAGGTGGCCACTGCGGTGGTGATCCCGGCGAGGTGGCAGGCCATCACGTCGGTGTAGCCCTCCACCACAACGAGCTGCCGGTCCTTGGCGATGCTGCGCTTGGCGAGGTCGATCCCGTAGAGCACCTGCGACTTCTTGTAGAGCGCGGTCTCGGGGGTGTTGAGGTATTTGGGGCCCTGGTCGTCCTCGTAGAGCTTGCGGGCGCCGAAGCCGATGGTGTCCCCCGCGATGTCGCGGATGGGCCAGATCAGCCGGCCGCGGAACCGGTCGTAGATCCCGCGCCCGCCCTCGGAGAACATTCCCGTGAGTTTGAGTTCGGGATCCGTGTAGCCCCGGCCCCGGAGGTGCTTGAGCAGCGAGTCCCAGCCCTGCGGGGCGTAGCCGACGCCGAACTGGTCGGCCGCGGCGCGGTCGAAGCCGCGGTCGTGCAGGAAGGTGCGGCCCTCGGTGGCTCCGGGGGTCAGCAACTGGGCGCGGAAGAACTCGTCCGCGACCTTGTGGGCATCGATCAGCCGCTGCCGGCGGCCGACGTCCTCGCGGTTCGGTCCGGACCCGCCGTCCTCGTAACGGAGCTCGAAGCCGATCCGGGCGGCGAGCTTTTCGACGGCCTCGTGGAAGGAGGTGTGGTCCAGTTTCTGGACGAAGGAGATGACGTCGCCGTCCTCGCCGCAGCCGAAGCAGTGGTACCTGCCCACCTGGGGCCGGACGGTGAACGAGGGCGAACGCTCGTCATGGAAGGGGCACAGGCCTTTGAAAGAACCCAGCCCCGCCCCCTTGAGGGTCACGTAGCCGTCGACAACTTCCTTGATGTCCGTGCGCTGGCGTACTTCATCGATATCTTCACGTTTGATCAGGCCGGCCACAGTGCCATCCTAGTACCGCGCCACGACAGGAATGGCGCATAGCTGGGTTCTGCGGGCAAGGTCACCAGGGAGGTCACCACAGCGACGGCAGGCTGCCCACGAGCCGCTCATACATGGCCAGCGCGGAACCGTCGGTCAACGACGCCACCTGGTCGATCACGACACGAAGCCGCGCGCCGTCGTCCTCCGCGTCGCGCCAGTCGGCAGCGAACATTGGCTCCAGGTGGCGGTCCCCGGTGGCGCTCAGGGCCGTCACGAGGGCGTGCAGGACCTCGCGCTGGCGTTCGTAGATGGGCTGCCGGTGTTCGGTGGTCATCACGAAGGTGGTGGCCAGGCCCTTCATCACGGCGATTTCCATCACGGTCTCGTCCGGAACGATCAGCTCCGCGTTGTAGCGGGTCAGGTTTTCCGGGCCGTAGACAGCGCGGGTGGACGCCAGCGCACTCTGGCAGAACCTGCCGATCAGCTGGCTGGTCATGTCCTTAAGCGCCGCCATCGACTTGCGGCTGCCGTCGGCCTCGCGCACCCAGACGCTGGTGGCTTCCAGCCGGGCCAGGGCCGCATCAATCGCCGCCGGGTCGTTCTGCGGCAGGTACCACTGCTTGGCGTAGCCGACCACCCGGGCACGGTGGTCCGGATTGTCCATCCAGCGCAGCTGGAAGTGCCCGGCGACGATGGCGTCCTCGACGTCGTGCACCGAGTAGGAGATGTCGTCGGCGAGGTCCATGACCTGCGCTTCGAGGCAGGAGCGGCGCTCCGGGGCGTCCTCGCGGATCCAGTCGAAGATCGGCAGGTCGTCCTCGTAGGCGCCGAACTTGCTGGTCCGCTCGCCGTGGATGACGGGCGCGTTCGCCGCCGACCACGGGTACTTCGCCGCGGCGTCGAGGCTGGCGCGGGTGAGGTTAAGCCCCGCGGGGCGCCCGTCCGTGGTGAGGACCTTGGGCTCCAGCCGGGTCAGCAGCCGCAGCGTCTGGGCGTTGCCTTCGAAGCCGCCGATCGCGTGGGCGACTTCGTTCAGCGCCGATTCGCCGTTATGGCCGAACGGCGGGTGTCCGAGGTCGTGGCTGAGGCAGGCGGTGTCGACGACGTCGGGGTCGCAGCCCAGGGCTCGGCCCAGTTCGCGGCCCACCTGGGCCACTTCGAGGCTGTGGGTGAGGCGGGTCCGGACAAAGTCGTCGGTGTCGGGGGCCACGACCTGGGTTTTGGCACCGAGCCGGCGCAGCGCCGAGGAGTGCAGCACCCGGGCCCGGTCGCGTTCGAAGTCGGAGCGGTACGTGGACTTGGGCGGTTCCTCCACCCAGCGGGCGGTGTCCCGGGCGACGTATCCGTCGAGCACGGGGGCGGTGGTCCTGGTTTCAGCCACCGGACACATCCAGTTCCGCGTGGCTAATCTCACGCGACTGGGCGGCGTCCATGTTGCGGTCCAGCAGCCAGTCCTTGGGCAGGGCGGGCTTCTTGGGCGAGCCGGCACGGCCGCGGGGGCCCTCGGCGTCACCGCCGGGGTACGGCGAGTCCAGGTCCAGCTGGTCCAGGGTGTCGCGCAGGACCTCAAGGCTGGTCACCATGGCCAGCCTGGTCCGCAGTTCACTGCCGACGACGTAGCCCTTGAAGTACCAGGCCATGTGCTTGCGGATCTCCCGGAGCGCCTTGCCTTCATCGTTGCCGAACGTCTCAACCATCAGCTGCGCGTGGCGGTACACGCCTTCCGCCACCTGCCGCAGGGCCGGCTTGTGGCGCTCATCGCTGCCTTCGAAGGCCGCCATGAGGTCGCCGAACAGCCACGGGCGGCCCTGGCAGCCACGGCCCACCACGACACCGTCGACCCCGGTCTCGCGGACCATGCGGATGGCGTCCTCGGCGGACCAGATGTCGCCGTTGCCGAGCACCGGGATGTCCGGCAGCGCCTCACGCAGCCGGGCAATCGCGGACCAGTCGGCCTTGCCCGAGTAGAACTGCGCGGCGGTGCGGCCGTGGAGCGCGACGGCGGCGACACCGGAATCGCGGGCGATCCGGCCGGCATCGAGGTAGGTCAGGTGGTCCTCGTCTATGCCCTTGCGCATTTTGATGGTCAGCGGGACATTGCCCCGGGAGGCTTCCTTGACCGCTGTCTGCACGATCGAGGTGAACAGATCGATTTTCCACGGCAGGGCCGAGCCTCCGCCCCGCCGGGTGACCTTGGGCACGGGGCAGCCGAAGTTGAGGTCGATGTGGTCCGCCCGGTCCTCCTCGACGAGCATCCGCACGGCCTGGCCGACGGTCACGGGGTCCACACCGTAGAGCTGGACGGACCGGACCTTCTCGTCGTCGTCGTGCGCGATGATGCGCAGGGATTCCGGTGTGCGCTCCACGAGGGCGCGGGAGGTGACCATCTCCGCGACGTACAGGCCGCCGCCGTATTCACGGCAGAGCCGGCGGAACGCGGAGTTGGTGATGCCCGCCATGGGAGCCAGGATCACGGGGGTGTCCACCGTGAGGGGGCCCAGCTTCAGGGGCGGGAGTTCCAGCTTGGCGGCGGGAGGGGTAGCTACAACAGTCACCTGATCATTGTCTCAAATCCGGGCAAATCGGCCGGATCCGCCCCTGCTATGTGGAAACACGGGGTCAGTCCAGTGCGGCAGCGCGCCGCCCGCGCCGCCCTGCCGAGGCCGCTGCGAAGGCGTCCTCGGGGGCAGCATCGGGAGGAACGACGGCGGCGCTGCCGCCGAAGCTGCGGCCCGTTCCCGCCGCCCCGCGCAGTGCCTTGATCCCGGTTGCCTTCACCACGAGGACCGCGATCAGCGTTGTGACCGGGATCGCCAGGACCAGTCCGACGGAGCCGACCAGGGTGCGGATCACTTCCTCGGAGAGCTCGGCGCTGGTGAGCGCGTCGCCCAGCGGCCGCTCGTAGAGCATCACCAGGATCAGCACCGGCAGGGCCGCACCGGCGTAGGCGAACGCGATGGTGTAGACGGTCGAGGCGATGTGGTCCCTGCCGATCCGCATCGCGGAGGTGAAAAGCTGGCGCGCGGAGGTTTCCGGGGCCAGCTCCCACAGTTCCCAGACTGCCGAGGACTGCGTGATGGTGACGTCGTTGAGGACGCCCAGGCCGGAGATGATGAGCCCGCACAGGATGATGCCGGAGATGGAAATATTGCCCGAGATGTTCGCGAGGGTGGCGGAATCGTGGCTGCCGACGCCGGCGAGGTTGGCGGCGTCGGTGGCCCAGGCCGCCAGCAGCGCGGTAATTGCAAGGCCGAACATGGTGCCAAGCAGCGCCGTCGAGGTCCGGGCGGAGAAGCCGTGGGCGAAATAGAGCACACCGATCATGATCACCGTGGACCCCACCAGCGCCAGCAGCAGCGGCGGCTTGCCCTCCACTAGCCCCGGGAGCATAAAGGACACCAGCACACCGTAGGCGCCGACGAGCCCGATCAGCGCGCGCAGACCGCGCCAGCGCGCCACTGCGATCACGACGGCGGCGTAGAGCACCGCGAGGAAAATGATCGGCAGGGTCCGGACAAAGTCGACGAAGACATAGGCCGGCGTGCCCTGGGCTTCGGAGCCCTGGACCTTGGAGAGGTTCAGGTAGCGGATGTTGTCGCCGGCCTTCACACCGTGTGATTTGGCGACGTCGGGGTTGATGACGACCTTGACGGGGTTGCCGCCCCTGTCCGGGTCCGTGAACGCAAAGGTGCATTCCGATCCCTGCTGCGGGGCCGCGTCCGTCCCGGCCTGTCCCTGAGGGAGGGCGTCCATGCAGCTGCCGGTGATAACGCGCTGGATCTTGCCCGTGTCGAACGTGACGCCCGGCGCGGCCGCGTAAGGGCTCGCGAGCGTGATCCCCTCTTTGCTGCCCGAGGGCCACAGCAGCGCCATCGCCACGAGGGTCAGCAACGTCAGCGGGATCAGGATGGCGGCCAGGATGAGGTTGGCTTTCTTCCTCGCAACGAGCGCCTGGGGCGTCGGGTCCGCATGTCCTTGCGGGGTGTGTGAATGTCCGGCGCCCATCAGCAGTTCAACCTCATGCCGAAGACTTTACGGCGTTTCCCGGCCCCGTCCTGACGCATGACGTGCCGGGGCGCCCGCCGGGCTACGCGGACGGAGAATTCTGGTTGAGGTGGAAACGGAATGTCCTGGTTGACCTGGAAGCGGTTCTGCGCCCCCGGGTCCGCCGGTCCCATCTTCGGGCGGCGCCGCTCCGAATGTTCAATGGGCATGTCCCCCGGAGGCCGGGAGCCCGCCGGCCGGCAGATGAGCTGCGGACCTTGAACTGCGGGCACTGCGCCCTATGGTTGGAAGTGACGGACAAGATGTGGAGGTTTGGCGTGGCCATACGCAAGATCGACGACCGCGAACCTGAGCCGGCGGGTCCCGGGGCGGACGCCAGGGCCGTTTTGAGCATGGCCAAGGCCAGCGGCGAAACCCGGGGCGTCGTTCTGGTGCTGCACGGCGGGCGGTCCAACAGCTTCGAATCCGTCCGCGGCAGGCACCTGAGTCCCGCCCGGATGCTGCCCTTCGCCCGGGCACTTCACAGCGGCGGCGCACGCGACGGGCTGGCCGTATGGACCCTCCGGAACCGGTACCGGGGCTGGAACGGGAAGGACATGTCCCCCGTCCAGGACGCCCGCTGGGCGCTCGCCCACATCGGCCGCGAACATCCTGGCGTGCCCGTTTACCTCCTCGGCCACTCGATGGGCGGCCTGACCGCGCTCTGCGTCGCGGACCACCCCCAGGTGGAAGCCGTCGTCGCCCTGGCGCCCTGGCTCGATGCCCAGACCCCGGTGGAACGGGTGGCCGGCCGCCGGATCCTGATTGTCCACGGCACGAACGACCGCTGGACCAGCCCCGCGAACTCGCTCGCCTACGCCCGCCGGGCCGACGGCGTCGCGGAGTCCGTGGACTACGTGGCACTCAAGGGTGCCGGTCACTTTATGTTCCGCCGGGTGGGCCTGTGGAACTCGCTGGCCAACGGCTTCATTCTCGATGCCTTCGCCGCCGGCTCGGGCCGCGACCTCCGGAACAGCAGCGCCGACGCGTTCCGCAGCTTCCTGCCCGTCGCCGGCGCCGGCCTTCCGGTGGTGTTGTGATGCCGGACTTCCCGCTCAGCGTTTTCCCGTTGGGGGCCTTCCTGGCCAGCCTCCCGTGGGTGGCGGCGGGCCTAGTGGTCCTCCTGGCGGTGACCTTCGCCGTCGCCGTCCGCCAGAGCCGGCATTCGGTCGTCGACACCGTCTGGGGGCTCGGCTTCGTCGTCGTGGCCGCCATCTCCTGGTTCCTCTCGGCCGGACACGGCGACGGCGGCCGCCGCCTGCTGCTGCTGGGTCTGGTGGCGGTCTGGGGCCTCCGCCTTGCCCTCCACATCGGTCTTAGGGCCCGCGGTGGCCCGGAGGATCCGCGGTACATGGATATGCTCTCCTCGGCCCCCGGGTCCCGCAACGTCTACGCGCTGCGCAAGGTCTACCTGCCGCAGGGCATCATCCTGTTCTTCGTCTCGCTCCCCGTCCAGGTGGGGATGTTCAGCACCGGAAGCCTCGGCTGGCTGGCCTGGCTGGGTGTGTTGCTCTGGGGGGTCGGCTTCGTTTTCGAGACGGTCGGCGACTGGCAGCTGGCGCAATTCAAGGACGATCCGGCCAGGCGCGGCACCGTGCTCAACACCGGGCTCTGGCGCTACACCCGCCACCCGAACTACTTCGGCGACGCCGCCGTCTGGACCGGGATTTTCCTCGTCGCCGCTGACTCCTGGCCCGGGGCCCTGACTGTCCTCTCCCCCGCGCTGATGATCTGGCTGCTCGCCGGCAAGTCCGGCAAGCCGCTCACCGAGAAGGCCATGTCCGCCCGCCCGGGCTACCGGGAATACGTGGAATCCACCTCGGGGTTCCTGCCCCTGCCGCCCCGCAGTCCGCGGCGTGGAGCACACCAGCCCGGCGGACAGCAGCCCGGAGCGCAGCAGCCCGGCGGACCCCAACCGGGCGGTCGCTAGGATGCCCTGGCGACCCCGGCCCAGCGACCGCTTCTACCGCGTCATTGTCCGCACCGGGCTGGCACTGCGAGGGCTGTTCCGGATCCGGGTCATCGTCACCGGGCGGGAGAATCTCCCGGCGCCGGGACCCCTCGACGAGGCCCCGCGCGGCCCGTCCCGCCGCGTCGTCCCCGGCCGGGGCGCCGTCGTCGCCATCACGCACTTCGGGTACCTCGACTTCGCGTTCGCCGAGCTGCTGCTGTGGTCGCAGGCCAGGGCCCAGATGCGCTTTCTGGTCACCCAGGCGGCCGCCGACCACTGGTTCGCCGGGCCCGCGGTCAGCGCCGCCGGGCACGTCGCGGTGGGGTACGACTCGGGATCCCACGCCTATGACGCCGCCGTCGCCCGGCTGAAGGCGGGCGAGTACATCGCGGTCCTGCCGGAGGCCGGCGTCAGCCGCAGTTTCCGGGTGCGGGAATGCAAGACGGGGGCCGTGCGGATGGCCGCCGAGGCCGGAGTGCCCATCATCCCCGTGTCAGTCTGGGGCGCCCACCGGCTGATGACCCGACGCCACGGCTTCTCCCCGGCCCGCGCCTGGCGCGCGCCGGTCCGGATCCATGTCGGCGAACCAGTGACCGTGGACCCTGCCCGGGGCGCACAGAAAGCCACCGAAGCGCTCCGCGGGATCCTCCAGGCCGGGATCGATGCCTGCATCGCCGACTTTCCCCTCACCCCGTCCCCGGGCTCGTGGTGGATGCCGGCGGACCTCGGCGGCGGAGCACCCACCGACGAGGAACGGCAGCGTCTGGACGAGGCCGAGGGTCCGCGGCGCGCCGGCGGCCGGCGCCGATAAGCCCGGTTACCACGGTCGTCCTGACTAAACTCCAACGGGTACAAAATCGAACTCAATGGAGAGGTACCCCTCTGTGGCAAACACAGTCCTGACGACAAACGGAATCGGCGAAGAACGCGGTCTCGCCCGCATAGCCCAACGGATGGCAGCGTGGACCGAGAAATGGTTCCCGGACGCCTACATCTTCGCCCTGGCCGGCGTCATCATCATCGCGGTGGCCGCCCTGGCCATCGGCGCCTCGCCCCAGGCGATCGCCGATTCCTTCGGCAACGGATTCTGGGACCTGACCGCGTTCACCCTGCAGATGGCCATGGTGGTGCTGACCGGCTACGTCGTGGCCACCTCCCCGCCCGTGGCAAGGCTGATCAACCGGCTGGCCCTTATCCCGGCGACCGCCCGCACCGCCGTGAGCTTCGTGGCGCTGATGTCCATGTCGGTGTCCTTCCTCAACTGGGGCCTCAGCCTCATCTTCGGCGGCCTGCTGGCCCGCGCCATCGCCCGGCGCAATGACCTGACCGTGGACTACCGTGCGCTCGGCGCCGCGGCCTTCATGGGCCTGGGCGCGGTCTGGGCGCTGGGCCTGTCCTCCTCCGCGGCGCAGCTGCAGGCCACCGCCGCCTCGCTGCCGCCGGCCCTGCTGAAGATCACCGGCATCCTGGACTTCGGGACCACAATCTTCACCTGGCAGTCGCTGCTCACCCTGGCCATCCTGATGGCACTGACCACGGTGATCGCGCACTTCTCGGCCCCCGAGGGCGGCTCGATCCGCACCGCGGAGGACCTGGGCGTCGACCTTGACGACGAACCGAGCGAATCGGAGCCGCGCTCCCGCCCGGGCGAATGGCTTGAATACAGCATGATCCTGCCCGTCCTGGCCGGCATCCTGACGCTCGGCTGGCTGGTCTCGCAGTTCCTGACCAAGCCCTTCCTCACCGTGGTGAGCAGCCTCAACGGCTACCTGCTGGTCTTCCTCATCCTGGGCCTGGTGCTGCACGGCACGCCGCGGAACTTCCTGCAGGCCGTCACCAAGGCGGTCCCGGCGACCGCCGGCATCCTGGTCCAGTTCCCGCTCTACGCCGCGATGGCCGCGATCCTGACCAAGGCCACCGGGCACGGCGGGATGACCATCTCCGCGCATCTGGCCGAGTTCTTCACGGAGATCGGCAGCGGCGGCGGCTTCGCCGTCGTCATTGCGTTGTATACGGCCCTGCTGGGCCTGCTGGTCCCCTCCGGCGGCGGCAAGTGGCTCGTGGAGGCGCCGTATGTGATGCAGTCCGCCACCGATGTGCAGATGAACCTCGGCTGGACCGTGCAGATCTACAACATCGCCGAGGCCCTGCCGAACCTGATCAACCCGTTCTTTATGCTGCCGCTGCTGGCGGTGCTGAGGCTGCGGGCCCGCGACCTGGTGGGCTTCACGTTCCTGCAGTTCCTCTTCCACCTGCCGGTGGTCCTGCTGCTCGTCTGGCTGCTGGGGATGACGTTCGACTTCGTTCCCCCGGTGATGCCCAAATAATTGCGCTGAACGCATACTGACCCGCAGCTGTGGCCGTTTTCACGCTTCATAACGGCCACAGCTGCGGGTCAGTTGGGTTAAGTGGGCCTACGCCGGGTCGGAGACGACCAGGGTCTCGGCGCCCTGGACGCGGGCTTTGCCGCTTTCCAGCAGCGGCTCGACGACGGCACGCAGCGCCTCCATCGAGTCGTCCAATTCGAGCAGCACAGGGTGCTGGAACGCAATCAGCGCCAGCAGGTCCCGGACCGCGGCGTGGGCCTCCTCGGCGGAGAGCTCCGGCTCGTGGCCCAGGAACACGTCGGTGGGCTGGCCTGCCGGGACAGCGCCCGAGGCTGCAGCCTTGTCCCCTGCAGCTTGGTCCCCAGCGGGGCCGGCCCCTGGTGGGGCAAGCTCGGCGTAGCTGATGGCGAACGCCTGGAGCCGGCCCTTCCTGCTGGCCGGCACGCCCTGGCCGAAGGCGCTGGCCTTCGGCGCCCGCAGCACAATGGCACCGTGGGCCCCGCTGAGCTCGTCGAGGAACAATCGCTGGACCGTGCCGATGCTGAGGTCGCCGGGGCTGTCCCAGCCGTGCACGGACGTGTAGTAACGGCCCACGACGCCGCTCAGTTCCACCGAACCGGTGGCAAGGTCCTCGACCTGCTCGGAGGCGGCAGCTTCGGAACCGTCGCCGAAGACCGGCAGGCGGAGGGCTCCGGGGTCGACGACGACCAGCCGGGACCGCTGGATCGGGGCCAGCCCCGCCGCTTCGGCGAAGGCCGCCCCGGGGGTGCCCGGTTCCACCTTGCACCGGAGCCGGGACACGCCCGACGGCGACTGCTCCGCTTCGTGCCGGAGCATGGTCAGCAGTGTGGAGCCGACGCCGGCGCGGCGGTGCTGACGGTCGACCTCGATGAAGGCCCAGAGCCGTTCCGGGTGCAGCGAGGCCTCGTGGACCACACCGGCCGCGACCGGGATGGCCACGCCGTCGACGACGTCCTCGGCCACGATGCAGCGGCGCCACGGGGCGTTGCCCGAGGGTGCCAGGGTGCCGCGGAACTGCCGGGCCTGCTCTGTTTCGGGCCCGCCCCACATTTCGAGCAGCGCCAGGTCATCGCCGTCGCGCCATTCACGGTATGCGATCGCCACGATCAGGCGCCGATCAGCCGTGCGGCCAGGTAGCCCTCCACCTTGTCCAGGGACACGCGTTCCTGGCTCATGGTGTCGCGCTCGCGGATCGTGACGGCCTGGTCCTCCAGGGTCTCGAAGTCCACGGTGATGCAGAACGGGGTGCCGATCTCGTCCTGGCGGCGGTAGCGGCGGCCGATGGCACCGGCGTCGTCGAACTCGATGTTCCAGTTCTTGCGCAACTGGGCGGCGAGGTCCTTGGCCTTCGGGGACAGGTCCTCGTTGCGGCTCAGCGGCAGCACGGCTGCCTTGACCGGGGCCAGGCGCGGATCGAGCTTGAGCACGGTGCGGATGTCGACGCCGCCCTTGGCGTTGGGCGCCTCGTCCTCGGTGTACGCGTCGATCATAAACGCCATGAAGGAGCGGGTGAGGCCGGCGGCGGGTTCGATCACGTACGGGGTGTAGCGCTCGTTGGTGGCCTGGTTGAAGTAGCTCAGGTCCTGGCCGGAGGCCTTGGAGTGCGTGGACAGGTCGAAGTCCGTGCGGTTGGCGATGCCCTCGAGCTCGCCCCATTCGGAGCCGTGGAACCCGAAGCGGTATTCGATGTCCGTGGTGCCCTTGGAGTAGTGGCTGAGCTTTTCCAGCGGGTGCTCGAAGAAGCGCAGGTTCTCTTCCCTGATGCCGAGGCCGGTGTACCAGGACATCCGTTCCTTCATCCAGTACTGGTGCCACTGCTCGTCGGTGCCGGGTTCGACGAAGAATTCCATTTCCATCTGCTCGAACTCACGGGTGCGGAAGATGAAGTTGCCCGGGGTGATCTCGTTGCGGAAGGACTTGCCGATCTGGCCGATCCCGAACGGGGGCTTCTTGCGCGAGGTGGTGAGCACGTTGGAGAAGTTGACGAAGATGCCCTGGGCCGTTTCGGGGCGCAGGTAGTGCAGGCCCTCTTCGGAAGCCACCGGTCCAAGGTAAGTCTTGAGCAGGCCGGAGAATTCCTGGGGTTCGGTCCATTCGCCGCGGGTGCCGCAGTTGGCGCAGGCGATGTCCTTGAGGCCGTTCTCGGCGGGACGGCCCTTCTTCTCCTCGAACTCTTCCTCGAGGTGGTCGGCGCGGTAGCGCTTGTGGCAGGAGAGGCACTCGACCAGCGGGTCGGAGAACACGTCGACGTGGCCGGACGCTTCCCAGACCTGGCGCGGCAGGATGACGGAGGAATCCAGGCCCACGACGTCTTCGCGGCCGCGGACCACGGACTGCCACCACTGGCGCTTGATGTTTTCCTTCAGCTCAGCACCGAGGGGCCCGTAGTCCCAGGCAGAACGTGAGCCACCATAGATTTCACCGGCCTGGAATACGAAACCCCGGCGCTTGGCGAGGGAAATGATCTGGTCGAGGACGGATTTTGCTGCCATGGGAACTCCACTTTCTACAGGGCCGCTGGGTGCGGTCCGCCGGTTTCAGCCCCGGGACCCCGGCTGGTTGCCGGACGGGGCACTACAAAACGCAAATTTCAGACACGAACCCTGCACGCGCACCAAGCCCATATCCCGGGAGGGGTGCTGGCTGATGGCGGTGCAGGAAGCTGCGCCTCCTAGCCTACCGGCCCGTTGGCTCCCGGGGGCCCCGTCCCAGGGCGCCCTTGGGCCAGGGCAGGCTGGCGAGCAGAATCGCGGCAAGGGTCAGCAGGGTCCCGAGCACGGTGGGCAACGCCACCATGGTCCCGGGCGCCGGGAACGCGAGGTCCAGCCCCAGCGAGCCCAGTAGCTGGCCCGCGATCATGCCCAGTCCGGTCACCAGCACGCCCAGGCTGCGGACCAGCAGGGCTCCGACGCCGATAAAGACACAGCCCATGGGCCCGCCCAGGTAATACCACCACTCGCCCGGCAGCGGGTTGCCCGGTCCCGCGACGGCGGTCTTGACCAGCCAGACGGCCCAGAGCATGAGCGCCCCGGCGACGAAGTTCATCAGGGTCGCGGCGATGGGCGTGCCGTAATGCACGGCGGCGGTGCCGTTCATGGCCTGCTGGAAGCTCATCAGGAAGCCGGCAAGCAGGGGAAGGATCACCGGAACGGCCAGCTCCGCCGGCCCCGGCCCGGCGCCGGAGAAGCGCGGTGATACCGCCCAGGCGACGGCGGCGACGGTCAGGATGCTGCCGATCACCCGGATGCCGGTGATGGACCGCCGGCCGGCCGGGCCGATCCCCATCCGGTCCACGAGCAGCCCGCTGAGGGTCTGCCCGGTTACGGAGGCGACGGTAAAGAGGGCAACGCCCAGCAGACCCACCGTGAAGGACTGTGCGAAGACGAAGAACCCGCCGATGCAGCCGGCCAGGACGTAGTACGGCGGGAATTTCCGCTCCCGGACCGCCGGCAGGACCGCCCGCAGCCCGGCCCGGCCCCGTGGCAGCGCCAGCGACACGACGATCATCAGCACCAGCCCGGTGGTGAAGCTCACCACCGCGGCGGCGATTCCGTCCGCGAGCGCCACCCCGAGTGCGCCGTTGATCCGGCCCTGCACCGGCATGAGCAGCCCCGCGGCCACGGCGAGGGGCAACCCGGCGAGGAACGGAAGCCTCGGCTTGTGCGTCATTACTGCCACCTTCTGTCAGGCATCATTGCTTGTATGAGCAACCCGGAAATTGAAGAGATCCCCATCCGCGACGACATGATCCGGCTCGGCCAGCTCCTGAAGCTGGCCAGCCTGGTCGAGGACGGGGTGGAGGCCGCGGAACTGATCAAGAGCGGGCTCGTGAAGGTCAACGGTGAGATCGACGAGCGCCGCGGCCGCCAGCTCCACCACGGCGACACCGTCACGGTGAATAACCGGACCGTGCGGATCAGCACGCCCGCCGGCGCCTGACCCCGTCGCCGGGCACCGGGCGGTTGGCCGACGGACGGCTGGCCGCCCGCCGTCGTGCGGCTACTTGTTCAGCACCCCGTGGGTGAGGAACTCGGAGACGTGCCCGATTTCCTGCTGGTTGATGCCGTGCCACATCCCGGTGTAGAGCACCTTGGTGAGCAACACGTGCTTGCGCACCCAGCCCATGGTGAACTCGATCTTGTCCGGCGGGATCACCGGGTCCTGCTGGTCGCGGCCCCAGAACATCGGTACCGTCCCGTCCAGTTCGGCGTCGTGGAAGCTGGCATCACTTCCGGCGTCGACGGCAAAACCGGACAACCCGACGACGGCGGCATAGTCCGCGGGCCGCCGCCGCAGCAAGGTGGTGGCCAGCGCCATGCCCATCGAAAAGCCCAGCAGCGTGGCGGACGGGTGGTTCGGCCGGACCGAATCCAGCCAGTCCTCCACGTACGCGGCGGACTGCTTGACCGCGTCGAGGGAGTAGTCAATCGACGCGGTCAGCGGGAACCAGGTGAATCCTGCGCCGGACACCATCGGAGCGCGCACCGAGGCCACCGCGAATTCCTGCGGCAGCATGTCCGCCAGGCCCAGGAGATCCTCTTCGTTGGCCCCGTAGCCGTGCAGCAGGAGCAGGAGCGGCTTTCCCGCACGCTCCTGCTCGGGCTTGGACCATAGGACAACGGGGGCGGGGAAGTCAGCGGCTTGAGTCATGGCTCCATTCTTACAGTTACCCGCAGGTAACAACCTACGGTGGCGTAGCTTTGCAGGAACAGTGCACGATAAGTAGGTGAGCGAAACCGAAGCCATGGAGAACTCTCCAGACAACGCCGTGACCCACCCCTGGACCCGCTATGTGGCCATGGGGGACTCCTTCACGGAAGGCATCGGCGATCCCGAACCGGCGAGTCCGGGGGGCTACCGTGGCTGGGCGGACCGGGTGGCCGAGGAGCTGAGCCGCGGGCATGAGAACTTTGCCTATGCCAACCTCGCCGTCCGGGGCCGGCTCCTGCAGCAGATCGTGGACCAGCAACTGGCCCACTGCCTGTCCCTCCGGCCCAACCTTGTAACGCTGTCCGCCGGCGGGAACGACCTGATCCGCCCCGGTGGGGATCCGGATGCCCTGGCCGAGAAGCTGGACTCGGTGGTGCAGATCCTCAGCCTGGCCGGCGCCACGGTGGTTCTGTTCAACGGTCCAGACACCGGTTCGTCCGTGCTGGGCCGGGTGCGCAGCAAAGTGGCCATCTACAACGAGAATCTCCGCACCGTCGCGGCCCGCCACGACGCCATCATTGCGGACATGTGGTCCCTGCGGCAGCTGAACGATCCGCAAATGTGGGATGCGGACCGCCTGCACTTCTCGCCGCTGGGCCATCACACCATCGCGGCCATGGTCCTGGATTCCCTCAACGTCGAGCACACCCTGGAACCGCTCTCCCCCAAGCCGCTGCCGCAGCGCAGCTGGCGCCAGGCGCGCTCCGGCGATCTGGTCTGGGCGCGCGAACACTTCATGCCCTGGGTGGTCCGCCGGCTCCGGCACCGTTCCTCCGGCGACGGCGTCACGGCCAAACGGCCTCTCCCGGGCCCGGTCTTCGGCCCCGGGATGCCGCTCGGCTCCGGCGAGGGCCCGCCCGGCGCCGAGGAGCCCGTGCGCTCCTGACCGGGGCCGCGCCGGGCACCCGGGCACCACGGTCCGGGTGTGGGCGTTAAGCTGGGGGAACACTTCCTGAGAGGCCCGGTACCGTGAACAATCTGTTCTTTTGGATCATCGTTTTGTCATTCCTGATCCCGATCGCGATGCGTTATTACAAGAAGTCTGTGCGCGGCCGGAACCAGAACCAGGGCATGCCCGGCAACCCGGACCAGTTCGGGCAGTTCCCCGGCGGCGCTCCCGGCCCGTACCCGGGCCAGCAGAACAAGCAGCCGCGTGACGGCTTTACCCAGCGGGACTACTACGGCGCGTTCGGCCAGCTCGGCGCTCCGCAGCAGCCCGCGCCGCCGGCCACCGAACAGTATCCAGGCCAGCCGCAGCCCTTCCCACAGCAGAACGCGCAGCAGTCCAGCGCCCCGCAGCCCAACACCCCGCACTCCAACACCCCGCAGTCCAACGCCTGGCAGCCCGGCACCCAGCAGCCGTCAGGCCCTGCGGTGCCCCCGCCGCCGTCGGCCCCGCAGGGTTTCCGGGCGCGCAAGCTCGCGGAGCTGGACCAGCGGTACAGCGAGGGCGAACTGTCCATCGAGGACTACATGGCCCAGCGCACGGAGATCATGAAGGGCTAGCCCCCACCACACAGCAACGCGGGGTCACTTAGCGCCCAAGATCCGGTACCGGATGGGCGCGAAGTGACCCCGCGTTGTGTTGTTTAAGTGGCCCGGGTCAGCCGGACCGGACTGGGTCAGGACTGCGTCCGGTCCCAGTCGGCTGGCCGGCTGGCTTAGTCGACCTGGGGGAAGCCGAGGTCGATCACCGAGGTGGACGGGTCCGGCCAGCGGGTGGTGACGACCTTGCCGCGGGTGTAGAAGCGGATGCTCTCCGGGCCGTACATGTGGGTGTCGCCGAAGAGCGAGTTCTTCCAGCCGCCGAAGGAGAAGGTTCCCACCGGGACCGGGATCGGCACGTTGACGCCCACCATGCCGGCCTCGACGTCGAACTCGAACTGCCGCGCGGCGCCGCCGTCGCGGGTGAAGATCGCCACGCCGTTGCCGAACTCGTTGTCGTTGACTAACTTGACGGCATCGGCGTACGTCTCAACGCGGACCACTGACAGGACCGGGCCGAAGATCTCGTCGTCGTAGACCTTCATGCCGGGCTTGACGTGGTCAACCAGGCTGACGCCGATGAAGAAGCCGTTGGAGTCGAACTTCTGCTCCCGGCCGTCCACCACCACGGTGGCGCCTTCCTGGGCCGCGCCGGCGACATAGGAGGCCACCTTGTCGCGGTGCTCGGCGGTGATGAGCGGGCCCATTTGCGACGCAGGGTCGGTCCCGGGGCCGATCTTCAGGGTGCCCATCCGGGTGGTGATGGCCTCGACGAGCTCATCGGCGATGTTCCCGACGGCGACCAGGACACTGACTGCCATGCAGCGCTCGCCGGCGGAGCCGTACGCGGCGGACACGGCGGCGTCGGCGGCCATGTTCAGGTCCGCGTCCGGCAGGACCACCATGTGGTTCTTGGCCCCGCCCAGGGCCTGCACGCGCTTGCCGTGGTCGGCGGCGCGCTTGTAGATGGACTGCGCAATCGGCGTCGAGCCGACGAAACTGATGGCCTTGACGTCCGGGTGTTCGAGCAGCACATCAACGGCCTCCTTGTCGCCGTGCACGACGTTGAGGACACCGGCGGGCAGGCCGGCCTCGGCAAAGACCTGGGCGATGAAGAGGGCCGAGGACGGGTCCTTTTCGCTGGGCTTGAGCAGCACAGTGTTGCCGCAGGCCAGGGCGCTGCCGATCATCCACAGCGGCACCATGGCCGGAAAGTTGAACGGCGTGATGCAGGCGACCACACCGACCGGCTGACGCACCGAGTGGACATCGACGCCGCTGGCCACCTGCTCGGAGCGCTCACCCTTGAGGGCGTGGGACAGCCCGGTGGCGAACTCGATGTTCTCCAGGCCGCGGGTGATCTCGCCCTCGGCGTCGGAGAGGACCTTGCCGTGTTCGCTGGTCAGCAGGGCGGCCAGCTCGGGCCGGCGCTGCATCAGCAGTTCGCGGACTTTGAAGAAGATGTTAGTGCGCTTGGCCAGGCTGGTGGCGCGCCAGCCGGGCAGGGCGGCGCGGGCGGCCTGGATGGCCTCCTCGACGCGGGCGGCGGAGGCCAGGGCGACCTCTTTCTCCTGCTCGCCTGTGGCCGGGTTGAAGACGGGGCCGTAGCGCTCGGCGTCGGAAACCAGGGCGCCGTTGATGAAGTGCGGAATGCGTTCCATGGGGTGTGTCTCTTTCGTGTGGTGCAGGTTCAGGGGGTACAGCTGGCTGCGGGGCAGGGTGGTTACTTGGCTGTGTCGAGGGTGCCGTCGACCAGCTTGACGATCGCAGAGCAGTCCATGCCCGCATTGCCGGAGTCGATGAGGCGCTGGAAGAGCTGCTGGACGTGCTCGCCGAGTTCCAGCGGGGTGCCGGTGTCCCGGGCCGCGCTGATGGCCAGCCCGATGTCCTTGTTCGCCAGCTCGGTGGTGAACGTCGGGGCGAAGTCGTTGTTGGAGGCCGCGGTGGGGACCACGCCGGCGACCGGGTACCAGGTGCGCAGTGCCCAGCTGTCGCCGGAGGACACGGACGCGATGTCCCAGAAGACCTGCTTGTCCAGTCCGAGCCGGTCCGCCAGCACGGCGCCCTCCGCGGTCGAGGCCAGGTTGATGAACAGCATGAGGTTGTTGCAGATCTTCGCGGCCTGGCCGGTGGTGGCGCCGCCGGTGGGAATGATGTTCGCCGCCATCGGCTTGATGTATTCCGTGGCCTCGGCCACGGCACCTGCCTCGCCGCCGATCATGAAGGTCAAGGTGGCGGCCTTCGCGCCGCTCATCCCGCCGGAGACCGGGGCGTCGACGAAGCGGAAGCCGGCGGCAGCGGCGGCGTCGTGCAGGGCCTGGGCGGAGGCGATGTCGATGGTGGAGGAATCCACCAGCAGCGTGCGCGTGTCCGCGTGGGCCAGGACGCCGTCCTCGCCGAGGTAGACAGCGCGGGCGTGCTCGCCCTTGGGGAGCATCGAGAAGACGACGTCGGCGCCGTCGACTGCTTCGGCGATGCTTCCGGCGGGCTTGACCCCGCCGGCGACGGCGGCGGCAACGGCCTCGGCGTTCAGGTCGAACCCGCGGACGTCGTGGCCGGCCTTCACCAGGTTCACCGACATGGACCCGCCCATGTTCCCCAGTCCGATCCAAGCGATTACTGCCATGGCATAAGCTCCTTTGCTTTGCGTCGTGCGTGTGATCCGGCCAGTCGCCGGATGTTCCCTATCAAGCATCACACCCTGCTACAGTGCAATCAAGGGAAAAAACTACAGATGGTATGTGCATGGATGCACATACCAGGATCCAGAGGAGTTCTTGTGGACTTGCGGCGGCTTCCGAGTCCGGACGACCTGCTGATCCTGCTGACCGTGGCAAGGCTGGGGAGGTTCAATGCGGTGGCCGAAACCCTCGGCACCACTCACACCACCATCTCCCGCCGGATCCAGGCGCTGGACAAACAGCTGGGCGGGCGCACCCTGGAGCGGAGCCCGCAAGGCTGGGAGCTGACGGATCTGGGCCAGGACGCCGTGGCGGCCGCCGAGGCGATAGAGGGCACCCTCGGTGCACTCACAAACCGGATCGCGCACTCCGAGGACGTGCTCTCCGGACTGGTCCGGATCAGCACCCCGGACGGCTTCGGGGCCGCATTTGTCGCACCGGCGCTCGTCCGGCTGCAGCAAGGCCATCCGCAGCTCAACATCGAAATGCTCAGTGCCACCCGTAAAGTCAGCCAGAACCGGTCCGGGGTGGATCTTGAGGTGGTGGTGGGCAATCTGGATGTCAGCAATGCGCAGGCCATCTTCCTGTCCAACTACGTCCTCCGGCTGTACGCCAGCCCGCAGTACGCCCGCGACCACGGCCTGCCGGTGACGGTCGACGAGGTCCGGCAGCACGGCTTCGTCTCTTACGTGGAGTCGGCGCTGCAGGTCGCCGAACTGGGCCACCGCTCCACCCAGCTTCCCGTCCCGCGCTCCAGCTTCCAGGCCACCAGCATCTTTGCGCAGCTTGAGGCCGTCCGGCGGGGCGCCGGGATCGGCCTGCTGCCCAACTTCCTGGCGGTCGGCGACCCCAGTTTCCTGCCGGTGCTGCCGGACGACTTCCAGCGGCAGCTTCCGATCTGGGCGGTGGCACGTGCGGAATCGCTGCGGTCGGCCCCCGTGCAGGCCGTCCTCGCCGCGGTCCGGACCGAGATCTCCGACCGCCAGGACGTCCTGGCAGGCTGAGCCGGCAGGCGCAACCGGCGTCAGCCCGGGTCCCGCAGTGCGGGACCCGGGCTGACGCCGTTGATTCTTCGTTACTACTTGCCTACTTCTTGGAGGCGGCCAGAAGGTCCGCTGTGCCCTGGGCATCGGCGGCGTCAATGTCGTGCAGGGAGACGCCGCGGGTTTCCTTGAGGAAGAACACCGCCACCAGCGTGACGAGGCAGGCGCCGAGCAGGTAGAGGGCCACCGGGACGGAGGACTTGAACTGGCTCAGCAGGGCGACCGCGATGATGGGGGCCATCGAACCTGCCACGATCGAGGTGACCTGGTAGCCGAGCGAGACGCCGGAGTAGCGCATCCGGGTCGGGAACATCTCGGCCATGATGGCCGGCTGGCCAGCGTACATGAGCGAGTGGAACAGCAGACCGATGGTGATCGCCGCGAGGATGATGAGGTCGTTCTTGGTGTCCATCATCGGGAAGGCGAAGAAACCCCAGGTGCCGCCCAGGATGGCTCCGGCCATGTAGACCGGTTTACGGCCGAAGTGGTCGGACATGCGGCCTACCATCGGGATCACGGCGAAGTGGATGAAGTGCGCCACCAGCAGCAGCAGCAGGATGCGGGAGGTGTCCGTCTGGACGATGACCTTCAGGTAGGTGATGGAGAACGTGACCACAAGGTAGTAGAGGATGTTCTCCGCGAAGCGCAGGCCCATCGCGGTGAAGACGCCGCGGGGGTAGCGGCGGAACACTTCGCCGACGCCGTAGCCCTTCTTCTCGATGGTGACTTCCTTCTGCGCCTCGAGGAAGATCGGTGCGTCGGTAACCTTGGTGCGGATGTAATATCCGACCAGCACGATCACCGCGGAGAGCCAGAAGGCAACGCGCCAGCCCCAGCTAAGGAAGTCGGCGGAGGAGAGTGTGGCGGACAGGGTGAACAGCACGCCCGTGGCGAGCAGGTTGCCCAGCGGAACGGCGGACTGCGGCCACGCGGACCAGAAGCCGCGGGACTTGCTCGGGCTGTGCTCGGCGACGAGGAGGACTGCGCCGCCCCACTCACCGCCGACGGCAAAGCCCTGGGCAAAGCGCAGGAACACCAGCAGGGCCGGGGCCCAGTAGCCGATCTGCTGGAAGGTCGGCAGGCAGCCCATCAGGAAGGTGGAGACGCCGACCAGGATGATGCTGAGCTGGAGCAGCTGCTTGCGGCCGAACTTGTCGCCGAAGTGGCCAAAGACGATGCCGCCGATCGGACGGGCGACGAAACCAACGGCGTAGGTAAGGAAGGCGGCAATGATGCCGTCCAGTTCCGTGCCGGAGTTGGGGAAGAAGGTCTTGCCGAAGACGAGGGTGGCGGCCGAGGCGTAGAGGAAGAACTCATACCACTCCACAACGGTGCCGGCCATGGAGGCCGTTACTACCTTCTTCAGTCCGGACGACTTGACGTCTTCCTCTTCTGGGCGCCTGGCGGCGGCGTTCTGCGTACTCATTTCGACTCCTTCGGTGTCTCCGTCGACACCCTATGGACCTCTGGGCAATGGACGCCTGTGATTCGTGACACGCGGCATCATTCTCACTGAGTATGGGGGTTCCCGCCCTGAGCCTCAACGGCCATTAGTGCAGAGCGTATCTGCAAAATTGCACAGCTGGTCCCTTTCTCCGGCGTTTCCGTCCACGGGTTTGCGCAGGAGATCGGCACGGCCGTGATGCCGCGCAGAAGACAAACCGAAGGAGCTAGCCGAAGAAGTGCCGCCGGAGCTGGCTGTTGAGCTGGCCGATCTCGGTCAGGAAACCGTCGTGCCCGATCGGCGCCTCGATGGTGTGCACGGCAACCTTCCCCGGCAGGGCGGCGGCGAGCGCGTGGGACTGGGCCGGGAAGTACAGCCGGTCCGAGTCCACGGCCGCCAGCAGGAACTCCGCCGTGGCCGGAGCCAGGGCCTCGGGGAGGGCACCGCGTCCCCGGCTGATGTCATGGCTCATGAGCGCTTCGGTGATGGCGATGTAGCTGTTGGCGTCGAAGCGGCGGACCAGTTTGTTGCCCTGGTGGTCGAGGTAGCTCTCCACCTGGTAGCGGCCGCGCCCGGCGAGGGATCCGGCTTCCAGCGGGGACTCGGAGTCCTGGGCGTTCCGGCCGAAGCGGCCGTCCAGTTCCGCGGCTGAGCGGTAGGTGATGTGCGCGATCCGCCGGGCCAGGGCCAGGCCGGCTTCCGGTTCCGGACCCCCGTAGTAGTCCCCGCCGTTGAAGTTGGGGTCTTGCCGGATGGCGAGGGTCTGCGCCTGGGCGAAAGCGATCTGTTCGGCAGTACTGCTGGCGCCGACCGAAATCACGCCGCAGCGCCGGACGCGGTCCGGGTAGCTGACGGCCCATTCCAGGGCGCGCGCCCCGCCCAGGGAACCGCCGAGCACGGCGTACCAGCTCCGGATGCCCAGGGCGTCCGCGAGCCTGGCTTCGGCCCCGGTTGTGTCCCGCAGCGTGACGAGCGGGAACCGTGAGCCCCAGGGCTTTCCGTCGGGCGCCGCCGTCGAGGGTCCCGTGGAGCCGTAACAGCCGCCGAGGATGTTGATCGAGACGACGAAGTACTTGTCCGTGTCCACCGGGGCGCCGGGGCCGGCGAGCTGCTCCCACCAGCCCTGCTCGTCGCTGGCGCCGCGCGTGACGTGGGTGTCCCCCGTCAGTGCGTGCTCGATCAGCACGGCATTGGAGCGGTCCGCGTTCAGGTTGCCCCAGGTCTCGTAACCGAGGGTGACATCCGGCAGCCGGGCCCCGGATTCGAGCTCGAGGTCGCCGATCCGCAGGTACCGGACCGTTCCGTCCGGGACACCGTCCCGGACACCGTCCGGGACGGTGTCCGGGGCGGCGCCGCCTGGCGCCGCCTCCCCCGGGGCCGGGGCATGCGGGTGGGAGGTCTTGCTTACAGGTACACCCTGGCGGGTGACGGCAATGCTCATGTGAGGACCTAACTTCGCGCTTGCCCGCCGTCAGCTGACCGGCGGGCCAGGTCTTCACCCGGGGCACCCCGCCGCAAAAGGAGGGTTGCCGGCCAGCAAGCCGGGGCTGTCGCTGGCACTCATGACCTCCACTGAGTCTACGAAATGCGGCGGCCCGGTGGCGAAGATTGTGACGAACTTATGACTCGCCGTGTCTATCCCGTCGCCAATCCGGGGCGCCGGGCGCCCAGGACCCGGGGCCTGGGAGTCGGGCGCCGGCGGTGTTCAGGCGGTTTTGGCCGCGCGGAATCCGGCGTCAAGGTCCGCGAGGATGTCGTCGATGTGCTCCAGGCCCACGGAGAGCCGGACCAGGCCGGGGTTCACGCCGGCGACGGTCTGCTGTTCGGGGGACAGCTGGCTGTGGGTGGTCGACGCCGGGTGGATGACGAGGGAGCGCACGTCGCCGATGTTGGCCACGTGCGAGTGCAGTTCCAGGGCGTCGACGAAGCGCTTGCCCGACTCGGCTCCCCCCGCGATGTTGAAGGAAACGATGGCGCCAGTCCCCTTCGGGCCATACTTGCGGCCGCGCTCGTACCAGGGGCTGGACGGCAGCCCTGCATAGGCGACGGATTCGACGTCGTCCCTGGCCTCAAGCCAGCCGGCCACCTTGATGGCGTTGGCGACGTGCCGCTCCATCCTCAGGCTCAGGGTCTCGATGCCCTGGGCGATGAGGAAGGCGTTGAACGGGGACACCGCCGAGCCGAGGTCGCGCAGCAGCTGGACGCGCGCCTTGAGGATGTAGGAGAGGTTGGCGCCGAGGGCGCCGTCCTTGCCGAGGTCGCGGGCGTAGACCAGGCCGTTGTAGGTGGGGTCCGGGGTGTTGAAGCCGGGGAAACGCTCCGGGTCCTTGCCGAAGTCGAAGTTGCCGGAATCCACGATCACGCCCGCGATCGCGGCGCCGTGGCCACCAAGGTACTTGGTGGCGGAATGCACCACAATGTCCGCCCCCCACTCGATAGGCCGGATGAGGAAGGGGGTGGAGAGCGTGTTGTCCACTATCAGCGGGATCCCGGCCTCGTGTGCCACCTGCGAGATGCCCTCGATGTCCAGCACGTCCTGGCGGGGGTTGGAGACCACTTCGCCGAAGAACAGCTTGGTGTTGGGCTGCACCGCGTCGCGCCACTGGGCCAGGTTGTCCGGATCCTCGACGAAGGTGACGGAGATGCCGAATTTCTTCAGGGTGTGCGCCAGCAGGTTATACGTGCCGCCATAGAGGCTGGGGCTGGCCACCACATGGTCGCCGGCCTCGGCGACGTTCATGATCGCCAAGGTCTCCGCGGCCATGCCGGAGCTCAGCAGCAGCGCCGCGAGTCCGCCCTCCAGGCTGGCCACCCGCTGTTCGACGGCGTCCTGGGTGGGGTTGCCGATCCGGGTGTAGATGGGAGCCAGTTCGGCAAGGGCGAAGCGGTTAGCGGCGCTTTCGGCGCTGGGGAAGACGAACGACGTCGTCTGGTAGATCGGCAGTGAGCGGGCGCCGGTGGCGCTGTCCGGCTCCTGGCCGGCGTGGATCTGACGGGTTTCAAAGGACCAGGCGCTGGACATTGGGACACTCCTCAAGGGACCGGGCCCAGGCATCCCCCGGGCCCATTGGACCGGGGCTGCACTGGCGCCGCGCTTGCCGTCCGGCGGGTGCCGGTCGGCCAGGTCTTCACCCGGGGCACCCCACCGCGTGACGAGGGTTGCCGGCCAGCAAGCCGGGGCTGTGCGCTGGCACTCATGACCTGCCCCCAGTCTAGGAACCCGTTCCGGCTGTGGATACCTTTGTGACATGAACATGAAGTTGCACGGCCCGCGGGGACAAGAGAGCCCTGCCGTTCGCCGGGGTGACGCGGACCGATACCCGGCGGAGAAACCCCCAAAAGGACATCCCATCATGGTTAGGGCAGCCTAAGCTGAGAGCCGCATCACAAAGTGTCAAGATGAGGGCATGCGCATGGATCACGTCTCTTACGCCTGTGAACAAGATGGCCTAGCTGCCACCACCGAACGAATTGCGTCTGCCCTCGGCGTCGAAGCCGTGAAGGGCGGAGTACACCCCAGATTCGGGACCCGCAACATGATCATCCCGCTCGCGGGACACAAATATGTCGAGGTCGTGGAGGTCCTGAACCACCCCGCGTCCGACAAGGCCCCCTTCGGCCAGGCCGTCCGCGCCCGCTCCGAAGCAGGCGGCGGCTGGATGGGCTGGTGCGTCGAAGTTGACGACCTCGCCCCGTTCGAGGAGCGGCTCGGCCGCGCCGCCGTCAACGGCAACCGCAAGTTCCCGGACGGCCGAGAACTGGTCTGGAAACAGATCGGCATCCTCGGGCTCATCGCCGACCCCCAGGTCCCCTACATGCTCAAATGGGAAGGCGATCCGGACCTCCACCCGTCGAAAGCCTACGAGAGCAACGTCAAGATGTCCGCCCTCACGATCGCCGGCTCGGCAGGGCGTGTCACCGAATGGCTCGGTGTCCCGGTCGAGAAGCCGCTGGAAGACGTGGCCGTGAACTGGCTCGCTCCCCGCGGGACGCCCGGCATCCTCTCCGTCACCTTTGAAACGGCCTCCGGAGCCGTCACCATCTAACGCCCCACACTTCGGCCGCCATCAGCGGGTGCCAATGACGTCACCCACCGATGGCGGCCGATACTTTTTAACGCCGCCCCGGCCCCGGGCTGAGCTGGACGTGCTCCCGGCTTTTAGGGTTGGTGTGTGGTTTTGTGGTGTGCGCGGGGTCATCCGAGGCCGATGGACTTCCCGAACAGGCTGAAGCCGACGAACGCGACGACGTCCAGCACGGCGTGCGCAATCACCAGCGGCATCAGGCGCCGGGTCTTGATGTAGACGAGCGCGAAGATGACGCCCATGATGGCGTTGCCGATGAACGGCCCGAAGCCCTGGTAGAGGTGGTAACTGCCGCGCAGCATCGAACTGGCTAAGATCGCCAGCGGCAGGCTCCAGCCGAGCTTAGGGAGCCGGTCCAGCAGGTAACCCACCACGATCACTTCCTCCACTATCCCGTGCCGGATCGCGGAGAGGACCAGCACCGGGACCGTCCACCAGTAGGAATCCAGCGCGCTGGGGATGATCGCCGTCGTGATGCCCAGCGCCCGGCCCGCGGCGTACAGGCCCAGGGACGGGATGCCGATCAGCGCCGCCAGCCCGAACCCCTGCAGCAGGTCCCGGCCGGGGCGGGCGAAATTGAGGCCCAGTTTCTGGAACGCCGTGACGCCGCGGCTGCCGCCTCCGGACAGGCTTGACGTCCGGTGGTCGGTGAGGAAATAGAGCGCCAGGACCACCGGCACCAGAGCGAAGAAGATGTCCAGCAGCTGGTAGGTGAGATCGAAGTATTCGCGGTTGCTTTGCGACCGGTTCAGGGTGGAGGTGCCCTCCGCCAGCGGCGCCCGGGTCATCTTGTCCAGCAACTGGACGACCGAGTACACAGCGGACTGCCCCAGGGACAGGCCCAGGACGATCCAGACTTCTAAGCGCAGACGGCGGCGGGAGGGAACGAGCATGTTCCTATCTTGCCCGGTCTTGGCTTGCCCGGTCTTGCCCGGCTTGCCGCCTATGCTGGGGTTTATGAGTGCGCCCGGGAAAATCATCATGATCCGGCACGGCCAGTCCGCGGCCAACGCCGACACCTCGATCTACAACCGGGTGCCCGATTACCGGATTCCGTTGACCGACCTCGGCGTGGAACAGGCCCGGGCCGCCGGCGAGCAGGTCCGGCGGTTGCTCGACGGCCGCCCGGTGTGCGTGTACGTCTCCCCCTACCTGCGGGCCTACCAGACCCTGGAGGCGCTCAACCTCGGTGCGCTGGTGGAGCGGGTGATCGAGGAGCCGCGGCTCCGTGAGCAGGACTGGGCCAACTTCCAGATCGCCGGTGAGATCGAGGACCAGAAGGAACTCCGTAACGCCTACGGCCACTTCTTCTACCGCTTCCGCGAAGGCGAGTCCGGCTCGGATGTCTATGACCGGATCTCCTCCTTTATGGAGACCCTGTACCGGCACTGGTCCAGGCCCGGATACGCCCCCAACGCACTGTTTGTCACCCATGGGCTCACCATGCGGCTGTTCTGCATGCGATGGTTCCACTGGTCCGTGGAGTACTTCGAGTCGCTCAACAACCCGGACAACGCCGAGGTCCGCACCCTGTACCGCACCGGGGAGGGCAAGTACGAGCTGGACAAGCCGTTCAGCCAGTGGGAGGCCCGGCGCATCGATGAGACGGTGCTGGACGCCCCGCCGATGTTCTTCTAGCAGCCGCGGCTCATTCCGGGACCCGGGCGATCACCTGCCGGAACTTCCCGCTCAGGCCGCTTTGTTCCGGCGGTTCTTCCGCGCGGACGACGTCGACATTCCCCAGTTCCAACCCGGCAAGGTACTCCAGCAGCCTGCCGGACGCCGCATGCCACACCGCCGCGGCATCGGCACCGGGTTCCGGTTCGAGCCGGAGCCGGAGGGTCGCCGGACCTGTCTGGACAAGCTGGCCGCGGTGCAGTCCTGGCGTTTCGTTGACCACCGATCCGATGGCGAGCGGCAGGACCCGGACCGTGGTGCCGTCGGCGCCCAGCAGCCGCAGGACATCGTCACGGCGGCCCGCGACCCGGATGGCCGGCAGCGGGCTGCCGCACCCGCACGGGCCGGTCTTCGCCAGCACCGAGTCGCCGAGGTCGTAGCGGATGATCGGCTGCACGCGGTTGGCGAGGTTGGTGAGCAGCGCGGTGTGGGACGGCTCCCCCGGCGGTGTGGGTGAGTAGTCGGCCCCGACCGGTTCCAGGATGGCCCAGTCACTGTTGACGTGCAGCCAGCCGCGGGCGCAGTCGAATGCCAGCGGGGTGAACTCGGAGGCCGCGTAGGCATCGTGGACGGCAGCGCCGAACGCCTCCGCGATGCGGGCCCGCACGTCCGGGCCGCAGGATTCGCCGGCGAGCTCCACCACTACCGGTTTCAGGTGGAGCCGGCCGGCCACCTGCTCCTCGGCGAGCAGCGCGAGGGCACTCGGGTAGCCGGTGACGGCCGAGGGGTCGTAGTCGTTCAGGGCTGCCACGAGCCGCGCCAGCGGCTGCTGCACCGGGAACGCCCGGAACGCCCGCCGCCGCCACCCGCTGCGCCGGCGCTGCCATTGCACCCAGCCCGCCCCGGCGTAGTGTCCGCCCGTGCCCACCACAGCCGCCCAGCGCAGCCCGCGGCGGGCCATCGCCAGCAGCTCGGCCGGAGACAGCCAGGCCAGGTCGACGCGGAGGATAAAGGACTGGGAGACCGCCAGGGAACGCGGGTCGTGCACGAAGATCCCGGGGTGCCCGGTGGTGCCCGACGTGGTGCAGACGAAATACCGGCCCAGGAACGGCGTTCCGACCAGGGACGGATCGGCGATGAACGCCTCGACCCCGGCGCGGGTAACGGCGGGGTCGGTGACCCAGTCGTCGAAGTTGGCCATCAGCTCCTGTTTGGTGACCGGGGGCAGCTGCGCCAGGATGACGCCGCCGGAGAGCCGGGCGGGCGCCACGTCCCGGTACAGGTGCCGGTAGAACGGCGAGCTGGTCCGGGCGTGGGTGACGATCGCTGCCAGCCTGGCCTCGCGGCGCCGGGCCAGGCCGGCTGGCCCCTGGCGCTGGGCGCGCAGCTGATCGAGGGCGATGCCCAGTTCCTCCAACAGCCGGGCCACGGTTCCTCCTGGGGTAGGCCGACAGGGGCGAAAAACATGATGCCGCACGCTTCAGGTCAAATGTACCGTCAGCGGGCGCGGACCCCCGCGCGCCAGACGGCGCGGGTCAGCGGCATGCCCGGCCGGTAGGCCAGGTGGGTGGCGGACGGGGCGTTCACCAGGTGCAGGTCCGCGCGGTGGCCGACGGCGATCGAGCCGACGGCGCGTTCGCCGTCGACGTCGGTCCCGGACTCCCGGCCGAGGGCCAGCGCCCCGCCGTACGTCGCGGCACGCACCGCTTCGTGCACGCTGAGGCCCATCTGGAGCACGGCGGTGGTGACGCAGAACGCCATCGAGCTCGTATAGGAGGTGCCTGGGTTGCAGTTGGAGGCCAGCGCGAGCTGCACGCCGGCGTCGAGCAGTTCCCGGCCCGGCGCCAGCGGCTGGCGGGTGGACAGGTCGCAGGCCGGCAGGCAGGTCGCCACCGTGCCGCGCCCGGTTCCTGCCCCGTCCCAGCCGGCCCAGCTGGCCGCGAGGGCGTCGAGGTCGGCGGCGGACAGGTAGTTCACGTGGTCCACGCTGGCCGCCCCGAATTCCACCGCGAGCTTCACGCCGGGGCCAACGCCGAGCTGGTTGCCGTGCACGCGCAGGCCCAACCCGGCCTCCCTGCAGGCCTGGAGCACGCGCCGGGACTGGTCCTCATCGAAGGCGCCGCGCTCGCAGAAGACATCGGCCCAGCGCACGAACGGCCGGACGGCGGCGAGCATGGGGCCGCAGACCAGATCCGTGTACTCCTCGGCGTCCATCCCCGCGGGCACCAGGTGCGCGCCGAGGTAGGTGACCTCGTCCACCACGGTGGAGGCGATCCGGGCGCTGCGGGCCTCGTTGTCGATATCCAGGCCGTAGCCGGTCTTCGTTTCCAGGTAGGTGGTGCCCTGCGAAACTGCCTCTGCCACCCGGCCCAGCGCGAGCCGGGTGAGGTCGAAGTCGCCCGTGCTCCGGGTGGCGCCGGTGGTCACGGCGATCCCGCCGGCGCTGTAGCTCTCCCCCGCCATCCGCGCCTCGAACTCGGCGGTCCGGTCCCCGGCGAAGATCAGGTGGGTGTGCGAGTCGACCCAGCCCGGCAGCAGGGCGCGGCCGCCGGCGTCGATGGACTCGTCGGCGGACGGCGCGTCCGCCGCCTGCCCCAGCCAGGCGATCCGTTCACCCTCGATCACGATGGCCGCGTCCCTCAGGACCCGGTGCTCCGGGTCCTGGGTCATCAGCTCGGCGAGGTTGGTGATCAGGGTGCTCATGCGTCCATTGTTCAGCGCCGGATGGACCAGCGCGTCGCCGCCAGCGCCTCTGCTGTCCGGGATGCCGGACCCGGGGCCGCGGCGGCGCCCTGGCCGGCGAGGATCAGCCCGGCCGCGAGTTCGGCGATGCCGGAGGAGGTCTGGAAGCCGTAGCCGCCCTGGCCGGCGAGCCAGAAGAACCCGGGGGCCTCGGCGTCGAACCCCACGACCGGGACGCCGTCGGCCGCTTCCGTCCGCAGCCCGGTCCAGGCCTGGCGGACGCCGCGGATGCCGAGGGTGGTGACGGCGTTGAGCCGGGCGACGAGTCTTTCGATGTCCCCCGGGTGCGGCTGCGCGTCCTCGGGCCCGCTCGGTTCGTGTTCCGAGGGCGAGATCAGGACCTGCTCCCCGTCGCGCCGGAAGTAGAACGAGTCGTCGGCGGCGGCCACCATGGGGCTGCCGTCCGGGAGGGGATGCTCGACGTCGACGATCGCCGCGGTGCGCCGGTACGGCTGTAGCTGGACCTTCTCGACGCCGCTGAGCACGGCGAGCTCGTCGGCCCAGGCGCCGGCGGCGTTGACCACGACGGCGGACTGGAAGCCTTCCTGCCCGGCACCGAGTTGCCAGCCCGAGCCGAGGCGCTGGGCCGAGTGGACGCGGGCGCCGGTGATGATGTCCACCCCCTTGGCTTCGGCACGCCGGCGCTGGTCCTCGAGCAGCAGGGGCGCGTTGCAGGCGAAGGAGCCGGTGTCCAGGCCGGCGGCGGCGAAGGAGTCCGGGACCAGGGCCGGGCAGAGTTTCAGGGCCTCGGCGTGGGTGATCGGCCGCATGTGGCCGCTGGCCTGCTCCCGGACGGTGGCGTCGTCGCCGATCAGCAGGAAGCTGCGCGGTGAGAGTACCGGCTCCGGCCGGGTGGCGTCCCGGGCGGAGATCAGTTCGAGGGTGCGGAGAGTGAGCTCCTGGACCGCGGGCGGGCCGTAGCTGGGGATCAGCTGCCGGGCCGAGCGGGCCGAGGCGTGGTACGCGAGGGTCTGTTCGGCCTCCACCAGCGCGACGCTGCACTTTCCGGCCAGGGCTGAGGCAAGGGACAGGCCGGCGATACCGCCGCCGACAATCACGACATCGTAATTAGCTGACATGGTTCCATCCTTGCAGACGGAACGGTTGCGGCACCGTTTGTGGCGCCGCAACCTCGGTCCGGGTCCTGTCCGCCAGCCGGGGGCCCCGCTCAGCCGGCAAGGGCCCCGCTCAGCCGGCGAGGGCCCCGCTAGCCGGTGAAGCCCCGCTCAGCCGGCGACGGCGGCGCGGCTGCGCACGAAGGCCTGCACGCAGGCCTCCACGTCCTCGGCGCTGTGCGCGGCGGAGAGCTGGACGCGGATCCGGGCCGCGCCCTTGGGCACGACGGGGTAGCTGAATGCCGTGACGAAGACGCCGTTGTGCAGCATGGCGTCGGCCACCCTGGCGGCCATCACGGCGTCACCGAACATGACCGGGACAATGGCGTGCTCGCCCGGGAGCAGCTCGAAACCTTCCTCGGACATCCGGGTCCGGAACAGCGCGGCGTTGGCGAAGAGCTTGCTGCGCAGCTCGCCGGAGCTCTCCACGAGGTCCAGGGCTTTGAGCGTCGCCGCGACGATGGCCGGGGCCAGCGAGTTGGAGAACAGGTACGGGCGGGCCTTCTGGCGGAGCATCGCGACGACTTCGCGGCGGCCGGAGACGTAGCCGCCGGAGGCACCGCCCAGGGCCTTGCCGAACGTGCCGGTGTAGATGTCCACCCGGTCCGGGACGCCGGCGTGCTCCGGGGTGCCCGCACCGCTGGCGCCCATGAAGCCCACGGCGTGGGAGTCGTCCACCATGACCATGGCGTCGTATTTTTCCGCGAGGTCGCAGATCGCCTCGAGCGGGGCGAGGAAGCCGTCCATCGAGAAGACGCCGTCCGTGACGATGATCTTGCGGCGTGCCGGGTTCTCCTGCGTGGTGGCCTCGATCAGCTTCGATTCGAGGTCCGCCATGTCCTGGTTGGCGTAGCGGAAGCGCTGGGCCTTGCAGAGCCGGATGCCGTCGATGATCGAGGCGTGGTTCAGCGCGTCGGAGATGACGGCGTCTTCCGGGCCGAAGAGTGATTCGAACACCCCGCCGTTGGCATCGAAGCAGCTGGAGAACAGGATGGTGTCCTCGGTGCCGAGGAACTCGGAGACCCGCTCCTCGAGGGCCAGGTGCAGGTCCTGGGTGCCGCAGATGAACCGCACGCTGGCCATGCCGAAGCCGCGGTCGTCCATCGCGGCCTTGGCGGCGGCGATGATCTCCGGGTGGTCCGCGAGGCCCAGGTAGTTGTTGGCGCAGAAGTTCAGCACGTCCGCGCTGGACTCGCCGATCTGCCCGGCCTTGATGTGGTTGGCCTGCGGCGAGTCGATGTGCCGCTCGGTTTTGAACAGGCCAGCGCTGCGGATCTCGTCCAGCTCGTGCTGCAACTGGTCCTTGATGGCTGAATACATGTGGTTGTGCTCCTCAGCTGGTGGGGTCGGTGGGCCGAATCGGGGGGGCGGTTAGAAGCAGGTCCAGTCGAGGACCACTTTGCCGCCCACGCCGGCGCGGGCGATCTCGAAGCCCTTTTCCCAGTCGCTGGCGGGAAGGGTGTCCGTCACGACGGCGGAGATGTTGGCGCGCAGGACCGGGTTGGAGGAGAGCATGGCACTCATCGCGTACCAGGTCTCGAACATTTCGCGGCCGTAGATGCCCTTCATGGTCAGCATATGCGTGACCACTTTGCCCCAGTCGATATCGATTGGCTGGCTGGGCAGTCCCAGCATCGCGATCCGGCCGCCGTGGTTCATGTTCTCGATCATCTCAGGCAGCGCCGTGGGGTGTCCGGACATTTCCATCCCGATGTCGAATCCCTCGCGCATGCCCAGTTCGCGCTGGGCGTCCTTGACCCGCATCTTCGAGACGTCGATCGCCAGGTCGACGCCGAGGGTGCGGGCCAGTTCCAGCCGCGGGGCGGAGACATCGGTGATCGCGATCTTGCGGGCGCCGGCGTGGCGGGCGACGGCGATCGCCATCAGTCCGATGGGCCCGGCGCCGGTAATCAGCACGTCCTCGCCGACGAGGGGAAAGCTGAGCGCGGTGTGGACGGCGTTGCCGAAGGGGTCGAAGATGGCGCCGAGTTCAGGCGTCACGGAGGGGTCCTGGTGGACCCACACGTTGGTTTCGGGGATGACGACGTACTCGGCGAAGGCGCCGTCGCGCTGGACGCCGACGCTGACGGTGTTGATGCACATCTGCCTGCGGCCGGCGCGGCAGTTGCGGCAGATGCCGCAGACGATGTGGCCCTCGCCGGAGACACGGTCGCCGACCTTGACGTCCAGGACGTCCTCGCCGGTCCCGACGACCTCGCCGTAGAACTCGTGGCCGGCGATCAGGGGGGCGTTAATGATGCCCTGCGCCCACGCGTCCCACGACTGGATGTGCAGGTCGGTGCCGCAGATGCCGGTGGTCATGACGCGGATCAAAACGTCGCCGGGTCCAGTTTCCGGTTCGGGACGGTCCACGAGTTCGAATCCTGCGTGGGCGCCGGCCTTGTAGAGAGCCTTCATGGGCCTTCCTGACTGTGCCTTCGTCAGGCACGGGTAGATCCGCTGCCCGGGGCAGCTCGTGTGGGTCAACTCACCCCATTAGAGCCGCTGCAAAGCGTTAGCACAAACGGATTTTTCTCATTCGACGATTTAGCTTTTCCTTGCGCATAGACTGGTCGGCATGGAAATCCACCAGCTGGAGATGCTCCGCGAACTCGGGGCCCTCGGCAGCGTCAAGGCCGTCGCCGAAACCCTGCTCGTCACACCCTCGGCGGTATCGCAGCAGCTGGCTGCCCTGCAGAAATCCGTCGATGTGCCGCTGACCCGCAAGGAGGGCCGGAACCTGGTCCTCACCGAAGCCGGGCAGGTCCTCGCGGACGCCGGGGCCGCGGTCGTGTCCGCCATGGCGGACGCGCGGACGGCGATCGGCGCCTACCATAGCTCGCCGGTGGCGCCGGTGACACTGAGCGGGTTCCACAGCGCGGGGCAGGCCCTGTTCGCCCCGCTCGCCCGACTGCTGGCCGGGCCGGGTCAGCCGCGGATCCTGCTCTCCGACGAGGACGTCGCCCAGCAGGACTTCCCCGCGCTGACCGCCCGGTACGACCTGGTCCTCGCGCACCGGATGGACCACAGCGCGGCCTGGCCCGGGGAGCGGGTGGCGGTGATTCCGCTCGCGCACGAGCCGCTGGATGTCGCGCTGCCGGCCGGGCACCGGCTGGCCGGCCAGCGGGCGGTGACGGCGGACGACGTCGTCGGGGAACCCTGGGTGACCAGCCGCACCGGCTACTCCCCCGCGGACGTGCTCTCCGCCGTCGCGGCCGTCTCCAGCCGGGAACTGAACATCGTCCACCGGATCAACGACTACTCCACGGTGGCGGCCCTGGTAGCGACCGGGAGCGTGGTCGGGCTGCTGCCCCGGTACACGGCGCGGCCGGTGCTGAACCCGGACATTGTGCTGCGGCCGCTCAAGGGCATCAGCACCCGGCGCCGGATCGACATCCTGGCCCGCCCGGAGAACCTTAAACGCACATCGGTCATGATGGTCTGCGAAGCACTGCAGACCATCATGACCGAGTTGGTCCGTTGACCCAGGTAGCTCGCAGCAGGGGCCGTTCTGAGCTCAAAACGGCGCCTGCTGCGATCCAGCTGGGCAGGGCCGGGACCTAGCCCTCGACGCCGAGGCGCTCCAGGATCAGTTCCTTGACGCGGCCGGCGTCGGCCTGGCCGCGGGTGGCCTTCATGACCGCGCCGACGATCGCGCCGATCGCCTGGAGCTTGCCGCCGCGGATCTTGTCCGCGACGCCGGGCTGCGCGGCGAGGGCCGCGTCGATGGCTTCGAGCAGGGGTCCGTCGTCGGAGACCACGGCGAGGCCGCGCTTCGCCACGATTTCCGCCGGGGTGCCCTCGCCGGCGAGCACGCCGTCGAGGACCTCGGTGGCCATCTTGTTGTTGATCTTGCCGTCCTCGACCATGGTGTTCAGTTCCACGATGGTCGCCGGTGCGACGCCGAGCTGGCCGGGGTCGACGTCGGCGATCTTGGCGCGTCCGACGATTTCGCCCATCCACCACTTGCGGGCCACCGTGGCGGTGGCGCCGGCGGCGATGGTTTCCTCGATCTCGTCCATCACGCCGGCGTTGACGACGTCGCGGAATTCCAGGTCGGAGTAGCCCCAGTCGGCCTGCAGGCGCTTGCGGCGGGCGGCCGGCGGCTCGGGCAGCGTGGCCCGGAGTTCCTCGACCCACTCGCGGGAGGCGACGATCGGCACCAGGTCCGGTTCCGGGAAGTAGCGGTAGTCGTCGGCGTCGGACTTGGGCCGGCCCGACGTCGTGGTGCGGGTGTCCTCGTGCCAGTGCCGGGTTTCCTGGACGATCGGCTCGCCGGAGTCCAGCACGGCGGCGTGCCGCTGGATCTCGTAGCGGACGGCGTGTTCGACGGCGCGCAGCGAGTTGACGTTCTTCGTCTCGGAGCGGATGCCGAAGCGTTCGCGGCCGTGCGGGCGGAGCGAGACGTTCGCGTCGCAGCGGACGTTGCCGCGTTCCATCTTGGCATCGGAGACGCCGAGGTTCTTGACGATCTCGCGGACCGCGGCGACGTAGGCCTTGGCGAGCTCGGGCGCACGGCTGCCGGCGCCCTCGATCGGCTTGGTGACGATCTCGACGAGCGGTACCCCGGAGCGGTTGTAGTCCACGAGGGAGTAGTCCGCGCCCTGGATGCGGCCGGTGGCGCCGCCCATGTGGGTCAGCTTGCCGGCGTCCTCCTCCATGTGCGCGCGCTCGACTTCGACGCGGAACACGGTGCCGTCGGAAAGCTCGACGTCCAGGTAGCCGTCGTATGCGATGGGCTCGTCGTACTGGGAGGTCTGGAAGTTCTTCGGGGTGTCCGGGTAGAAGTAGTTCTTCCGGGCGAAGCGGCAGGTCTCGGCGATCTTGCAGTTGAGCGCCAGGCCGATCTTGATTGAGGACTCGATCGCGGTCCTGTTCACCACCGGCAGCACGCCGGGCATGCCCAGGTCCACCTCGTTGACGTTGGTGTTGGGCTCGTCGCCGAACACGTTCGGGGCGGAGGAGAACATCTTCGTCTTGGTGTTGAGCTCGACGTGGACTTCGAAGCCCAGGACGGGATCGTACTTCTCCATCGCCTCTTCGAAGCTGAGGGTTGCGTCAGTCATTAGTGGGAACCTCCGTGGCTCAAGGCGGCGCCAGCCGTAGAAGAATCAGAAAGCGCGGAGCCCGTCAGGGAAGGGTCCGTCAGCGAAGGGTCCGTCAGCGACGGGGCGCGGTCCAGCAGCGGGCCGCCCCACTGGGCCTCGAGCAGGGCTTCGAGCACCGCACCGACGCGGTACAGCCGGGCGTCCTGGCGGGCCGGGGCCAGCAGCTGGACGCCAACCGGCAGTCCGTCCTCGTCGGCCAGGCCGCCGGGCAGCGAGAGCCCGGGGACGCCGGCCATGTTGGCGGGGATGGTCGCGACGTCGTTGAGGTACATCGCCAGCGGGTCGTTGAGCTTCTCGCCGAGCTTGAACGCCGTGGTCGGCGCCGTGGGGGAAATCAGCACATCGGCTTTGGCGAACGCGGCGTCGAAGTCGCGCTGGATCAGGGTACGCACCTTCTGGGCCGAGCCGTAGTAGGCGTCGTAGTAGCCGGCGCTCAGGGCGTAAGTGCCCAGGATGATGCGGCGCTTGACCTCGTCGCCGAAGCCGGCGGCGCGGGTGGCGCCCATGACGCGTTCAATCGTCATCGGGCCCTCCCCGGGCAGGACGCGCAGGCCGTATCGGACGCCGTCAAACTTGGCCAGGTTGGAGGAGGCCTCCGAGGGCATGATCAGGTAGTAGGCGCCCAGGGCGTACTTGAAGTTGGGGCAGGACACTTCCACGATTTCGGCGCCGGCACTTTTGAGCAGCTCGAGGGATTCGTTGAAGCGGTTCTCGACGCCGGTCTGGTAGCCCTCGCCGTGGAGTTCCTTGATGATGCCGATCTTCATGCCGTGCACGTTGCCGATCGACGCGGCGGCGACGAGGTCCTCCAGCGGGTCCGGCAGCGAGGTGGAGTCGTGCGGATCGTGCCCGCCGATGACCTGGTGCAGCAGGGCCGAGTCCAGCACGGTCCGCGAGACGGGGCCGATCTGGTCCAGCGAGGAGGCCATCGCGATCGCGCCGTAGCGGGACACTCCGCCGTAGGTGGGCTTCACACCGACGGTGCCGGTGACGGCGCCTGGCTGGCGGATCGAGCCGCCGGTGTCCGTGCCGAGGGCCAGCGGGGCCTCGAAGGCCGCGACGGCTGCGGCGGACCCGCCGCCGGAGCCGCCGGGGATCCGGTCCAGGTCCCAGGGGTTGTGGGTGGGGCCGAAGGCGGAGTGCTCGGTGGAGGAGCCCATCGCGAATTCGTCCAGGTTGGTCTTGCCCAGGATCGGCATCTTCGCGGCGCGCAGCCGCTTGACGACGGTGGCGTCGTAGGGGCTGTGCCAGCCTTCGAGGATTTTCGAGCCGGCCGTGGTGGGCTGGCCGACGGTGACGATCAGGTCCTTGACGGCGATCGGCACACCGGCGAGGGCGTGCAGCTCCTGCGCCGCGGCGCCGCCGGCGGCGCGGATCGCGTCGACCTCGGCGGCGACGGCGAGCGCCTCATCCGTGTTGACGTGCAGGAAGGCGTGGACCAAGCCGTCGACGGCGGCGATGCGGTCCAGGTGCGCCTGGGTGACCTCGACGGCGGAGACTTCGCGGGCGGCCAGTTTGCGGGCGAGCGTCGCGGCGGAGGAGCGGATCAGTTCGTTGTTCTCAGTCATGTTCTTAGCCCTCATCCAGGATTGCCGGGACCTTGAAGCGGCCTTCGTACGCATCGGGGGCGCCGGAGAGTGCCTGCTCGGCGGTGAAAGTGTGGCCCACTACGTCCTCGCGGAACACGTTCGTCAGCGGGATCGGGTGGGACGTGGCCGGGACGTCATCACCGGCGGCTTCACTGACGGATTTCACTGAATCGACGATGACGGCGAGTTCGCCGGCCATCCTGTCGAGCTCTTCAGCACTCATCTCGATGTGCGCGAGACGCGCGAGATGCGCGACGTCGTCGCGGTTGATCGCAGCCATGGATCTCCCCTGCAAGTTCGGATTATTTTCCGTCCCAGTCTACGTGGGTTCGCCTGCTGTTACTTCCCGGCACCATGCCAAACAGCGCGGGGTCACCTACGGCCCATCCGGAGGTCCGGAATGGGCCGTAGGTGACCCCGTGTTGCTGGTGGCGGGGGGTTAGGCGATGCCGATGGCTCCGGTGAGGACTCCGACGGCGAGCATGACCAGGGAGACGACGGCGGTGCGCCAGAGGACCTTCTTGTGGTGGTCCCCCAGGTCGACCTTGGCGAGCGAGACCAGGAGCAGGATGGCCGGGACCAGGGGGCTCTGCAGGTGGAACGGCTGGCCGGTGATGGATGCGCGGGCCATGTCCGCGGCGCTGACACCGTAGTGTGCCGCGGTCTCGCTGAGCACCGGGAGGACGCCGAAGTAGAAGGCGTCGTTGCTCATGAAGAACGTCATCGGGATGCTCAGCACGCCGGTGATGACGGCCATGAACGGGCCCATATCGGCGGGGATGATCGCTACGAGCCATTCCGACATCGCCTTGACCATTCCGGTGCCGTTCAGGACGCCGGTGAGGACGGCGGCGGCCATGACCATGCTGACGACGGCGACGATCGAGGGTGCGTGGGCGATCAGCTGGGCGCTCTGTTCCTTGACCTTCGGGAAGTTGACCAGCAGGGCGATGGCGGAACCCACCATAAAGACGTACGGGAGCGGAACAACGTTGGCAACGAGCGTCACCATGACTGCCGCCGTCAGACCGAGGTTGAACCAGAACAGCTTGGGCCGCAGGGTGGCGCGGTTGGGGTCCAGCGCGGTGTCGGCCATGGCCGTATCGCGTTCGTCGACGAGGTCCTCGGTGCGTTCCAGGACGGCGACGGAGGAACCTCCGGCGGCGGGGCTTCCGACGGTGGGAACTCCCCCGGCAGGGGCGGCGCCCTTGCCGCCGAAACCGAAGCGACCGGTGCCGCTGCCGCCGGTAGCGGTGCCGCCGTCGAAAGTACCAGCGGAGTCCCAGATCTCCGGGGCGGTGGCGCGGAGCCGGTTGCGCTCCTGCAGGCCCAGGAGCCAGGCGAAGACGAACACGACCACGAGGCCGGCGATCAGCGAGGGGATCATCGGAACGAAGACATCGTTGACGTCGAGCTTCAGCGCGGTTGCGGCACGGGCGGTGGGGCCGCCCCAGGGCAGGATGTTCATGGTGCCGTTGGCGAGGCCCGCGACACAGGTCAGGACCACGGGGCTCATCTTGAGGCGCAGATAGACCGGCAGCATGGCCGCAGTGGTGAGGATGAAGGTGGTGGAGCCGTCGCCGTCGAGGGACACTGCCGCGGCGAGGATGGCCGTGCCAAGGACTACCTTTGCGGGGTCGTTGCCGAGCTTGCGCAGGATGAACCGGACCAGCGGGTCGAAGAGCCCGACGTCGATCATCAGGCCGAAGTAGATGATGGCGAACATCAGCAGGGCGGCCGTGGACGTCATCGACTTCATCGAGTCCATGACCATCGGGCCGATGCCGAGGCCTGCGCCGGCGAAGAGTCCGAAGACGGTGGGGACGATGATGAGCGCCAGCACCGGCGTCAGCTTCTTCGTCATGATCAGGACCATGAATACCGCGATCATGGCGAATCCTAGTAATACCAGCACGGCCGGCTCCTTCTTCATTGAATCGCAACACCCCGGTGTGATGCGTACTACAGACGTTAGAGTGGCGCGCGTCACGGCTGGGTCTTTGCCTCATTTGATTGGCATACTGCTTATTGGACGCATTTTGCGCATTGTGCTCACACCCGAAGGAGGACCGCCGTGCCACGCTTAACCGGCCGGGCTCCCCTGCGGTTCTCCACCCAGACCCTGCTGCTGCAGCTGGGGGTCGTGGTGCTGGTAGTGCTGCTGACCAGCGCCGTCCACGGCTGGCTCACCTACGACCGGCTGGGCCGCGAGGCGGAGAACCAGGCCCTGACGCTGGCCCGGACCGTGGCCTCGGACCCTGAGGTCCGCGCCGAGGTGCAGCAGATCAGCGCCCAGCCCGGCACTCCCCCGGCCGCCGAACTGCTCGCCGGGCCGCTGATGGCCGCCGCCGAAGGTGCCCGCACCCGCACCGGCGCCCTGTTCGTGGTCATCACCGACGAGACCGGCCTGCGGCTCGCGCACCCCGATCCGGAGCGGCTCGGGGAACGGGTCAGCACGGACCCCACCGAGGCGCTGTCCGGCAAGGAAGTCACCACCCGGAACACCGGAACCCTGGGCCCCTCCGCCGGGGCCAAGGTTCCGGTCTTCGCCCCGGGCTCGGACGCCGTCGTGGGTGAAGTCAGCGTGGGCTACTCCACGGAATCCATCAGCCAGAGCCTCTCCAGGGACATCGTCCCGATCGCCCTGACCGCCGCCGGCGCCCTGCTGGTCGGCGTGCTCGCCTCCTTCCTGCTCCGGCGCCGGCTCCAGCGGCTGACCCTGGGCCTGGAACCGGAGGAAATCAGCACCCTGGTCCACGACCAGGTCGCGGTCCTGCAGGGCGTCGACGACGGCGTGATCGGCGTCGCCGCGGACGGCCGGATCAGCGTGTTCAACTCCGCGGCCCAGCGCCTGCTGGGCCAGCCCGATCTCACCGGAACGCCGTGGGCCGATGCCCCGGTGCCCGCCCAGCTGCCCACCCTGACCCGGGCCGACGCCGCGGAAGGCGACGCGGTGGAACTGGTCGCCGGCGGGCGCGTGCTGGTGGCGAGCGCCCGGAAGGCGCTGCACGGCCGCGAAGACCTGGGCTGGGTGGTCATGTTGCGGGACCGGACCGAACTCCAGCAGCTGACCCGCCAGCTGGACGCCGTCGGCACCATGTCCACCGCGTTGCGGGCCCAGCGGCACGAGTTCGCCAACCAGCTCCACACCATCGCCGGCTTCATAAGCATCGGCCAGCACCAGCAGGCCCGCGACTACCTGGCCCGGCTGGCCGCCACGGGGCCGCTGAAGTTCCCCGTGGACCAGGCCGAGCTGCTCCAGGACCCGTACCTGCAGGCCTTCCTCGGCGCCAAGGGCGTGGAAGCGGACGAACGCGGAGTGACCCTGCGGCTCGGCCCGGAAACCCTGGTCCGGGGCCAGGTCACCGAGCCGCAGGAAGTCACCACTGTCCTGGGCAACCTTATCGACAATGCGGTGAACGCCGCCGTCGCGGGCTCCGCGCCGGAGCGCTGGGTCGAGGTGGAGGTGCTCGACGAGCCCGGCACTGGGGCCAGCGGTGGGACGTTGCTGATCGTCGTCGGGGATTCCGGCGACGGATTGCCTGCGGCCGAGGCGGGCGGTGCGGACGCCGTGTTCGCGGAAGGATTCACGACGTCGGAGCGCCCGGCCCGGGCGGGGGCCGGCCAGGGACTGGGCCTCGCGCTGGCCCGGCAGCTGGCGCGCCGCCGCGGCGGGGACGTGAAGGTGCTGGACCGCGGCTCCGCCGGCGGCCACGGCGCGGTGTTCATGGCGACCCTGCCGGGGACGACGGCGCCCAATGCGAAAGCGCTCAATGAGACGGACGAAAGGGACAACGATGTCTGAGGATTTCCGGGTGCTGATCGTCGATGACGATTTCCACGTCGCCAAGCTGCATGCGGCCTACGTGGACTCGGTGGCGGGATTCCTGGCGCTGCCCCCGGCCGGGTCGGCGTCGCTGGCGCTGCAGGCCATTCACAGCCTGCGCCCGGACCTGGTGATGCTGGACGTCTACCTGCCGGACGCCTCGGGCCTGGACCTGCTGCACCAGCTGGACGTGGACACGATGATCCTGAGCGCCGCCTCGGACACGGCTTCGCTGCGGCTGGCGTTCCGGCGCGGGGCGCTGGGTTATCTGCTCAAGCCGTTCACGGCCGAGTCGCTGTCCCAGCAGCTGCGCTCCTATGCGCGCTACCGGCGGATCCTGGCCCAGCCGGGGAACGTCACGCAGGACACGGTGGAACGGGCCAAGCGCGCGCTGATCCCCGGGGACGTCATTCCCTCGGCCAAGCCCCGGTCCGCCACCGAGGCCTCCGTGCTGGAATCGCTGGAGCCGGGCGAGCAGTACTCGGCGGCCGAGGTGGCCACCCGCGTGGGCGTCTCCCGGGCCACCGCCCAGCGGTACCTCTCAGCGCTGGCCGACGACGGCGCCGTCGACATCCAGCTGCGCTACGGCACCACCGGCCGGCCCGAGCACCGCTACGGGCTGCCGCCGTCAGCAGGTGCCTGATCCCCCGCCCCCAAAGCAACGCGGGGTCAGGTGGTGATGTCCCGGTTCTTGCGGAAGGCGTTTTGGCGGGCGTGCTCGTGGACGCGGCTGAGGGCCTCGATCTGGGACCGGGCGTCGTCCGCGAATGCGGTAAACGTGGCTTTGTCGAGTCCGAGCTCGGGTGCCAGCTCTTCCAGGGTCTGCCAGCCGCCAAGCTTTCCCAGGACCGCGGCGCGCATCAGTTCGGCCTCCAGCACCATGGTCATCGGGGACCGGTGCACGATGCGCCCGTTCAGCTTGAGCCGGCCGGCGTGCTCGGCGAGCCAGGCCGCGGCCTGGCGGTGCGGGCGCCGCCGCACGCCCAGGTCCTGGATCAGCTTGAGGAGCACCTCGCGTTCCCGGGTGATTTCCGCGCTGACCCGGGAAAGTTCGGCGGACACCGGGGTGTCGGCGAAGGCCTCGGCCATGCGCTGGATCCGGGAGACGCCGGCGGTGGAGCCGGTCAGGTGGTCCGAGAGGTACAGACCGAGGAGCTTCTCATCGATTGAGCCGGGGATGTGCGGTGCCATGGATCCTTCACGTTGCCTTGCCTGAGCGTTTCGATTGACCTAAACCCTACCCCACGGCGGCTGTTGCCCCCCGGGTTGTTGCCGTCCGGGCGGCCGTCCTGCGGCTTACAGCTCCTGGCGGTAGACCAGCAGCTTGATGTCGGTGTCCGGGACGACCCAGTCACGCTCGGGCGCCCGCTGGAACCCGGTCTTCTGGTAGAGCCCGTGGGCACTTTCCCAGGTCAGGCCCGTGGTCAGCGCCACGGCGTTGATGCCGGGCAGCGCGCGTGCGTGGTCCAGGATGGCGTGGACCATGGCTTTGCCGGCACCGCTGCGCTGCACGGCCGGGTCCACCACGAGCATCCGGAATTCCAGCTCGTCGGCCTCGGCGATGTCCGCGTAGGGTTCGCCGGCGACGGCGAGGGTCACGGAGCCGACGATGCTTCCCGCGCGTTCCGCCACCCAGATGGTGGCCCTCGCATGCCGGCGGGCCACGTCCTGGATCTGGCGCATGTACGGGTGGTCGGCGCTCTCGAAATAGCCCGCGGCCAGGTAGGCGTCCCGGGTGATGCGCGCGATGGCGTCGTAGTCGGCCGGAACTGCGGGGCGGATCAGGATCTGAGGATGCACCTGTCCATGGTACGGGCGGGCGCCCCGGCCCGATCACGGATCGCCGGTTTCCGTGACTGAACTATCAGAGCGGCGCAGGCCGCCAGGGGGCTGCGCTAGAGCGGGAACTTGCCGGAGAGTTCCAGCGTCCCGGCGCAGGTCCAGGCCGCGAGGCGTTCGTCGTCGGAGGGGCCGCCGTCCAGCGGGCTGGTCAGCCGCGGACGGCGCACCCAGCAGCCGGCTTCCTCGGCGATCAGGGCGCCGGCGGCGAAGTCGTGTTCGTTCAGGCCGCGTTCACCGTAGGCGTCGTGGGTGCCGTCCGCCACGAGGCAGAGGTCCAGGGCGGCGGAGCCGAGCCGGCGGACGTCGGCGAAGCCGTCCATGACGCCGCCCAGCCCGGCCGCCTGTTCGGCGCGGACGGCCGGGTCGTAGCTGAAACCGGTGGCCAGGATCTGCCCGGGGCGCCCCGCGACCGGTCCGGACAGCTGCGTCAGCCGGCCATCTGCCTCAAGCCAGGCGCCCTGCCCGCGGAGCGCGTAGTACCGCCGGCCCAGCGCCGGGGCGTTGACGACGCCGGCCAGCCAGACGCCGTCGGGGTCCGCCACCGCCACGGAGGTGCCGTAGTAGACGATGTTGCGGATGAAGTTGGTGGTCCCGTCGAGCGGGTCGACGGACCAACGGTAACCGCTGGGCGACGCCGGAAGGACGGTGCCGCCTTCCTCGCCGGTGATGATGTCGAACGGCCTCGCCGCGGTGATGACGTCCCGGACGGCGGCTTCCGCGGCGAGGTCGAAAGCGGTCACCCAGTCCCCGGAGTCGCCCTTATTGCTGACGTCCAGCCCGGCGGCGTTCCGGCCGGCCAGGACCGCGGCCCCGGCCGCTGCCGCCTGCTGGGCGAGTTCCAGCAGCCCGGCCGGCAGGGAACCGGCGGTCCGGCCGGGGGCGCCGGCGCTCATTCGGTCACCACTTCCTGGTGGTCCTCTTCTGCATCCTCAACAGCGCCGTCGCCGCCGTCGTCCCGGTCCACGTCGTCCCCCGGTTCCGCGGGACTTCCCGCCGACGGACCGGCGGCGCCGTCCGCCGGGCCGTTGGCCAGCAGCGCGCGGAAGCCGTCCTCGTCCAGGACCGTGACGCCGAGCTGTTCGGCCTTGTCCAGCTTGGTGCCTGCGTTCTCGCCGGCAACAACGTAGTCCGTCTTTTTCGAGACCGAGCCGGATGCCTTGCCGCCGCGGATCAGGATGGCTTCCTTCGCCTCGTCCCGGCTGAAGCCCTCCAGGCTGCCAGTCACCACGATGGTCAGTCCCTCCAGGGTCCGGGGCATGGACTCGTCGCGGTCGTCCTCCATCCGGACGCCGTCGGCCGCCCAGGTGTCGACGATCTCGCGGTGCCAGTCCTCGGTGAACCATTCGATCAGGGCCGCCGCGATCACCGGCCCGACGCCGTCGACGTGGGCGAGCTCCTCCTCGGAGGCCTGCCGGATGCTGTCCATGCTGCCGAAGGCCGTCGCGAGGGCCCGGGAGGCACGCGGGCCGACGTGCCGGATGGAGAGCGCCACGAGGACCCGCCAGAGGGGCTGGGTCTTGGCTTTTTCCAGTTCGCGGAACAACTTCTCCGTGGTGGCCGTGGGTTTGGACGGGGTCTTGGCGCTGCCTTTGCTGAAGAAGTACGGCACCAGCTCGAACTCTCCGGTGGCCACGCCCTTGGAGCGCTTTTCCCGCCGGATGCGGACGTCGGCGAGGTCCGCGGGGGTCAACCGGAACAGGTTCGCCTCGGTGGTCAGCGGCGGGGTCTCCGGCTCGGCCGGCTGGGTCAGGGCGATGGCGGCCTCCCAGCCGAGGGCCTCGATGTCGAAGGCGCCGCGGCCGGCGAGGTGGAACACGCGTTCGCGCAGCTGCGCCGGGCAGGAGCGGGCGTTGGGGCAGCGGATGTCCACGTCCCCTTCCTTGGCCGGCGCCAGCGGGGTGCCGCACGCGGGGCATTCGGTGGGCATCACAAAGTCCCGGACCGGCGGATCCTGCTGCCCGCGCAGGGCCAGGACCGGCCCGACGATCTCCGGGATGACGTCCCCGGCCTTGCGCAGCACCACGATGTCGCCGATCTTGACGCCCTTGGCCTTGACGACCTCCTGGTTGTGCAGGGTGGCCATCTCCACAGTGGAGCCGGCCACCTTGACGGGCACCATCACGCCGTACGGGGTGACGCGGCCGGTGCGGCCCACATTGACCGCGATGTCCAGCAGCTTGGTGTGCACTTCCTCGGGCGGGTACTTGAAGGCGACGGCCCAGCGCGGAACCCGGGAGGTGTAGCCGAGCGCGCGCTGGGTGGCGAAGTCGTCGACCTTGACCACGATGCCGTCGATTTCGTGGGTGAGGCTGTGGCGCTTGTCGCCGTAGCGGGTGATGAATTCCAGCACGTCTTTCAGCCCGGGCAGGACCTCGAAGTACGGGCTGGTGGGCAGACCCCACCCGCTTAGCCGACGGTAGGTGTCCGACTGGCTGGCCGTGTCGAGTCCGTCACGGGCGCCGATGCCGTGCACGTACATCCGGAGCGGGCGCTTGGCGGTTTCCGCCGGGTCCTTTTGGCGCAGCGAGCCGGCGGCGGCGTTGCGGGGGTTGGCCAGCGGCGCCTTGCCGGCCTCGATCAGCGCCTCGTTGAATTCGGCAAAGGCCTTGGACGGGATAAAGACCTCGCCCCGGACCTCCATCTCGGCGGGGAAGCCCTCGCCGCGGAGCTGCTGCGGGATTTCCTTGATGGTGAGGACATTGTGGGTGATGTCCTCCCCCGTGGTGCCGTCGCCGCGGGTGGCGGCCCGGATCAGCACACCGTCGCGGTAGAGCAGGTTCACGGCGAGTCCGTCGATCTTGAGTTCGGTGAGCCAGGCCGGGGTCCCGTTGCCGAGTTTGGTGATGTTCGCTTCCGCTTTGGTGATCCACGCCTCCAGCTCCTCGAGGGAGAAGACGTCCTCCAGGCTGTACATCCGCTGCAGGTGTTCGACGGCGGCAAAGGCGGCCGACACCTCGCCGCCCACCTCCTGGGTCGGGGAATCGTTGGCCACGAGTTCCGGATGCATGGCCTCGATTGTTTCCAGCCGCCGGTAGAGTTCGTCGAACTCGGCGTCCGAAATGATCGGCGCGTCCTCCAGGTAGTACGCGAAGCGGTGCTTGCGGACCTCCTCGACGAGGACCTCATACTCTTCGCGCACGGCCTCGGAGGGGGTGTGTGTTTCGGCTTCTGCTGCAGTGTTCCCTGTGCTCACAGACCTATCCTGCCCTAGATCGCCGACATTGTCCGGTCAGGTACGTGTGCCCGGGACGCCGGTGCGAGGGGCCTTCGCCGGCGTGGCGGGGTGCTGGCCGCTGTGGCGCGCAAAGTCGCGGGACCGCTGGCTCGACAGGGCGATAATCAGGAGGATGTCCAGCGAGAGTCCCACCAGGTTTGTCGCAAAAGTGACTCCCGGGCCGCCGTTGAGGACAGCGATCCATTGGGTCACGATGGCGGCAGAACTCAGAGCCATGGCCGCCAGCCGGGACCGGTTGCCGCCGCGAAGAATGAACCAGGCCAGCATGATCTCGGTGATCCCGAAGACGGCGAGGACCACAGCGACGGGCGGCAAGAGGGCGTCGGCGTCGATCTCGGCCGCCACGGCGGGACTCCCGGCAAGCAGGCCGACGGCGAGCGCGAGCGCCGCCAGGCCGCGGAGGACGACGAGGACGCCGCCGAACAGCGTCGGTGCCGGCCGGCGGTGCCGGCGGTCCGTCGCCGCCGGCACGACCGTTCCGGGCTGGGGCCTGAGCCTGGTGAGATCGACCACGGGCAGGTCTCCGTCCGTCGATATGCTGTCCCCGCCGCCGTTGCGGGCGTGGTAGCCGGTCGAAAAGTCCCGGATCACGCGGACCTCGACGTCGGTTGCGCTCTGTTGCAGGGAAGCCAGCACGTGGTCCCGTTCCGCGTCGATATTCTCCGCGATTTTATGCGTGATCTGGAGCGTGAACAGCGACAGCCCTACCGAACGGTCATAGGTGCCGGCCGCAAGCCAATCGACCTTGACCCCGCCGGGCAGGACCCACCCCGGCGGGCAGCGCCAAAAGCGGATGTGGTGGCGCTTCCCCGGGTTCCCGTCGACTTCCTGCTGGTAGGCGAAGTCCTGCTGCCGGCCGAACAGTAGCAGCGGGCTGACCGGGGCCTCGTCGTAGCTGCGCCGTGTCAGCGTCGCGGTGACGATCCGTCTGCTGCTCGCCAGATCGACGTCGTCCGCCAAAGTCCAGCCGGCCTGGCGCATGGCCGAATGGAGTTGCTCCGCTGACCCGAGCAGCGCCACGTTGACGGGGTCTCCGAGCAGCCCGTCGCTGGTGCGGGCCCGGCCGATGAAGTAGTCGGGCAGGTAGATACGGGTCAGGATCCGGTGCAGCCGCGGCAGGACCAGATAGGCCAGGGCAGCCCAGAAGATGACCGAGAACCAGAGGCGGTCCCAGTGCAGGCTCTCCTCGAAGAGGATCGTGGCGAGCCAGACGGCGGCCATCCCGCTGAAGGCGAAAAACGCGGTGTCCACGACAGTGCCGCTGTCCTGGATACCGCCACGGGTCGCGTCTGCCCGATTTGTCGCGTCGGCCATACACAGACACTACAAGACCGGGGTGGGCGCCGGATGCCCTATCACTTTTGGTCCTTCTGAGGGCGGAATAAGGACCACAAGTGATAGGGCAACGGGGTTAGTTCCGGTTTTCCGGCGGCAGCGCGACCTGGAGCTTGCGGACCTTGCCGCGGCCCACGATGTAGCCGCGGCCGGGGATGAAGTCCGTGCTGACCCGGCCCAGCGAGGTGCTGAGCAGGCTGTCGCCTTCGATGTCGCCCGGGTTGAGCAGCAGGCCCCGGCGGCCGGACTTGAACGGCTGCGCGAGGGACCAGGCCGAGGACCAGGTGGAGGTCTCGGATTCGCCCACCACCCACTGTTCGGCCTTGATGGAGGCGGTGATGAGCCGTTCAATCCCGGATTCCGCTCCCGTGTCGGTGAAGTCGGTCAGCCCCTCGATGAAGATCGCGAGCTTGCCCGGGGTGCCGGTGGAGTAGTCCACCAGCTCATCGATGGCTTCCTCGACGTCGTCCGGGCCCACCATGGAGCGGTCCCAGAGCTTCAGGGACGCCGCAGCGGAGCGCCGGGAGCCGATGTACAGCAGTTCGACGCCGGGGTTGGAACGGCGCAGCGCGTAGGCCAGGGTCACCAGGGCCACGGTGCGGCCGGAGCCGGGCGGGCCTGCCAGCAGCAGCGGGCCCTTGGCCAGGATCTCGGCGGGCTGGAGCGTCTCGTCGTCGACGCCGATCACCGGCAGGTCCGGGCTGCCGGCGGGCAGGATGTCGAGGTCGATCTGGTCCGGCAGGCGCTCGATCTGCGGGGCGCGTTCGACGCCCTGGCGCAGCATGGCCTCGGTGAGTTTGTGCACCTCGCGGGCCTGTACGGCCAGGTTGGAGTTGCCGCCGAGCACCGCGAGCTGCACCTCAAGGTTGCCCAGCAGGCCGCGGCCCGGAGGCGAGGCCTGGCCCAGGACGTCCTTGGGCACATCCATCGACAGGTAGTCGTCCTCGGAGGAGAGCCGCAGCACCAGGCGGCGCTGGATCGAGGCCAGCAGCGACGCCGGCACGGAGTTGGGCCGGTCCCCGCTGACAACGAGGTGGATGCCCAGCGGACGGCCGTCAGTGGCCAGCTGCAGGAAGATGTCCCACAGCGCCGAGAGCTTGCTGTATTCGTAGGCCTCGCGGAACGCGGACATGCCGTCCACCAGCACGAAGATCCGTTTTTCCTCCGGCCGTTCGGCGATGGTCCGGTACTCCACGATGGTCGACGCGCGGACTTCCGAATAGCGGGCAGCGCGGTCATCGGCGAGGTCCCGGAGCCAGCGCAGCAGCCGGCCGACGCGTTCGACGTCGTCGCCGTTGATGATCTCGCCGACGTGCGGCAGCTCATCGAGCATCTTCAGCCCCGAGGAGCCGCAGTCGATGCCGTAGACGTTCACCGGCCCGCCGCGCGGGGTGACCGCGGCAGCGATGGCAATGCCGCGCAGGGCCGCGGACTTGCCCGAGCCGCCGGTGCCGTAGATGGCCATGTTGCCGTCCCGGTCCGGCTCGTAGAACACCGTGGGCTGGTCCTGGTGCGCGGGGTCGTCCGCCACCCCGAGGAGCAGCCGTTCGTCCGTGCGCGGGTTCGGCAGCCGGGAGAAGTCGTAGGTGGTGGCGAGTTCGTCCAGCCAGGGCTTGCGCGGCGGGTCGATGGAGAGCACGTCGGCGGCCTTGATGATGTTGGCGGTCATCCGGGCGATGTCGTTCAGGCCCGCGGCCTCTTCCTTCACCGGAGTCTCAGGCGCCGGGGCGGCCCAGGCCGGGCCGGAGCCGAAGGCCATCTCGACGATCTCGATCTGCGGCCGCTGCGGCTTCTCGGTGGTCCAGCCGCCGGCGTATCCGGTCTGGAAACCCTGGATCCGGCCGGGGCCGGTCTTGGCGGCGCCGCGTCCGGGAATGGACGGGTCGAAGTAGGCAGCCGTCGGCACGCCAAGGATGTCGATCGCGTCATCCACGTCGGCCATCCGCAGCGCCACCCGCAGGTTGGTGTTGGCGCGCAGGCTTTCCTTGATCACGCCGGCCGGCCGCTGGGTGGCCAGGATCAGGTGCAGGCCCAGGGACCGGCCGCGGGCGGCGACGTCCACCACACCGTCGACGAACTCCGGCACCTCAGTGGCGAGCGCCGCGAACTCGTCCACGATGATGATCAGGTACGGCGGCGCTTCCGGGTCCGCTTCGCGCTGGAGTTCCAGCAGGTCTTTGGCCTTTTTCCGGTTCAGCAGCCGTTCCCGGTAGTGCAGCTCGGCCCGCAGCGAGGTCAGCGCGCGGCGGACCAGGTGCGGGGAGAGGTCAGTGACCAGACCTACGGTGTGCGGCAGGTGCAGGCAGTCCGCGAATGCGGCGCCGCCCTTGTAGTCGACAAAGAGGAAGCTCACCCGGTCCGGGCTGTAGGCGGCGGCCATGCCCATCACCCAGGACTGCAGGAACTCGGACTTGCCGGCGCCGGTGGTGCCGCCGACGAGGGCGTGCGGGCCCTCGTTCTTGAGGTCGAGGTAGAGCGGTTCGATGCCCTTGGAGCCGACCAGGGCCCGGAGCGTGCCGTTGTCCTTGCGGTTGGGCACGGCGGAGGCCCGGACCGAGTTGTTTTCGGTCCAGCGCTCGGCCACGGCCGCCGGGTTGTCCAGGAAGTCCTTGCCGATCAGGGTCGCGTAGGACACGGCACGCGGCAGGTCGGAGTCGTCCTCCAGCGGCTTGCCGACGTCGACGACGGGCGTCAGCATGCGGGCCAGCTGGGCGGCAAGGCCGGCGTCGAGGCTTTCGCAGCTCACCGGGAAGGCGTGCCGGCCGAGCCGGACCTGGCCGGTGGTGGTGCCGTGGTCGCCGTCGACGGCCATGAAGTCCCGGCAGGCGGCCGGAAGCTGCTGCACCGAGGACGCCACCCACATCACGTGCACCCCGGAGTCCGGGCCCCGCTCGAGGACCCGGGTGAGCCGGCCGCGGTCCACCGGGGCGTCGTCCTCGACGACCACCAGCACGGTGGGCAGCAGCGGTTCCGGAAGGTCCATGCTGAGCGGGTCGACGCCGGGCCGCAGAGCCGGGCGCGGGGTCTGGGAGGCGGCCTCCCGCTGGTCAATCAGGTCTTCCAGCCGGGACAGCAGGGCCGAACCGCCCGCGGGGCCGGCGGCGAGGTGGTCGCCGCTGAGCGGGCTGTGGCCGGAGCCGACGTGCGGCAGCCACTGCAGCCATTCCCAGCGTTCCTTCGACTGCGCCGAAGTGATGGCGGCCAGGACCACTTCCGCGGGCGAGTGCAGGCCAACGAGCTGCAGGACCATGCCGCGGGCCACGTCGTCGACGAGGCCGCGGGACCCGGCGAGGCCGAAGGACCCGGCGGAGCGCAGCTGCGAGACGATCGGCACGCCTTCGATGTCCCGGAACTGCGCCATGCACTCCTGGATTTCGGCCATGTATTCGGCCTCGGTGTCGTTGCTGTTGGGCTCCTCGAACTGGATCCGCGAGGGCGCGGTGCCCAGTCCGAAGCGCAGTCCCAGGAAACCGGTGTGCTCGGGCCGGTGGGTCCAGAGCAGCGGGCCGAGCTTGTAGATCGAGTCGACCGTGTCGCTGACCGAGGGTGCTTCCTGCAGCCGGACCGAGCGTTCCACGTTTTGCAGCCGGGTGATGTCCGTCCGGAAGGCGGCCATGGACTCGCGGAACTGCTTGAGCTGTTCCTTGCGCTCCCGCTTGGCCTGCAGTTTCTGGTCCACGTAGTGGCCCACAATGAACAGCGGCATCATCAGCATGAACACGACCGACAGCACGTTACGCGTGACGGCGAACAGGATGCCGCCCATCATCAGCGGCGCGAGCAGCATGATGAACGGGAACGCGTGGTGCTCCTGGCGTTTGGGCCCGGCCGGGAGCATCCGTTTCTGCTGCTCGAACCGGGGCACCACCCGCGGCGAGCGGTTGAAGTCGATCAGCGGCGAGCTCGGGGCGGAGCTGTGGCCCGTGCCGAGCGAGACCACCGAGACGGTGGTGTCGCCCAGGGCCACGGTGTCCGAGGAGTTCAGTGTGGCGCGGGTGACCGGCAGCCCGTCCATCAGCAGCCCGTTGGCCGAATTCGTGTCCACGATCTCGACCGTCTCGCCGACCGTGATCCGGGCGTGCCGCTTGGAGGTCAGCGGGTCCGTGAGCCGGATGTCGACGTCGCGGTCCCGACCGATGTAGCTCGTGCCCGACGGCAGCGAGAATTCGCGTCCGACGTCCGGCCCGGAGAGCACGCGCAGCGTCGCCGCGGCCGGTCCCCGGTTCGCGCCGGGCGTCTCGAACTGCTCGCTGAGCTGGGTCAGCGAGACGATGGAGCCCGGACGCAGCCCGGATTCGAGCAGGTTGTCTTTGCGGTCCAGGATGCTGCCCTTCATGCCGCCCGCGGCGAAGGCCTCCTCGATGCTCAGGGACAGGGTCGACGGCGGCGGGGTCCCCCGCCGTGCCGGATCGGCCGCCCAAAGCTGGGTGGCGATGTCCGCCACGGTGGCCAGCCCGTCAACGGTGACGGCGAGGTCTTTGGCATCGGCCGGATCGCGGCGCAGCGTCAGTCGGATTCTCACGCTTGGTGAACTCCAGTCAGTTCTTCAGTCATTTGATATACGGCGGTCCGCTTTTCGGCGGGCTGCTTTCCAGGGGTCTGCTTGTCAGCGGGCTGCTGTACGGTGTCGTGCTGTTCCAGCAGATGCAGGTCCGCTGGGGTCACCAGGTGGGAGGTGACGGCGTGTTCCACGAGCCGCGCGCGGCGGTTGGTGGCGAGTTTCCCGCCGCCGCCCCGCAGGCCAGCGACCCCCACCTTGTCGAGCTTGTCGCACACGTTGTCCAGCTTTCTGTTGAACCGGGTCAGGGCCCAGCCCAGGGTTTTGGCGGCGTCGGCCGAGGACGGGATGGCGCTGAAGCCGGTCCCTTCCCGCCGCAGCATGGGTTCGGCGAGGGCCACAATCAGGGCCTTCTGCGAGGTGGTGAAGAGCACGGGGCCGATCGTGGTGTCACCGCCGCTGTCCTCGTCCCGGGATTCCTGCCGGAACGCGGGGGTCCGCAGGTGCGCGGCGAACTCGTAGGTGGTCGGGCCCGCGGTAAAGATGACGTTGGTGTGGCTGAAGACCAGAGGAATCCGGGCGCCCGGAGAGAGCCACGCCTGCATCCCGCCGGAGGCATCGGCGATGGTCGCGGAGAGCATGCTGCCGACGTTGCTCAGCCACCAGATGCCGTCATAGCGGGCGATCTGCAGGAACTGCCGGTGCAGGTACGGGTTGTCGTCCACCTCCAGGTCGCCTTCGCGGCCGATGCTGAAGACGTCCTCGTCCGAGGGTTCATGCCACTCGCCGCAGAAATCTATTGCCAGATCCCCCATAGTCCGTGCCTTTCTGGAAAGTCGTTGGTACTGCTAGTTCGGGACGCAGGCGATGGAATCCGGGCCCAGCGGCGAGGAAGCCCCGTCACTGCGGACGATCATGACCTGGATGCAGCTGGGTTCGGCCGGGTTCGCTGCGATTTCAGCGGCGGGCCCGGCGGACGACTGGTACTCTCCCCCGCCCTTGAGCGTGTGGACCCGCCATTTGTAGCTGTCGCCGGTTTTTGGCTGCGGGTTGGTCCAGCTAAAGCTGACCTTCCCGGCCGGACCGGCCGCCCCGGCCAGCCCGGTGACGTCCGGCACGGTGCCGTTGTCCAGGGCATCCGCGGGCGGTTTACTGACCTGGTCCGTGGCTTTAGGCGCCGGCTCGGGCCGGGTGGTGCCGGCCACGACCCCGAGGGCGACGGCGGCCACCAGGACGGTGCCGCCGACAATGGAGAGCAGCAGCTTGCGGTGGCCGTGGCCGGCCGGCTGCTCCTCTGCCCCCGCGTCACGGTCACTGGCGGGAGCCGCCGCGCTGGAACGGTTAACGGTGGCCGCAAGGTCGTCCTCGGAGGCGGCATCACGGGTGCCCGGAGTCCGTGTGTCGCCGGCCCGGTCGGCGCCGGGCGGAGCGAAGCCGGGCAGCGCCGGGCGCTGCCCGGTTGCATTGTTGGAGGCGGTTGATTCGTTGAGGGCGGTGGCGTTGTTGAAAGCGGCGGCGTTGTTGAAGGCGGTGGCGTTATCGAGCGTGGACCGCGTGTCCGTGCCGGGGAACCTGGCCGGGAAGGTGGGGGCGTTGCCGGTGGCGTCCGGATCGATCGCGGCGACGCTGCGGACCCGGGTTTCCTCGAAGCCGTCGTCCGGCTGGTTTTCCTCGGCGCCCGGCTCCTCCAGGACTTCGAACGATGTCACGGAGAGGTTCAGTTCGGCCTGGATCCGCTGCAGGGCCAGCGCGAAGGCGTGCGCCGAGGAGTAGCGGGAGGAAGCGGACTTGGCCATTGCGGTCGAGAGCGCCAGTTCCAGGGATTCCGGCACGTCGGCGCGGCCCAGTTTCGGCACCGGCAGGTTCGTGATCCGTGAGATCAGCTCACGCTGGGAGTTGTCCGCCCCCGGCAGCACAAACGGGGACCGTCCGGCCAGCAGGGTGTAGAGCGTGGCGCCGAGCGCCCAGACGTCCACCAGGACGCCGTCGACGTGGTGGCCGGTGAACTGCTCCGGCGGGGACCACGGGATGGACATGCCCGCGTCCTCGTCCGCGTCCCCGGCCAGGGTGCCGGAGATGCCGAAGTCCGTCAGGGCGGGCCTGTTGTAGTCCGTGACCAGGATGTTGGCGGGCTTGATGTCCCGGTGCGCGATCCCGGCCCGGTGGGCGGTCTCGACGGCGGACGCCACCTGGATGCCGATGGCCAGGACCTCGTCCACGCTGAAGCGCTGCCGCCGGTAGCGGACGTCCAGGCTGGGCCGGGAACAGTACTCCATGGCGAGGTAGGAATGCCCGGAGTCGGTGATCTCGGCTTCAAAGATCGTCACGATGTACGGGTGCGAGGACAGCTGCGCCATGAGGTTGGCTTCGGATTCGAAGCGGCGGCGGGCACCTTCGGTTTTCAGGTCCGAGAGCAGGACCTTGACGGCCACTTTGCGGCGCGGCCGGTCCTGTTCGTAGAGATAGACATCGGAGAAGCCGCCGGAACCGAGCAGGCTGATGTACGTGAAGCCCGGGATGACTGGCGGCGGGGCCACTGGCCGTTTTGAACTCACGGGATCTCCTCAAAGCGCAGCGAGATGCCGTCGCCGACTTCTGCGATGTCACCGTCGAGCAGGATCGCCATCTCGCCCTGCGCCAGCCGGCGCGGGGGCTGGCCCTCGCGCACGAGCACGGTGCCGTTGGTGGCCTTGAGGTCGCACAGCATGACGTGCCAGCCTTCGAGCCGGACCTCCACATGCGAGCGGGAAATGTCCCCGCTCGGGCTTGCCACCTGGATCAGTTTGGGCATCACGGCGCCCTGGACGCGCGAGACCGAGGGCTGGCGTCCCACGATGAGTGACTGGTCAAGGTCGATCAGCTCGCCGGTGGACAGCCGCATCCTGCCCAGGCCGGGCCGCCGGACCTGGACACCGTCGCCGGGCAGCGGCTGGCCGCAGCGGCCGCACTGGGAGTAGGTGGAGGGGTTGGCGTGGCCCTGCGGGCAGACACGGGCCAGCACCATGGGTCCGGTGGCCGGTTCGGTAGCCGGCCCCGTGGGCGGGCGCTGCGCGCCGGCCCCTGCGAGGTCACTCTTCATGATCGTCTGGCCGTCATGGTCGGCATCAGCTTCGGGCTGAGGGTCAGGCATTTGCGGGACCGGCGGCTGCGGAGCCGACGGCGGCAGCGCCGCGGGGGCAGACGCGAACGCCGGCGGGGACGCCCGGGAGGCCCCGGGCACCTGGGATGTCTGGGACCGTCGGTCGCCGCCGGTGTGCCAGGGGACGGAGTCGATCAGCCCGGTGGGCAGCGCCGGGCGCGGCGGCGCGGGCGGTTCCGGCGCGGGAGCGGGGGCAGCCTCGGGTTCTGCGGCCTCCATCGCGTCGGCCGGTGCCGGCTCTGCGCTGGTGGAGTCGGCGCTGGTGGAGTCGGCGCTGGTGGAGTCGGTGCTGCTGGAGTCTGCGGCGGACTCGACCGCGGGTTCGGCGTCGGGGTCCTCGCGGACGGCGGCGTCTTCGATATTGCGCATCACCGTCTGTTCCCAGAGGTGGTCGTAGCTGCCGGTCGGCTCCTGTTCAGCCGGTTCCGGAGCCGCGGCCGGCTGCTGCGCGGACGGTTCAGGCTCACGCCCGGCCGCTGCGGTGTCGGAGTCCGGCGCCACTTCCGGTTCGGGTTCCGGTTCGGGATCGGGTTCGGATTCGGATTCGGGATTGGGATTGGGATCAGAACCGGGGACCGGTTCCGGTTCCGGTTCACCGTGCAGGGTTCCGCCGAGTTCGAGGTCCTCACCGGGGAACTCCAGCACGGTCTCCGCGGAGGCACCGTGCTCGCTGGGCCCGGCCGCGATGTCTGCTTCGGCGGCTGCCAGGACTTCGTCCTCCACTGCCGCGTCGGCCACCGCCGCGTCCTTCACCGCCGCGTCGTCCGCCGCTGTTTCGTCTGTCGCTGCCTCGTCCCCGGCCGTTGCCGCGGCGTCCGCTGCAACCGGACCGGCCATAACCGCCGTGGTCGCCGCGGCAGGGGCCGCCGGGGCTGCAGACCGGACGGCGACACCGGTGAAGTCCACCCGCAGGCCCTGGAGCAGGACCACCCCGTCAGCCAGCGGCAGATCCGCAGCGGCGCCGGTGGTGCGGGCGGCGTCGGCACCGGGGACGGTCAGGCTGAATCCGTCGGCCGCTGCGAAGCGCCGTTCCGTCCAGGTGGTGACCTCGCGGCCGCTCAGGTCCACCGGGCCGGAGGGCAGGTCCACGGTGAGGTCGATCTCGCCGCGCAGGAACACCTGGATGGAGCCGCGGCAGGCCACGATCGCGAACCATGGGAGCCGGGCGAGGGAACCGCCCGAGGCCGATGACACGGCATCAAGCACCTCATGCGCCTCGGGACCGGTGGCCAGCAGCTCCCACAGTGAGTCCACCAGTGCCGGCGCGCTGTCCGGGCTCAGCAGCACCACGGTGCCCGAGCGCACCACTCCAAGCCAGCTGCCGGGAGTGTAGCGCGCGGCAGCTGCGGGGTTACTTGCCATCATGCGGGTCCTTGCCCTGTCCTCCAGAAGCCTGTCCTTCAGAAACCTGTCCTTCAGAAACCGGCACCTCGGAAACCGGCACTTCGGAAACCTGTTCCCCGTTGGGCGCCAGGTCCAGGGCATCGGTCCTCGGCAGGGTGTCCTCGTCCTCCGCCGCGGCGGCGCTGCGGGGCGCGGTCCGGGCGGTGCCGTCGTCGTTGTTGACATTGGTGGCATCCACGACGATGCAGGTGACATTGTCCCGGCCGCCGCTGCGCAGGGCTGCCTGGATGAGTTCATCCACGGCTGCCTGCGGTTCCGTCTGGGAGCGCAGGATCCTGGAGATGTGCTCGTCGTCGAGTTCGCCGTTGAGCCCGTCGGAGCAGACCAGCATCCTGTCCCCCTCCTCGATGGGCAGCAGCCAGTAGTCGGCTTCAATCTCGTCGCCGGTGCCAAGCGCACGGGTGACGACGTGGCGGCGCGGGTGCACGGCGGCCTGCGCCTGGCTGATCTGTCCGGCGTCCACGAGTTCCTGGACCTCGGAGTGGTCGACGCTGACCTGTTTCAGCTTGCCCTGCGTGAGCCGGTAGGTCCGGGAGTCGCCGATGTTGAGGACCAGCCAGTACGGGACCCCCATCTGCTCCACCACCACAAGGCCGGACAGCGTGGTCCCGGCGCGGGCGCCGGTGGCCTCGCGGATGCTTTCGTCTGCCATCAGCAGGTGCTCCTGCACGACGCCGGCGGTCGCGTCCCGCCCGCCGCTGGCCAGCTGCGGGATCCGGGCAAGCGTGCGGACGCAGATGCCGCTGGCAATCTCACCGGCCTCGTGCCCGCCCATGCCATCCGCGACAGCGAAGACGGGATCGGAGGCAATAAAGGAATCCTCGTTCATTTCGCGGCGCAGGCCGCGGTCCGTGCCGTAGCCTGCGTTCAGCCGCAGGCCCGGGGGGCTGCCCACAGCCGGCACGGGGACAGCGTCGGAGTTAACTGGGGTGGGAACGGCGTCCGGCTGGGGAATCATGCCTGTCCTAAGTAGAAGGAGCGGTCACCGAAGTGCACGGTGGACCCGGGGCGGACGTGGGTGGGCTCCCCCGCCGCGAGGGCGGTACGGATACCGTCCGGAGTGGTGACGGAGCTGCCGTTGGTGGATTCGCGGTCAGTGACCCAGACCCCCCCGTTGCCGGCAAGCAGGTGCAGGTGCGTCTTGGAAATGGAACGGCCGGGATCGGCGACCGGCACGAGCTGCGCGGTATCCTCACCGGGGTGTGCGGCGGGGTTCCGGCCGATCAGCACGGTGCGGTCCAGTTCGATGTCGCGGCCGTCGTCCAGCCGGATCCGGAGCATCGCCACAGTGACCGGGGCGTGTGTATCGCCCCGGACCTGGGTACGGTCGTGGTCGTCGTCGGGGTGCGCGCCCTGCCGGAAGCCCGTGGCGGGCGGCGCGAACGATGCGGCGTGGGGAACGGGCTGCTCTCCGGCGGCGGGCCGGTGGCCGACGGCGGGCGCGGGCGCTGCGGGCGGCTGCCACTGGTTGGGATTGCGCTCCGCCGGAGCCGCCGGGGCAACCGGGGCGGTGGCCGGCGCGGCAGCTGCGGCGGCCGCTCCCGCTGCCAGCGGCGACAGGACCTGCTGCACCGGGGGGAGGTCCATCGGCGCGAAGCTGTACGGGCCCTGGATGCCGCCGGTGGTGATCGGATTGCGTCCGGCTTTGATGTCGAAGACGAGGGTCTTGGCGGCCGTATCGTGCCAGCCGCGGAGGTGGCCGTTGCGGTCCCAGGTGTTGGAGAGCACCACGAGGACAGCCCAGGCCGAGCCCAGGGACAGGAGCGGTCCCAGCACCAGCAGGGCGACGCCGAACCACTGGAAGATCACGACCGCGGCGGCGGCGGCCACGGCGATCAGCACGCCGGCGCCGGTGATGAGGCCGCGGAGGAACACCGCTCCCCCACCCGGGGCGCAGCCGTCGGCATCCGTGCTGCGGATGCCCATCAGCCGGTTGCCGGGGGTCGCGCCGGAACGGGCTTCGAGCGTGGCGAGAACCGCCGTGTAAATCAGCGTGAGGCCCGCGCCGATGCCGCCGAACAGCACCAGGGACGAGGTGTCATAGACGATGAAGCCCCCGCTTTGCCTCCTGGTGACTCCGGCGAAGCCGATCGCCAGCAGGATCGCCAGGATAGTAACCGGCGGCAGCCAGTCCAGCACTGCGGCCCCGAGCCGCTTTCCGGCAGCGGCAGGAACCAGTTCAAGCTTGGTCGGCATGGAAGCTCTTCCCCCTGGTTCGCGGCCCGTGGCTGGACCCTGCGTTACGGGGATACTACCGGGGATCAAGCCGGTGTGCCCGGCGGTGGGGTTCCAGCCGTCCGCGCCGCCGGGACCCCGCGGATGGATCTCCTGCGGGTCCCGGGCCGCGGGAGCCTCCCGCACATTGCGGACGTTCCGCGCGGAGCGGTTGCTCAGTGGCGTCCCGCAGGAGGTGCAGAAAGCGGCCCCGCGGCGGAGCGGCTGCTGGCAGCGCGGGCAGAGTTCGGCGTCGTCGGTCATGGCGTGTTGCGGTTCTCCCTGGCGGTCTGGCTGTTGTCGGCCGGGGTATTGGCAGCAGCGTCAAGGTCGGCTGCCGCCGGCGGACCGGACTCCACTGTACCGGCAGGCCTTTCCGGACCGGGGGGCGCCGCGCGCATCCGGCCCGGCTGTCCGGTCCGGCCTGGCTGGAGGCCCCGCAGTTTGAGCGCGGCCTGGCCGTCGGCCAGCAGGGAGCGCGGCGAGAACCGGGCCCGTTGCCGGCCCCAGAAGCCAAGCGTTCCGGTCATCTCCTTGAGCGAGCCGTCCACGGTCTCCCAGTACTGCCGCACCTGGTCCTCGCTGGGCTGGCCGGCGCCGAAGATCGCCGCATCGGCCCGGTTGGCGAGCAGCGTGGTGGTTCCGCCGGCGGCCGGGAACGCACCGGCGAGCACGACGGCGGACTCGCGCCGGGTGGCGCGGCTGTCCACCCCGGCGCCGAGGTCCGTCGCGAGGCTGACGACTTCGTTCCAGCCGCCGCCGACGCGCTGCGCCGGCGGGCCCTCGCTGAAGCGGACCTTCCGACGGCGGGACTTGAGCAGTGCGATCAGCAGAAGCGGCAGCGCCAGGATCGCGATCGGGATGAGCGCCAGGCCGACCGCCGCGAGGAGGGGGCCCCAGAAGAGCCAGGGGTTGTTCTTCTTCTCGTCGGCATCGAGCGCATCCGGTGAGGAGTCGGGCGGAAGGTCCGCGGGTTCCTGCGGCGGGGGCGGCGGCTGCAGCACCTGCGGCTTGGGCTTGGACTTGTTCTCCGGATCCGGCGGGATCGGCACATTGTCCTTCGGCGGGGTGGGATCAAAGGACACCCAGCCCACGCGGTCGAAGGCGACCTCGACCCAGGCGTGGACGTCCTTGCCGGTGATCTTGACTTCGCCGGCGCCGTTTTCAGGGCTCTTCGGATCCGGGTAGAACCCCATCACCACGCGGGAGGGGATGCCGAGGTGGCGCAGCATGAGCGACATTGCCACGGCGTACTGCTCGTCGTCGCCCAGCATCTGCTTGGCGGTGAGCAGGCTCCGGACACGGTTGGCGCCGTGGCCGGAGACGCTGGGCAGCTGGCCGTCGGCGATCAGGCCGTTGCTGAAGGCGCCCTTCTTCTGGAAGTGGGCCTCGATCTGGCGCACCCGGTCAATAGCGGTGGGGGCATCAGCGGCGAGGTCGTTCGCCTGGGACCCGACGACGGGCGGCACTTCGGCGGGGTCCGGCAGGGACATCGGTGCGAAGTCGTACTGCGTCAGCTGCCCGTGCTCCAGGGTGGCGGGATCGGCCACCTGGACGCGGTAGGCATCACCCTTCGCCAGACCCTTGGTGGTCACGGCCGTGTCCGTGCCGGCGTTGAAGTACAGGCCGGACGCGGCGCCGGAGCTGTCGGGGGCGAAGCTGATGCCGGTGGTCTTGCGGCCGCCGGGCAGGAAGTAGCCCTGATAGTCCTCGATCGTGATGTCCAGGGTGTAGTTATTGCTGGGCACAATCCCGGTGGAGTCGGCCAGGGTGTTGAGGGATTTCGCGTCGCCCACCTTGCTGAAGCTGCCGGAGCCGTTCGGGTCCATGTTGTAGTTCGTGCCGTTGAAGGAGTCGAGCGCGGCGAGGCGCACCCGGGCATCCCTGGGCAAGCCCTTGACGACGAAGAAGTTGTCGTCCTTTTTGTCCTTCACGAAGTTGCGGAAGCTCGCCAGCGGCGTCACGTAGTCCTTGGGATCGAACGGCGGGACGATCGTGTTGCGCAGCACGCGGCGGTCGTCGCTGGCGGTGACCAGCGGGGAAGCGACGGCGGTGACCGCCACGGCGACGGCGATCACCGCGGCGGCGGTGCCCAGCCGGCGGAGCGTGGCGGCCCGGGCGGTGGCCTCGTCCGTCTCCAGCCGGTTGACGGAGACCGTGCGGGTGTCGCTGCGGCGCAGTGCGTCGCGGCGGAAAGTGGCCCAGGCGATCGCGACCACGGTGAGAGAGATGCCGCGTTCCACCGTGAGGAACCCGGCGTTCGTGCTGAAGGCGATGCCGGTGACGAACAGGACAAGCACCGGCAGCAGCGGCCAGTACGGGCTCTTGAGCCGCCAGATCAGCAACCCGGCTGCCAGCGCGGTGAGGAGTGAGCTCAGGAACGGCACAATCAGGGTGCCGCCCGCGGTGCCGACCGGCACGCCGACGGTGAGCATGTCCTTCCAGGCGAACACCACGCCGAGCAGCAGGGTGCGCAGCGAATCGAAAGTGGGCAGCACCCCGGCGAAGGAGGCCTCCGGGACGGCCAGGGCCGTGCCGAGAACGAGGTACACGCCAAGGGTCAGGGCTGCGGTGATCAGGAGCCCGAGCCCGAAATGCACCGCGGCCGCCGCCAGGGCCAGGCCCAGCAGGATGCCGCCGAAGCCCGCGACCAGGTAGTAGGGGTCGCCGCCGAAGCTGAGGCTGAAGCCGAGCACGCCCAGGCCGAGCAACACGGTGAGGGCACCGGCATCGAGCCCGAAGTGCCAGAGCGGCTGGCCGCCGGTGAAGCCGGAACGTTTCGCAGCCGGCGCGTGGTTGCGGGGGCGGAGCGGGGTTGCGGTTCTCATGCTGCCGCCTTCCTCAGCACGATGGCCAGGTCAGAGAGGTCGCCGAGGGTCAGCACGGTCAGGTCTCCGATGGTGGCCCGGGCCGGGGCGGCGCCGGACTGGAGCCGGACGGCGATGGTGCGGACGCCCAGGGGCACCGCGGCCGAGGCGGAGCGCAGCTGGGAGGCGGTGATGTTGCTGCCCACGATCAGGAACACCACAGAGGCGTTGGGGACGGTGTCCGCCAGGCTCCGGGCGAGGTCGACGGCGGTCCTGCGCTGTGCCGCGCCGACGATCCGCGTCATGTCATCGAGCATGTTGCGGCCGGTTTCGCAGCGCAGCGGGCCCTTCTGGGTGAGCACATCGAGGTCACGCTGTTCGCGGATGGCCTGACGTCCGATCGAGGCGGCGGCGGAGATGGCCAGTTCAAACTCCTCTTCGGAGGCGTATTCGTCCGTGTTGATGGACAGCGAAATGGCGAGGTGCGCGCGGCGGGTTTCCTCGAACTGGCGGACCATGAGCTTGTTGGTGCGGGCCGTGGTCTTCCAGTGGATGTGCCGCCGGTCATCGCCCGGCACGTAGTCGCGCAGCGCGTGAAAGGACACGTCGGCGCTGGAGAGGTCGGTGGTGGGCATGCCCTCGAGGTCGCGGATGAATCCGGCGGCTGAGCCGGCCAGCGCCGTGGTTTTCGGGTGCACGAACAGGTCCTCGGGTTCGGTCCAGAGCACCTGGCGGCGCAGCAGGTGCAGCGGGTCGGCGCGGACGGAGCGGACCGGGCCCACCACAATCACGGCGCGGCGGGCGGTGGGGATGGTGAACAGGTCCTCATGGACCTGCCGGGGTTTCATCCGTGGCAGGTGGAACACCGCCGTGGCGGCCCCGACAGGGAGTTCCAGGTCCGCGGCCAGCAGTGGCCGGGCGGAGGTGTTGGAGACCGCAATACTGCCGACGGCGCTGTCCCCCACCGCCACCCGCGTTCGCGCCAGATCCAGGACAACGCCGTAGGAGGAGCGGCCCAGGATGAAGCCGACGGCGAGCACGAACAAGACGAACGCGGCGATCGCTGCCGCCTTGGCCTCCTGCCAGCCGAACGCCTGGCCGACGGTCCAGAGCAGGATCGAGGCCGCCAGCACGAACCAGCCCAGGAGGCTCACCACGGACAGGACCGGCCACACGTAGCGCAGCCACAGCGCGCGGACGGCGCGCCAGGCCGGGGCGAGGGCCAGGCCTGCCGTGCTTCCGGCCTCGGTCCAGAGGGAGCCGGGATGCAGCCGGGTGGGCCGGCCGTCCCGATGGAAGGGCCGTTGCAGGCGTTCAGCAAGCCGGGTCAGCGGAGTGCTGGAGGACATATGGGTGCCTTTGTTCGTACTGGGTGTTTTGGGTGCCCGTGGTGGCAGTCGGTGCTGCCGCCGGCCTGCTAGCCGGTGCTATGAGCCGACGCTTTTAGACGACGGAGGCACGCTGCTGCGGTGCGGCGACCGCCGCGAGGACGCGCGTCAGCACGGCCTCGGGGGTGGCACCGGAGAATTCGGCTTCCGGGTCCATCACGAAGCGGTGGGTCCAGACGACGGCGGCCAGGTCCTTGACGTCGTCCGGCAGCACAAAGTTCCGTCCCTGGCTGGCGGCCCAGACCTTGGCGGCGCGGACCATGGCGAGGGCGCCACGGACGGAGACGCCGAGGCGGGTTTCCGGGGCGTTGCGGGTCTCCTCGCACAGCCGGGCGATGTATTCGAGCACTGCGGTGTCCACATGCGTCGTGGCGGCAAGGTCCGCCATGTCCGCAATCGCCTGGGTGGTGATGACGGCGGTGATGTCCTTGGAGCGGTCCTTGAGATTGGCGCCGCCGAGCAGCTGCACCGTGGAGGCGTGATCGGGGTAGCCAATGGAGGTCTTCATCAGGAACCGGTCCAGCTGGGCCTCGGGCAGCCGGTAGGTGCCGGCCTGCTCGATCGGGTTCTGGGTCGCCATCACCATGAACGGGCGGCCGGCCTCGTACGTGGTGCCGTCCACCGTGACGCGGGATTCCTCCATGACCTCAAGCAGCGCCGACTGGGTCTTCGGCGAGGCGCGGTTGATTTCATCGGCGAGGACGATGTTGTTGAAGATCGGCCCCTTGTGGAACTCGAACTTCTGCGTCTTCTGGTCATAGATGGTCACACCGGTGACGTCCGACGGCAGCAGGTCCGGGGTGAACTGGATGCGGTTGTTCGAACCCTGGACGGTGGCGGCGAGAGCCCGCGCCAGCATGGTCTTGCCGGTGCCCGGGGCGTCCTCGAAGAGGACATGCCCCTCGGCGAGCATTGCGGTGAAGGTCAGCCGGATGACGTGGGTCTTGCCCAGGACGGCCTGGCCTACGTTGGCGACGAGCGTCTCGAAGGTGCCGGAAAACCATTCGGCCTGTTCGGTGGTCATGGTCATGGGGTGGTCCTCTTCTGTTCTGGGTGAATCTGTTCTGGGAGAAAGTGCTGGGTGGCCCGCCGGCAGGGAATCCTGCTGTGTCCGGCGGTAAGTCTAGTTGGACGCATCAGCAGCCGCCGGGGCGGGGTCCGGTGAGGTCCACGGTGGTGGACTTGACGAACCAGCCCGGGTGGCTGCCTTCGGTGACGCGGTACCAAGGGGTGCCGTTGCCGTAGATGTCCTTGGTGCAGTTGATGGCGAGCTTGCCCTCAGCCCGTTCGACCCAGCCGGCGCCGCAGTCCTTCGGCGGACCGGGCGAGTACGTGTCGGTCTGGTTCGGTTTGCCTGGACACGTCCTGACGGTGCTGGCCTCGACCTGGATCTGGGACACCGGAACCGGTGGCGGCGGCTCCGAACCGCTGCGGGAGTTGTCCTGGCCGATCCGGCCGGGCTGGCCCGCGCTGATGGCGCGGACACGCAGCGTCTTGGTTTCGCTGTAGCCGGCACCGGCGGAGAAGGAGCGCTGGTCGGTGTCGACCCAGCCGCCGCCGTCGAGGCTGTACTGGTAGCCGGTGACGGGACGTCCGTTGCCGTTGGGCTGGGTCCAGGTCCAGGACACGGACCTGTCGCCCTGGGGCTTGCTGGCTCCGGTGACGGCCGGTGCGAACGCGAGTCCGTACGGGTTCACCGAAGCCGAGGCGGGGCTGCCGTCGCCGGTGCTGGAACTCCTCGAGGAGACTGCCCAGACCACCACGGCGGTGGCGGTCCCGTTGGGGGCGGCCACCACCCCGCCGCCGGCCGGGATGTTCCCGCTGCCGGCGCCGGACGTGAGCTTGTACTTGTACGTTATTTCACCGGCGCTGGAGCCGTTGCGCTGCTCTGCGGAGAGGGCGGCGAAGCGGACGTCAATCTTGCCGCCGTCGCCGCCGGTATCCACGAGGGTCGCCGACGGCTGGCCCACCATCGCGGGTTTGCCCACGGCGCGCACGGCGGCGGACTGGGCGCTCGTCCCGGAGGTTCCGGCCTTGTTTGTGGCGGACACCGTGAACGTGTAGTTCGCCTCCGAGTTGTTCACGGTGACGTTCTGCATGGTGCCGGACACCTGCTGGGTTGCTACGGGCGCACCGCCGTTCAGGGTTGTCAGCGTGTAGGCCGAAACAGCGTCGCCGTTGTTGTTCGGGGCCGTCCAGTTCACCTTCAGCTGGGTCTGGCTGCCGACGGAACCGGCCTCGCTGGCGCTCGGCGCTGCCGGGGTGACGGGCACACCGGCAGGGGTCTCGGCGGCCGAGTAGCCGCTCCATTCGGAGGGCTCCTTGGCGTCATTGCGGGCCAGGACGCGGACCTTGTAGGCCACTCCGTTCTTGAGTCCCTTCCAGACGTAGTTCACCGAGGTGAGGTTCTGGATCTGGGCGTTCTGCCCGGCTGGTGCCGGGGAGATCTCCAGGTCGTAGGACTTGACCGGCGAGCCTTTGGACGCGGGGGCCGCCCAGGCCACCGTGAGCTGTGTGTCGCCGAACTTCACCGTGGGCGCGGCGGGGGTGTCCGGCTTGACGTCGGGGCGCACTTCGGCCGATGCCGGGGACCGCTCGGAGGTGCCCAGGGCGTTGGTGGCCGTGACCTGGAAGTGGTACTTGGTGTTGTTGGTCAGCCCGGTGAGCGTGCAGGAGTTGGCCGGGCAGTCCTGGCTGTAGCCGCCCTCGCCGGAGACCGTGTACTTGGTGATGGCCGAGCCACGGTCCGCGGGCGCCGTCCAGTTCAGCAAGGCGGTGCCGTCCCCCACGCTCGCAGCCTGCGGTGTGGTCGGCGCCAGCGGCTTGTCCTTGACCGTCAGCCGGATCCGCGCCGTCGCGTTCCGCGAGGACTCCCCGGTCTTGTCCGCCACGGTGTAGGCCACGATCATGGTCCCCGAGAACCCGTCGGCCGGGGTCACGGTGACGGTGTCCCCGGCGACGGCGGCGGAGCCCTGGCCGGTCTCGGTCACAGCCGACACGATTTTCAGTGCCGTCTCCGGGAATGGGTTGGCATCGTTGTCGAGTACCCGCACGGTGACGGGTTTGCCGGCGGCGGCGTTGGGTTCAAGATCGTCGTTGGCCACGGGTTTGGGCCGGTTCGAGGCGGTGGCGGTCAGCTGGTAGGTGGCGGTGGCCTCGAGCCCGCGGGGGTCCTTGGCCTTGACCTGGACTGCTCCTGTGGCGCCGGCGGCGGTGCCGTCCTTGGCGGAGGTCTTCAGGGTCTTCCCGTTGATGTCCGCGTCGAATCCTGCCGGGACACCGCCGACCAGTTCGTACGTCATCTTGTCCACGTCGCCGTCATCGGGGTCGGTGGTCAGTTTGCCCAGGTCGGTCGTGGTGGAGTCCGCCTTGGGCACCTCCACCGCACTGCCCAGCAGCACCGGCGGGTTGTTCCGGTTGGGGTCCGGGAGCACCTTGGTGCGGATGCTGAGGGTGGACTTCAGTCCGGCGGGGTCGTCCGGGCCGGAACCATCGGTGACCTCGAAGCTGAGCGAGCCTGGGCCCACGTAGTCCTGGCCGGCGGTGTATTTCAGGGCGGTGCCGTTGCCGGCCACGGCGTCCGAAGCGTCAGAGCCGATCAGTTTGATCCGGTCGGTCTGGGTCAGCCGAGGTGAGCGTCCTTCACGGACCTTGACCCATTCCTTGAGGTCCACGGTGACGGACTGCCCGGCGACGAGTTCAATCACCTCGTCCTTGGCCAGGGTGGGGACCTGTTGGCCAACGCCGGGGACCCAGATGATGGCGGTGGATTTCTGGCCGTCGAGGTCCTCGACCGTGTACGGGATGAGCTGCGGCTGTTCGGTGAGCTCCACATTCATGGTGCCCTCGGCGCCGGGCCGGGCGGTCTTGGCGTCGGTGGCGATTTTGAGGTTCTCGCCGACGCCGTCGGGGTCCTCGTCGTTCTTGAGGACGGGAACGTCGACGGCGGTCTTGCCGAGCGTCTGGGCGGAGGTCACCCGGTCGTCCCGGGCGATCGGGGCCAGCAGCGGCACGTCTGCCTGCACCTTGACGGCGATGGCGGCCTGCGCCGTGGCGCCCCGGTCGTCCGCCACGGAGTAGCGCACGTTGACGGTCCCTTCTGCCCCGGGGGCGAGCAGGATGATGCGGGAGGACTGCTTGCTGACGGTGGCCTGCAGTTCCGGAGCGGCTTCGATGCCGTCGCTGATGATCCGGATCTGGTCTCCGTCGGGGTCGGAGTCGTTGCCGGTGGCGTCCACGGCGATCTGCCGTCCGGGGCGGACCTTGACCTCGTCGTCCACCGGAGTGGGCAACTGGTTCGTGTCCCCGCGCGGGGCGATGCCCACGGTCACGGTGCCGGTGTTGACGGCGCCCTGCCGGTCCACCACTTTGTAGCGGAAGGTGTCCGTGCCGGCGCCGTCGCCGGCTGCCGTGAAGTCGATGAAGTTGCTGCCCACCGTGGCGGTGCCCATCGCCGGGGTGCTGTCGATCCCGGTCAGCTGGACGGAGTCGCCGTCGGGGTCGATCCCGTCGAGCTCCACCGGTATCCGCACGGACCCGGCAGCCACCACACGGGCGGTGAGGTTCCTGGGCTGCGGGCGGGAGTTTTCCGCGCCCTCCAGCGGCAGGATGTGGATGGTGACGGCCGCGGCGCTCTTCTGGCCCTGCGGGTCGACGGCGTTGTAGATCGCGCGGACGGTCTTGGGCTCCGCGCCGGCGATGAAGCGGAGGGTGTTTTCGGAGACGAAGCTCTTCCCGTCCGTTTCGGGGACGGGCTGCGGCAGGACGGCCTCCACGCTGAGCTTCTCGCCCTGGGGGTGGGTGTCGTTGGCCAGCACGGGGATGGTGACGACGTCGTTGACCCGCACGTTCACCTCGTCCGGTTTGGGCTGCGGGGCCTCGACGACGGCGGGCGCCGGGACGGGAACCACGGAGACGCTGCCGGTGGCCGACTTGGTGCCGTTGGACATGGTGTAGCGGAAGGTGAACGGGTCCTTGGTGCCGACGATGTCGGTGATCCGCAGGACGCTGTGGTCGATCACGCTGACCGAGGCGGTCGCGTTCTCGGGCAGCTGGACGGACTGGAGCACCAGCACGCCGCCGGACGGGTCCGAGTCGTTGGCCAGCGGATCCAGGAGCACGCTGCCGCCGACGGGCATGAGGGCGACGTCGTGCACGGCCACCGGGTTGCCGGCGTCCTTGCCGGATTCGACGTCCACGCGGATCAGGCCCTGGCTGCTTTGCGGGCCGTTGCTGGCGATATAGGTCAGGTAGATGGGACCGGGGGTCCCGCTGCGGAAGGTGAAGGTTCCGCCGTCGGTCACGGGACCAAGTTCGGCGGTGCCGGCGGCTTCCACCTGGGCCAGGCGCAGCGCGCCGCCGTTGGGGTCGACGTCGTTCTTGAGCGGGGCGATCACGAGGTCCTGGCCAACGACGGCGGTGACGTGGTCGGCGTTGACCACGGGTTGCAGGGCGCCCGGAGGCTGGACGTTCACGACGACCTTGCCGGTGGTGGTGGCGCGGCCGTCCCAGACGGTCACGGTGACGGATTTCTTGCCCGGTGCGGCGCCGGAGTCCTGGTAGGTGAGCAGGCCGTCGCGGCGGACCTTGACCTGGTCCTGGTCGTTGTCGGCCTTGGCGTCCATCAGCACGAGGTCGTCGCCGTCGGGGTCGGTCCAGTCGGTGAGGATGTTCTGGCTGAGGGTTTTGCCCTGCTCCACCAGGATGGTGGTGGGCTCGCCGCGTTTGAACACGGGAGGAAGGTTCGCGTCCTGGCCGACGACGTTCAGGGTGATGCTGCCGGCGGCGGAGAGGCCGCGGCCGTCGGCCGCGTTGTAGCCAAAGGTTTCGGTGCCCGGCTTCGCGTCGGCCGGGACGGTGATCTGGAAGGCGGTGCCGCCATAGATGTTTTCGAGGCTGCCGGCCGCCGGGCCTTTGTCGCCCACGGAGGCGGTGAGGACGTCGCCGTCGGGGTCCGAGTCGTTGTCGAGCACGGACAGGATAGTGGTGCGGCCCGGACGGACGCCGACGGCGTCGGGCTTGGTTTCCGGGGGCCGGTTGGGTTTGGTGCGGTCCGGCAGGACGTTGACGGTATTGGTGTCCGCCGACTCCTGGTCCTGGTCATCGGACTGGTTCTTGGGCGGGACGACGTCGTCCCAGTTGTTGACGAGCTGCATGTTCTGGTTGACCAGCCAGACATTGCCGGAATTCACATCATTGAGGACCACCAGGTCCCGGTTCACCCGGAACGCATACGACGGCGACGCACTGGCCTTGGGCACATCCACGGTCTTGTCATCGGCATCATTGACACACTCACGGACATACTTGTTCGCCCCCGACCACGCCGCATGCACACACCCGGCCAGCTGCACCGGCGCCGCCGGAACACCCTGCCCGCCGAACGTGACCGTCTTCGCCGTCGAACCATCCAGCGGCTGGCGCAGCAGCGCCTTCGGCGTCGCGACCGCCACCGCATCCGCCGCCGGACCCGAAAGCTGCAGCTTCGCATCCCGCGCCTCCGCCAACGCCAACTCACGCCCGCCCGGCAGGAACAACTTCCCCCGCCCCGCATCCAGCACCACCGGCTGGTCCCCCACGACCGCCAACTGCAGATCCCCGGCACCCTTGAGCCCGTCCCACGAACTCACCGCTGAATGCGTCACCGCACCCCCGGCATCCACACTCGTCACCGTGACCTGCCCGGACTTCGGATCCGCACTGTAAATCCGGTCATCGGCCCCGACCGCC